>JAWOIH010000289.1:0-20722 GCA_046484725.1 Candidatus Desulfacyla sp. | reverse complement strand
GGACCGTCGTCTCCCAGGCGGAAATCCAGCTTGTGCATGGCCTTATAAACGGAGGTGCCGTCGACCTCGTAGTCCCAGTGGATGATGCCATTTTTCTTAGCCACCTCGGACAGCACCGATGTAACCCCGGTGCAGGTCTCCCCGTGCAGTGCAATAATTCCTTCGTCAAGGATCAATCGCTGGGCCACCCGGGCCGCATCCTGGGCCTTGCACTGGGTGTCCTCAATGATCACCTTCAGGGGCCTGCCCATAATGCCCCCATTGGCATTGATGTGCTTCTCGGCAAGCCTTGCCCCCGCGACTTCAGCGTTTCCGATGCTCCCGAAAAGCCCGGTCAGCACTTCGCAAAAACCGATCTTTATGGGCTCCTTGGCCTTTGCAAAAATGAAGGGGGTCCCAAAGGGGTCAAAGAGCGATGCACCGACAACGCCACCTGCGATAAAACCTGTCTTTTTGATGAAATCTCTTCTGGAAATGGAACTGTCGACTAACCTATGTGTCTTCTTTTGATTTTTCATCTTGGCCCTCCCAATGAATGTGGTTTGTTGATGTAATAGTCCAATTCACCTCCTTTCGGATCCGCTTATACCATCGACCCTCCTGGGGCCGCAATAAAAGGCTTGCAGACACTGCCGTTGACCTCCAGCGTATCGCCGGACGCCATTTTCTATAACTTGGACTTCTCCCTCTCTCTCAGGATGCGCCTCAACAGCTTTCCGCTGGTGCTTTTGGGGAGTTCCGTTACGAATTCAATAAATCTGGGATACTTATAGGCCGACATCTTTTCCCTGGCCCAGTCGATCAAGTCCTGATCCGCTATTTGCCCCACGAAATCAGGATTTAGAACAATGAAGGCCTTTACCACCTCCTCTTTCCTGGCGTCGGGAACCGGAATGCAGGCGGCCTGGTCCACGGCAGGGTGCCGCATCAAATACCCCTCGACCTCCTCAGGTGCAATGGCATACCCGGAGGATTTGATCATTTCTTTCTTTCTGCCCAGGAAGTACATGTACCCGTCTTTGTCAAATCTGCCCATATCGCCCGTATAGAGACGGCCATTCCGCAAGGCCTCTTGTGTCTCAGCGGGCCTTTCCCAGTAGCCCTTAAAAACGGCCGGGCTCTTGACCGTGATTTCCCCCACCTGGTCCACGTCCAGCTCCTTGCCTGGATCGTCAAAGTCAACGATCCGAATGTCCGTGTCATAGTTGGGTATTCCTGTGCTTCCGATCCTTGGCTTGTCCAAAGGGCTGAAGGTGTCGCCGGTATGCGTCTCGCTCAAGCCATAGGCCGCTTCCACAAGAACCCCTCCCTGGGTCACCTTTTGCCATTCGTCGGCCACCTCCTGTGTCAGAAAGATGCCGAAACTCGTGCACGGATTGATCCTCATGGAGGTTAGGTCATAAGAGGCGATATCCGGCAGATTCAGCACGTCCACGTTCATGGATACCGTCCCGTACATCTTGGTGCATCTTTTTCTGCTGATGGCCATCGCCATGGCCTTTGCGTCAAATCGCGCCAGCAGGGCCATGGAGCAGCCGATATAGAGCGCCGTGGTCATCCCCCACAGCATGCCCGCAATGTGATAGATGGGCATGGCCGTAAGCATGATGTCGTCCGGTGCATACTTGTAAACCTGGGCCTGGCAGGCTGATTTGAAGAGCTGATTCTTGTGAGTGAGCATGGCCCCCTTAGGCAGCCCTGTGGTACCGCTTGTGAATTGGAGGAGGCAGACATCATCCATGGCTATGTCTGGGGGGGTGAACCCACCCTCATGGTTTTGCAGGACCTCCTTCAATTCCATTGCACCCTTACAGGCGACTTTTGGGGTCTGCATGGCCTCATGGATGGGGAGCGAGGGCTTGTCGGGGAGGAAATCGGCGTATCGTGTCACGACCACACGCCGAAGGCTTGTTTTTGAAAGGATCTCTTCCACATTCGGATAGAGTTCGTCCAGGCAAACAATGGTTTCGGCGCCTGTACCGTTAAGTAAATGCTCAAGTTCCCAGGCCTTGGCCATGGGCCCGCAGGGGACAACGATCGCCCCTGCCTTGTGTGCGCCCAACTGGCAGATCACGTAGGAGGGGCAGTTTTGAAGATAGAGTGCGACGCGGTCCCCCTTACGAACACCGCTCTTGATTAAGAAAGACGCAAAACGGTCTGTCTTATCATCCAGCTGACCGTAGGTTATCTCATGACCGTAATAGTAGATGGCCAGCTTCTCTGGGTGTACCTGTGCGTATTTGCTCAGATAGGAGAAGATGGGGCGTTCTCCATGAACATAATTCAGGTCCATGGGCACGCCTGAAGGCCAGTTTTTCATCCAGATTTTTTCCACGGCAAAAACCTCCCCTTCTATACTGTGGCCCTCTGTTCAAAAGGACATTTTTCTTGTGGCGTCTGCATCAACACCCAGGACTCACTCCCCGCTTGCTGTCAGCAGCCGCGCTTTCCCAGCCCCTCAAGGACAAATTGATAGATAAATTCCCCAAGCGCGTCAACGGATACCCCCTTCTTGGGGTGAAACCAGATCCTTGTGCGCGTGATCATGGAAGCGATCATGAACCCGGCCAACTTCTCATCCACATTTGAAAAGCAACCCCTTTCCCTGCCTCTGCGAATGATTCTGCGGATGATCCGGTCATAACTATCCCGCATGGATTTGATCTCTTCTCGCTTCTCCCGTGAAAGGTGCTCAATTTCCACATCGAAGAGCAATTTTGCAGATCTCCTGTAGCTCAGGGTTATCTTCAGATGACTCTGGATGAGCATGCGGAGCTGATCTGTCGGATGGGTTGACTCATCTTCCTCCAAGTGCCGGATAGGGGAAAGGATCTGCTCCATTTCCTCTCGAAGCACTTCAAAGAGGATCTCTTCCTTGCTCGAAAAGAAATTATAGAGATTCGGCGACTTGCACCCGGATGCCTGGGCAATGTCCTTCATGCTGGTCCCATGATAGCCCTTTTGCCAAAAGAGCGGCCTGGCCTTGGACAGGAGTCTGGATTTCTTCGGACCAAATATGGATTTTGATTTCATTCCAAATTGCTTTACTTTTTTCGCTGACTCAGATGGGAGAATAAATTAAACAAATCAATAAATTATGTTGTTTGGATTTCCTAAAGAAGTTAATGAATGATCATTAATGGTTGACATTGCATTTTTGTAGGTGATAAACATCTCTTTGTCAAGAAAAAACCGTTCATGGAGATGACATAAAATCCGCATGCCACGTTTTTCTTGGCAAGGCGGACGTCTCAATCAACTAACGCGGGCTGAGAATGGAGGGCAACCGGTGTTCGGGATGGAAATCAGGGTGAGCGGGTATGCGTCAATGATGTCGTTCTTAATTGGGTAAATAGACGGAAGTCTATCGAGAATTAAACCTGTTCAGGAGTTAATGATATGGAAGACGTGGTAATTGTCAGTGCATGCAGGACGGCCATAGGCAAACACGGCGGGGGGCTCAGGGGGCTCGGCGCCCTGGATCTGACCATTCCCGTGATGCAGGAGGTGATGAGACGGGCCAATGTCGATCCCGAATCGATCGACGATGTGATCTGGGGGTGTAATTATCAGAAGACCTATCTGGAGAACAACCTGGCCCGGGTGGCTGCAGTGAAGTCGGGGATCCCCATATCCGTGCCCGGGATCACAGTGCACCGCAACTGCACATCCTCCATGTCCGCGGTGCAGATGGGATACTATCAGATCCGGTGCGGGGAGGCGGATGTGATCCTGGCGGGCGGGACCGACAGCATGAGCAATGCGTCCTACACCGTGGAAAAGATGCGGTGGGGATCGAGGCTGGGACATGCGGAGATGCGGGACTCCATGTGGGATTCCCTGACCAGCCTCGGCATCGGGCCGGCCATGGGGATCACGGCCGAGAACCTGGCCGAGAAATTCGGCATCAGCCGGCAGGACCAGGACGCCTTTTCCCTTTTAAGTCATCAGCGGGCGATCCGGGCTATTGACGAGGGCCGGTTTAGGGATGAAATCCTTCCGTTGAAGGTAAAGGAGAGAAAGCAGGTCGTTCTATTTGATACGGATGAACATCCCCGGCGCGATGCCACCCTGGAGGGGCTTTCCGTCCTGAAGCCCGCCTTTAAAGAAGACGGAACCGTCACGGCCGGCAACGCCTCGGGCATCAATGACGGGGCTTCCGGTGTGTTGATTATGTCGGAGAAAAAGGCGAGGGAACTGGAGGTGCCCGTCATGGCGAGGATCGTGTCGACCGCGACCGTGGGGGTGGATCCGGATATCATGGGGATCGGTCCGGTCCATGCCACGGAGAAGGCGCTAAAAAAGGCCGGGCTGAAACTGGACCAGATGGAATTGATCGAGGTCAACGAGGCCTTTGCGGCCCAGTATTTGGCCTGCGAAAAGGAGATGGGGTTGAACCGGGAGATCACCAATGTCAACGGCAGCGGCATCGCCCTGGGGCATCCGGTGGGGTGTACGGGGACCCGGATCATGACGACGCTCCTTTTCGAGATGGAAAAAAGGGATGCCAAGAGAGGATTGGCGACCCTGTGCGCGGGCGGGGGCATGGGAACCGCCGTGATCCTTCAAAGAGCATAGGGCAATTTTGGCCCTGACAGGCCGGAATCCACATGGCCCGACGCAAAGATAAAGAGAAGCGGGGCGCTCCGGAGTAAACGGTTTAATGGTTTATTCTCTGATCTCTGTGCCCCTGTGTGACGAAAACCGGAACGATGAATCAACGGGTTGAACCGACAGGAGGGATATCCAATGGCTATGATGACGGCAGAGGCGTATGAGGAGAGTCTCAGGAGGTTAAACCTACAGGTGTATATGTTCGGTGAGAGGATAGAGAATGTGGTGGACAACCCGATCATTCGACCTTCCATGAATGCGGTGGCAAAGACCTACGCGCTGGCCCATTCGCCTGAACACGAAGACCTGATGACGGCCACATCCCATATCACCGGAAAGAAGATCAACCGGTTCACCCATATCCACCAGAATGTTAGCGATCTGGTCAAGAAGAGCAAGATGGGGAGGCTCCTGGGCCGCGAGACCGGGTGTTGTTTTCAGCGATGCGTGGGCATGGATACCTTAAATGCCCTCTCCATCGTCACCTACAATATCGACGGCAAACACGGCACCACATACTACCCCCGATTTCTAAAATATCTGGAGTATATTCAGGAGAACGACCTGATGGTGGACGGCGCCATGACAGATCCCAAGGGCCACCGGGGGCTCTCCCCCCACCAGCAGCCCGACCCGGACGCGTTCCTGCGCGTGGTCGAGGAACGGAAAGACGGCATTGTGGTCCGGGGGGCCAAGGCCCATCAGACCGGTGCGGTCAATTCCCATGAGATCGTGGTCATGCCCACCCTGTCCATGCGCAAGGAAGACGCGGATTATGCGGTCTCCTTTGCCTTGCCGAGCGACGCGGAGGGGATCACCTATATCATGGGCCGTCAGTCCTGCGACACCCGGAAACTGGAAGGGGGCTCCATGGATCAAGGGAATATCCTTTTCGGCGGCCATGAGGCCCTGGTGATTTTTGACAATGTCTTTGTGCCCTGGGACCGGGTCTTCATGTACCGGGAATATGACTTTGCCGGGCAGCTTGTGGAGACATTCGCCGCCTATCACCGGCAGAGTTACGCCTGCAAGGTGGGGGTGGGGGATGTCCTGATCGGCGCGGCCCAGACCGCTGCGGAGTACAACGGGGCTGATAAGGCATCTCATATTCGCGACAAGATCGTTGAGATGAACCACTTGAACGAGACCCTCTACTGCGGATGCATTGCCTGCGCCTCAGAAGGCCACAAGGAACCGAGCGGGACCTATTGCGTGAATATCCTCCTGGCCAATGTGCACAAGCATAATGTCACCCGGTTTCCCTTTGAACTTTCCCGCCTGGCACAGGATATTGCCGGCGGGCTGATGGTCACCCTCCCTTCGGAAAAGGATCTGCGTTCTCCTGATACCGGGAAATGGATCGATAAATACTTCAAGGCCAATCCCGGTGTGGACACCGAGGACCGGATGCGCATCCTTCGGCTGATCGAAAACCTGACCCTGGGCACGGCCGCAGTGGGCTATTTGACCGAATCCATGCACGGCGCAGGGTCGCCCCAGGCCCAGCGGATCATGATCTCCCGTCGGGTGAACCTGGCAGAGAAACAGAAGGCTGCTAAAAAACTCTGCGGCATCGAGGAGTAGCGGGTGAAACCGCGGGTTCGAATCAAGTACTGCGGGGGATGCAATCCCAATTACGACCGGGTCGCCCTAGTGGAAGAGATGAAAGCGCATTTGAGCGGGATCGTGGAGTGGGCGTCTTCTGACGCTGGGTGTTTTGATCTGGTGGTTGCTGTCCAGGGGTGCGAAACCGCCTGCGCAGATCTGACCGCATTTGACGGATATGAGATTCACCCCATCACCTGCCCTGAAGACCTGGATCCGTTTGTTGAGAGATTGTGTTTGAAAGGATAAGGGGGTGTGCTCGGAGAGGCCTGTTGCCCGAGGTCAAAAGCCTGACCCATTTTTCTCCCATCGATACACCCGTACCGGCGGTATGTTGAACAATTCCACCTCCATGCGCCCTGGTCCCAAAAACGGTTGGCACACGGAAGCGACCTGATTGCTCACCTGGTATGCCACGAAACATCCCCCAGGGGCGAGGGCTAAGGAGATCGCCTCCATAATCTGAGATCCCAAACCGTTACGCATGGTGGAAAACGGGATGCCGGAAACGACGGCCTCCGGGGCCCTGAGACCATACATTTGAAGGATCTCTTTCAGCCCGCGAGCACTGCCAAAGTGAGCAATGAGCCGATCATCCTTCAAGGAACTCACCAAGGCATGAAAATTTGGATTAATTTCAACGGTTAGGAGCCTGGCTTCCGGCGCCATTGCGCGCAGTATAGCTCGGGTCGTTCCTCCAATGCCAGGCCCCAGTTCTACGATGGTCCTGGCAGAACGGACCCTCGCCGTCGCCACAATGCGGCGTTCAAGGAAACGAGAACTCGGAATGATGGACCCTATCTCAAGCGGGTGTTTCAGAAACTCCTGAAAGAAGACGTATCGACCGTCTATCAGGGCACGATGTGGCTTAGCGTTTGATATCGGCATAATTTTAACAAAGACAACCCTTTGTATTTGCTATCTAAAAGCCTTCCAGTCCTATCATTGCCCCTGTTTCGCTTGCGTTCAGATTCCGGGATTGGAGGCAAAGACGTCCTAAAATCGGATGTTTCCATACCCCTTCGGCAGGGTTTCATCAGAGGGTTTGACCTAAAATCCAGAAAAATCTTCTACTCCCAAACAGGAAACGAATCAAGAAAAAAAATGGCAGATTTTTTATATGGGTATGCCAGAAAGAAGGGATTTTCAATGACCTAACGAGCAGATTGATTCAAGTCTATTTCAGCCTATCCAGCTCGTTCTGTACGATGGAAATATGGGATTTGAGCTTTTGATTCAGGGGGGATGACGGATACTTGTCGATAAGGGTCTTCAGTATGGCGTAGGCTGAATCAAGGAGTTCCTTCTTTTTGGAAGGGTCGCTGGCCTTCTTCGCTGCCAGAAAGAGTTCCGCGGCCCGGTTCCTTTCTTTGTTGATCAGGCTTTCCACCGCGCGTTCCTTCAATTCACGTGATTCAGCATCGAGTTCCTGGGACGCTTCCACCTTGGTGAATTCACCGATGGCCGCTTCATAGTCCTCTTTCTCGATCATCTGTCTGGCCGTTTCCTGGGTCTCCTTCAGGGGGTCGTCTCTCATCTGCTCCTGCGCCTGGAATTCCGCCTCGTGCTGATCGATCTTTTCCAACTCCCTGTCCAGCAGCTCGTTTTCAGGGCCTTCCCCCAACCGTAACCGTTCTCTCAGGATGAGGACCCGTGCCCTGCTGTAGGCATGCCCCTGGACCAGTGAACGCACCTTTTGGAGAAGCTGGTCCATAGTGTACCCACCCTCTTGCCAGAGGTCGTCAGGCCCCCCGCCCGGTGTGGACTCAGCGATGTCAGGCCGATCGGTGGGCCCGTCCTTTTCGGCTGCACGGATCTGCCTGCCGACCTCCTGAACAAGGGCAGACCGCTCATCCTGATTGTCGGTCAGCCTCTCATAGGTCCGAAGCGCCCTGTCTTCCTTACCCAATGCAATTTGCCACCGGGCCATCTCTGAGCGGAGCTTCATTACATCGGGGAACCGGTCAAGCTCATCCGCAATCGCCTCCCCCACCTCGATGGCCTGTTTCAGATCTCCTTCCTCTGCCAGGGACAGGGCAAACAGGAGGCCCATCTCACCGGTCAGGGCATCCGGTCCAAAGATATTTTTGAGTTCGAGCGCCTCTTTAAGGACCCCTTTGAAATCCCGTTTCAAATAAAGGGCGATGATGGCCTGCCGTTTCTCAGCGAAGAGGGCAAAGGCCCGCGCATCGTACCGAGCGGCCTCCTTTTCACCATAGTATGCCTCATCCATCAGACTCACGGCCCTGAATAGAGAGAGAATGAGCCGTTGATAGTCCTTTTCCGCGAGACGAGCGGAGGCCGATTCCTTGAGCTGTTTATAGGCGTGGAGCACCGCTGTCGCGGTTTCCCGGTCTTCCCCTGACAAGTCCCTGTTTGCCAGTATCCCTTCCATGAAACGGATCTTTTGATCAATCATCGTGTCGTTGATCAGAAGGTCCGAGTGTTCTACGGTCTCCGGCGCAACCGGAACCCGGCTTTTCGGGGGGGCAGCGCACCCCGTGACCCATACCCCAAAAAAAATCAATAGAAGTGTGCTCAGTAATCTCATGCCATTCCTTTACCATGAAAATATGTTTTTAACCACGAATAAAACGAATAACATGAACAGGTCAAAGATCTGTTTCTTCGTGCGAGAGAGGCTTTCAGTCTCAATATTCTCGGCGAGGACGATACTCACAGGGGACATCTCGCTCCGCGGCCGTTACGAATCCTTCATCATGAGCATTTACTATAAAAATAGCTCAAGAACAATTATGGGGTATCGGGTGTCGGTTTGTGATTCTTCCTGATAACGATTCACTGATAAGGGTTAACGCGCTCCCGTTTTTCTGCTCGGGGACGATGGGGCCTTGTCAAGATGCGTCAAAACGGCTCGAATTCCCTTTTGAGCTTCCACGTTTCTCCTTGGAGCTCTGCCTCCGTTATAACGGCAGGTCCCGGGGAAGCACCCCGCGTTTCGCGTGGGCTTAATGGAAGCCCGGTCACGGGTGAAACCGGCACGCTGCGTAAACCGTCCTGTCCGGCCACAGGCCCCGCCAATGGGCTGCTGAACACCAGATCGGCGGGCTCTAACCCCTTCTGAAACTCAGGGGCGCTGATGATGGCGTTGGCTGTGTCGACCCAGAGGGGGAGGGCACCGGATGATCCGTATATCTCCATGTGCTTCCCCTTCATAGGACGGTTGTCGTCATAACCGGCATAGGCGGCGATCGCATATCCGTCCGCCATGTCAAACAGGTTGGTTTCCCTATCGCGTCCGGGTATAAATCCGACAAAACTGGAATTGGTGAACCGGTTGGCTGTCCCTGTTTTCCCAAAGGTTGGGATGGGTATGTCGAACATCCGGACAGCATCCTTGGCTTTTCGTCCGGTCCCGACCTCCATGACCTTTCTCAGGATCTCGGTGGTCAGGGCAGATACCCTCTCGGACAAGACCCTTTCAGGCTCGGGGTCAAATTTGTAGATGACCTCTCCCTCTCGGTCGACGATTTTTGTGATAATCGGGACCATGGCAGTGCCTCCCTGCGGGGAAAGGGGATAGGCCTTTCCTGTTGTCAGCGTTTCATAGGCCAGGGCAGCCTCCATGATGCTGATGGAATTGGGACCCAGCGGGAACGAGAGAACCGGGTCCAGGGGAGTCGATATGCCGATCTTTTTTGAGAGATACATCACAAAAGAGAGATTGACAAGGGTCCTGAAGTCTCTGATCCCGGCGAGGATCTCGAGGCTGTAGCGGTCACCGGTGAGAAGCCTTCGGTAGTTGGTTTGGATGTGATTCTCCAGTGTGTCGAGTATGCCGGCAGGAATCAGGTTGTCAATCCACACCTCCTTTTCCATCTCGTCATGGATCCCTTTTTCGATGAGCCATGCCGGGGTGACCGGCAGCGGTGTGGCCGGAACAAGCCGTTGGGGATGATCTATGTAGACCATCCGGGTCCCTCCTCCCGGTTCGCTGACCCTGTAGAAATTGCTGAGGTCGTCGGACAGGAGGCGGTTGATGCTGGGATCGGTTGGCTGGCCATGCTCACGCAGGATCCGTGCAGCTCTCCCAAACCGTGTGCGCATCTCCGTGTCGAGACGGCGAAACCTCTGAAAGTCGTATCTCAGGACCTGGCGGGCCTCGGGCTCCTCCATATCGGGCGTGTCGTTGTCGAGACCAAAATAGAGACGGTTGACATCCTCCAGAACAGACTCATGGCCTGAAAATATCATATCGGTTTTCACCTGGCGTTTGGACGCTTCAAAGGCCGCCTCCATCAGCGCATCCCTGTCAACGATCACGCCGTATTGGTCCCTGATACGGGTCTTGTAGGCCAGGTAGGACTCGCTTTCCTCTCTTCCGAGCCCCACCAGGTTGACCACCTGGCGGAATTCGCTCATGTTGAGGTGATCGGTGAGGTGGTAGAGGAGCCAGACGGTTGCCAGGTTTTCCGATTTCGCGCCGGCCCATGTCATGGACACCGTGTCGCTCTCGGGTTCATGATCGGGCCGGGGCACGTAGGATGTCCCTTCAAATTGGTATACCCCCCGACTGTTTCTGAGGGGATCGAGGTTATTCCATTTGAGCATCAGCGCCGCAGTATATACGATGGGCTTGAAGATGGAGCCCAACTGCCTCTTTGCATGTACGGCCCGGTTGAAATAACGATCAAAGTAGCCACCGACCATGGCCCGTATCATTCCCCGTTGCAGCGCTACGATCCCTCCTTCCATCTCCGGGACCGCCGTGAGCATCAGTTTCGGCCCGGGGTCTTCTTCGGGGGTCGCATCAGGGTTTGTCAGAAACTGAACCGGCACTCGGTCGCCCACGTGGAATGTCTTCAGGAAGGCCGGGACCTGAGCGCGGTCAAACACTGCCCAGCTCCCCGCCTTGGCCTTGAACCAGGCGGCCCCTACCTCCTTGAAACCATCGAAATCGATGATCCCGCCGCCATTGTCCCACGCCACAACCAAATGCCCATTGTCCCTGTCGGGGTTAACAGAGGTTATTTGAGATAGAAAGGGAAGACCGTCTTCTGTTTCTTTTCCTCTCATTTCAAAAACTTCCCCGCATGGATCCGATTCCCGGCAGGGTCTGTAGCCGTTTAGTTCCACATCCATCAGGGGTAGACGCCTGCGGAGGCTCATGAGGGCCGCATTCTGAATATCCCTGTCGACCGATGTGTAGATGCTGATCCCGGACGTGGCAATGTTGTCAACGCCCTGCTCCTCAAGGATAGCCCTAAAATAATCGGATTCGAGTTGATTCCGGATATAGTCCAGGACCACATTCAACCGATAGGTGACCTTTCCTTGCTCAAAAGGGACCTCCCTATTCAATGCCTCGGCGTATTCCTCATGGGTGATAAAGTCGAGTTTACGCATGTTGGCCAATACATAATCCTTCCGGGCCTTGGCCAGCCGTACCGCTTCATCCCTTTCGATCCGGCTCTTTTTGATGAAGGGGTTGTACCGGTTCGGCCCTTTCAGCGAACCGGCAATAAAGGCGGCCTCCACCAGGTCGAGGTCCCGGGGGTCTTTTCCAAAAAAGTACTGGGCTGCAATCCAGAGACCCTTTCCGTAACCGGTTACAAAGAACTGGTTGGCATACATCTCTATGATCTCTTCCTTTGAATACCGCCTTTCCAGGAGGAAGGCCTGCATCACTTCCCTGAGCTTCGATATGTAGGATCGCTTTTCCCGTTTGAATATGTTCTTGGCAGTCTGCTGGGTGATGGTGCTGCCGCCCTGCACCACCCGACCTGCCCTCATGTTGGCAATAAAGGCCCTGACAACGGACTTGATGTCAAACCCCATGTGTTCGAAGAAACCTCTGTCTTCCGCTGCAATCAGGGCCTTGACAAATACCTTGGGCATCTCCTCGTAGGGAATGTATTTGCTGTGGGTCATTTCAAAGAAGACCCCTATGGGGGTCCGGCCATCCGCGAAATAGACCGGGCTTTCAGAGGCGATGACCTGCCCGATCGCCCCCCGCTCTATATGCGTTGCCGCTTCCCGGCTTACCGTGTAGTAAAAATAGGCCAGGAAAGCGCAGGGGACAAGGATCAGGATGAGGAGAGAGATGATAAGGATTCGTTTCATATGGGTTGCTGGTTACTCGTTACTGGATACTGGTTACTGGGTACTGGATGCTGGCCGATAACTCATCAGCGGGGGCAAGTGCCAATAACGCAATCGCTGATGAGCTTGGCAGCTCAACAGCCTTACGTTTTTTGCCTTCAACCCAGTTCCCCTGACAGAAGCTTCTCCCTGATGATCTCCTTTAGATCCAGCCCTTTTATTCTCAGCCCCGTGCGTCCATACTTCATGTTGGCTTCCATGACGTGCCAGAGGCCACGGGAATGGATGAGATCGATCCCCACATCATTCAACCTGCATTTGAGGGCAGCTTCGCGGGCCGTCTCCACGCCCTCCCGGGGGATATGGTCAAAATCGATCGTTCCCCCCTGGGCCAGATTGGTCCTGAAGTTTCCAGGGGAGGGGATGCGCCAGTAGGCCAGCACTGGCTGATAATTGATCAGAACCACCCGCAGGTCCCGTTCGTGGGGCACGTATTCCTGGATATATGCGATCTTGTTAACAGCGAGGTAGGCCCCAAGCGCCTCTTCGCTGTCGATCCTGAAGACCCCCCTCCCTCGGGCCGAACACCTCGGGACCTTGGCCACAAAAGGAAAGGAAAAGTCCTTGAGGATGTCCTGATGATGGAGGCAGTAATAGACCCGGGTGTGCGGGTGAGGAATTCCCATCATGTAAAAGAGGGTGGTCTGCTTGATCTTTTCGTCGGCATAGAGATAGGTCTCCAGGCTGGGGAAGATCTTCCTTCCGGAGGTGGTGAGAAACTGGGCATAGTTGAGGGTGGGGAAGAGTACCATGTCGGCGGTCAGGATGCGGTCCCTTTCTCTCGGGGTATAATCCAGAAAGTTGGGCCTGACCCTTAGGGTCTCCACCTCGGGAACGCCCCTCATCCTGCTCCCTAATGCTACAAAATTATTTTTTCTCGCCATCACAGACAAGCCCCTACTGGAAGTCTGATCGCGCCATCCCTATTCAATTTTCATTATTCAATTCCAATCCACTTTCTGACCATCATTGCCTTTTCTCTGGCCTTCATCATGACCTCCTCAAGGTCCAGGGTGAGCAGTTTCCGATCGGCCATGACAAGCTGACCGTTGATGACGGCGTGGCTGACGTCGTTTCCGCGGGCCGCGTATACGAGATGAGAAAAGGGGTTGTACATGGGCGTCAGATGAGGCTTATGTGTGTCGACAATGATGATATCCGCCTTTTTGCCCGTCTCAATGGAACCGATGAGATCCTGAAGGCCCAGGGCCCGGGCGCCTTCAATGGTGGCCATTCTCAGCACGGTGACCGCATCCATGACGGTCGGATCCATGGCGTGCGCCTTGTGGAGCTTGGCCGCCGTGTCCATCTCGGTGAAGAGGTCCAGATTGTTGTTGGAGGCGCAGCCGTCGGTCCCAAGCCCCACGGTCACGCCGCGGGCCAGCAGATCGGGCACGGGGGCGATGCCCGACGCGAGCTTCATATTGCTCTCGGGGTTGTGTATCACCCTGACGCCGCGCTCCGCCATTCGATCCATATCCCTCGTGGTTAGATGTACGGCATGATCCGTTATCAGATGGGGTCCCAGGAGGCCCAGAGATTCGAGGTGGTCAACGGGCGTCTTGCCGTAGCGCTGTTCGATTTCTGAGATTTCGGCCAGGGTTTCAGCCACATGGATGATAAGGGGCCGATGGTGGGTCAAGGCGATCTCGTTTGCCCGGATGAGAAGCTCCGGGCTGCACGTAAACAGGGAATGGGGTTCCACAGCGATGGAAATCAGGGGATGACGTTCCCATTTCCGAATCAGTGATTCGGTATAGGCAAACCCGTTTTCCAGGTCCCCGTAATTGGGGGAGGGGAAATCATAGAGGACCTCGCCTGCCAGGCATCTTATCCCGGCCCTTGCCGCGGCCTCGGCCGCCTGATCCTCAAAAAGATACATGTCGCAGAAGGTGGTGGCGCCGGAAAGGATCATTTCGGCACAGGCCAGGAGGGTTCCCGTGTAGACAAAGCGGGCGTCGATTCTTTTTTCTGCCGGGAAGATATAGCGGTTCAGCCATTCCATGAGTGGAAGGTCGTCGGCCAGCCCCCTGAACAGGCTCATGGCGGCGTGGGTGTGACCATTGATTAGACCGGGGAGGATCAGGCCGCCCTTGACATCAATCGTCGTTTTTGCCTCGCACGCCTCATCGCCGCAGGGTCCGACCCGGGCGATGGTGTCGCCCGTGACGCAAACCTGGGCGTCTTCAACAACTGAATTGTTTCCATCCATGGTCAGGAGGGTGCCGTTTTTAATGATGATATCGTAGGGTCCCATGACACTCTCTAATGAATCAATTGGGTTAGCCTCAACAAAACGTGTTCGCTTCTTGCGTAGAAGTTGCAAAATAAGGGTCTGAAGGCGACAAAGGAACTTTTCAAACAGAGGCTTATATGGTAAAGGTCATTTGGCAATAGGTCAAGTCGTAAACGTCGAGGGGCCCAAAGGCTCAGAGGTTAAAGGTTCCAAAGATTTTGAGTTAACTGTCTGAGAGGTTACGGTTTGATTCTTTCCCTCGTTCGGGACAAATGGAGTTAACCAATTGCGCACACCATGTTCAAAGCTCATGAATTCACAGTGGCTGACATTGAAAATCCTCACAGGATTTCTTACGATTTTCCTGTTACACGGATGTGCCACGACGTCCCCGCCCAAACGGCTCGACAATGTGTGCGAGATTTTCAGGGAACGTTCTGACTGGTATGAAGATGCGGCTGAGTCGTACAAGCGGTGGGGCATCCCCATCCCCGTCATGATGGCCATTCTCCACCAGGAATCCAAGTATGTGGGCGACTCCAAGCCCCCCCGGACCACCTGCCTATGGATTTTCCCAGGCCCGCGGCCCTCTTCGGCCTATGGATATGCCCAGGCACTGGACGAAACGTGGGAGGAATACAAGAAGTGCTCCGGCAACTCATGGGCCGACAGAGATGATTTCGGCGATGCCATTGATTTTGTCGGATGGTATTGTCACCTGAGTGCACAGCAGTGCGGAATCCCAAAGGATAATGCCCGCAACCTCTACCTGGCCTATCATGAAGGTCGCGGCGGGTTTAACAGAAGGACATACACGAAAAAGCAGTGGCTCATGGGGGTAGCCGACAAGGTCCAGAAAAGGGCCACCCTGTATAAAGGCCAGCTGGCCGCATGCGAGGGAGAATTCACCGCGGGAGGCTGTTGCCTGTGGCCTTTCTGAGAGGGGACAAGAAAATTTCACCCCGTTTTCCTGATCAGGAGGTATAAGGGTCCATTGAAAAAGAACCTGACGGCATTTATCGAGGCGGCCCTCCTTTTTAAAGGCCTCCCTGAGACACAGATCAAAGAGATCGAAGGGATCGCCGAGGATATCCGGTTGAAAAAGGGTGAGGCCATTTTTTCGGACGGAGATGAGGGCAACGGCTTTTATCTGGTGGCGACGGGGCTTGTCAAGATATTCAAGGTGTCCCAGGATGGGAAGGAACAGATCCTTCATATCTTCGGCCCCGGAGAACCGTTCGGCGAGGTCCCGGTATTCACCGGCAGGCATTTTCCTGCAAGCGCTGAAGCCATTTCTGAGTCCCGCATCCTCTTTTTCCCTCGAGCCGCATTTGTCGATCTCATCGCCGCCAACCCTTCACTGGCACTCAATATGCTCGCGGTCCTTTCTATGCGGCTTCGTCAGTTCACCGTACAGATAGAGAGCCTTTCTCTCAAGGAGGTACCCGGCCGGTTGGCCGCCTACCTGTTATACCTGGCCGATGAAGATAAGCGAAGGGATCTGATAAGGCTCAGCATCTCAAAGTCTCATCTTGCCAGCCTGTTAGGGACGATCCCTGAGACGCTCTCGCGGATATTTTCAAAGATGAGCGGCCAGGGTCTTATTGAAGTGAGTGGCAGGCGTATCCGCCTTCTGGACCGCAACGGGTTGTCAACATTGGCGATGCATGGAAGGATGCCGGAAGAGGCAGAATCCTCCGAACACCTATCCGTCTCTTCATTCCCCAAGGCGGACATCTCTCTGATCCCCAACTGTAAAGAGGGCTTGAAATGAACCCGTACTATAAGGAGCGGTTTGAGGCCCAGCGACGCGTGGCCAAGAGACTGGCGCCCACCATGGAGGTGAACGAGATCCTGGAACTGCTTAGAGAAGAGACACGAAACATGGTTCCCATCGCCATGGAGGCGTGCATCCTGATGCTGGACCCAAATGCGCAGAAATACACACGTCCCCTTCAATGCGCCCTGTATGATACCCCGGTCAACTGTATCTCGTGCAAGCGAAAGCGGCCTGCGATCCAGAAGGCCCTAGACCGGAAAAAGGGGGTTGTGGTCTCCAGCAGCGGAGCCATCCGAAGGCGCGACGGCGAAGAGCTGAAAATCGGACCCGAGGCGGCAATCCCGGTGTTTGTGGATGATAAGATACTGGCCATTATCAGTGTGGTGGCCAGACCAGGGACTCGCTTCAGCAGAAAGGACTTCTATCTGATACAGGACCTCTCCGAGATCGCCGGAAATGCGATTATGGCTGCAAAACGGCACTGGGCCATCACACAGGAAAAGATAGAGATCACGCAGAAACTCGCCCATCTCTCACCCTTTGTACCCCAGTCCGTGCGACGGATTGTGGAGAAGAACCCCGAGATGTTGACCCAGGAAAAGAAAAAAAAGGACGTCACGGTCCTTTTCCTGGATTTGGAAGGGTACACCCGGCTCAGTGCAAATCGGCCGGAGACAGAAGTGAACGAGCTGGTGGAAAAGATGTTTTCCAGCTTTGTCGATCCGATCCACCGGTCGGGCGGCGACATCAACGAAACGGCCGGGGATGGGCTCATGATTATCTTCAAAAACGATGACGCCAGGGCCAATGCCTCTAATGCGGTGAAGGCCGCTTTTGACATACACGAGAGAAATCTGGCCCTGAACCGGGAATTCGGCGGGAAGTTCGGAGAGACCAATGTTAACATGGGAATCAATTCGGGCGTTGCGCTCCTGGGCATGAGCACGTTCAAGGGATCTCTGGATACCCGGATGACCTATACGGCCAGCGGACCGGTCACGAACCTGGCCGCCCGCCTGGCGGATTATGCTCAGGGAGGCGATATCCTCATCGGGGAGACCACCAAAGAGATGATCGAGGGCCTGTGGCCGGTGTTTGACCGGGGGTGGGCCCACCTCAAGGGAATCGATACCCCTTTGCGGATCTACTCCCTGCTGAGGGAATCATAACCGGACGGGATACTCGACCGGCAAACAGCAAGAGAAGTGCCTAACGTGCCTGAGGTGAGCCAGAAGGTCCTGAAAGGGGAGATATCATTAGAGGGAGAACTGAAAGATGTAACCATTCTCTTCTGTGACCTGAGGGGCTACACCACCTTTGCGGAAGGGAGGGATCCCAAGGAGGTGGTTGGTTTTCTGAATGAATACTTTACCCAGATGGAGCAGGCGATCAGGGCGCACCAGGGAATTGTGCTCCAGTATATCGGCGATGAAATCGAGGCGGTCTTCGGGGCCCCCCTGGACGTGCCCCGCCATGGTGGAAAGGCGGTCTTTGCAGCCCTTGAGATGAGGGCCCGGCTCGAAGCGCTGAACAAAAAGCGGGAGGCGGAGGGGCGCGGGTATGTGGCCCACGGTATCGGCATCCATACAGGGAGGGTTTTTGCAGGGAGCGTGGGGAGCCAGGACCGGCTTTCCTATGCCATGGTGGGAGACCCGGTGAATACGGCCTCCAGGATACAGTCCTTGAACAAGACATTCGGGACCGACATCCTGATCAGCGGCGTCACAAAAGAACTCCTTCCGGCCAACCGGTTCCACCTGGCCAGCCGGGGGAGGACCTCCCTCAGGGGAAGAAGCGAGGCGATCGAGGTCTACGCGGTTCTGGGAGAAGGATCTGGATAAAGGTCGACTCCGTCGTTCAGGTCCCCTCCCTTCGCCTCTCTCTCGAGCCGGTATCTCTTTTTACTCTTGCGGCACATCTCCCAGATAATGCATTGGCCCCTGAATTTGCAGTAGGTGCAGGGGTCGGTACAGGCCTCGCAGTTTTCAAGACACTCCTGGCAGTATCCGATCATCATTTTCTGACACTGAACAAAGGCCTCACGGCCCGGATGATATTTACAGTCCATATTGCGCCTTATCGCATGTGTGGTTTTCCCAATCAACGATCAACCATCGTCAATCATCAATCCCCTGGGTCCATCCGGATTTAAAAATCAGAAAAATAAGGGCTGCCAGAAGATATGCCATCATGAAGCCCAGATGGGTGATATCGATGAACAGGGTAAATCCCGGAGAAAAAACAACATCCGGCAGGTTTTTGAGGACCCTGAAGATCCCTGTGACGACAATCCCGGCCAACAGCACGATCCTTACATAGGCCGAAGCGGTGAGTCTGAACTCCGATCGACCGGTGATAAGGTAATCTGTTATGCAATAGGCAATCAGGACAAACAGGAGAATCGCCCCCAGATAATGGACATAGTGGGTTGCATAGAAGTCGGCAGACCAGCCCAGGCCCGGAATATCAGAGATATAAAAGCGCTTAAAGATGGGCATCTGCCCGAATCCGGTAAAGGCCATGACGATAAATATCCCGATGTATGACCATTTGAGCCACTTCCTGTTGGCCGTTGATTCATAGGTACGCGATGTCATTTTTTACCCTCCTCGGAATGGGTCGCCTTTTTTGATGCAGCGTAAAATTTCCCTGCCGCTGCAGCAATACCGGCAATCGGGGCGATGACCATGGCCTTGGCCAGGTTGTCGGCATGGGCCATGGAATCCTCCACCGGCTGCAGCCCCGGCCTTCCAGGACCTTTTTCAATGGATGCATTCAGTTCTTCGAAGGGGACCGGCGACACGTAGATGGTATTGGTTCCGCCGTTTTCTTTCTCACCGTAGATATAGCCGTTGATCTCCTTTGCAATGGCGTGGGCCTCTTTGATGATCTCATCCCGTGGGCCGATCTTCTGCACATTTTCCGGGCATACCTCAATGCAGGCCGGGAGTTTTCCTTTCTCCAGCCGGTTGTAACACCGGTCGCACTTATACATGACCCCATTTCCGGCCAGGCTGGGGAGAATATCCAGGTACAACCCGACGCCGGTCTGACGCTGGGGGATATGCCAGGGGCACACAACCTCACATTTGGCGCCGCCGAGGCAGATATCCGCATCGATCCGCGTGATGCCGTTCTTCAGTTTTCGGGCGGCCCCCCACGGGCAGAGATCCGCACAGGGGGGATTCTGGCAGTGCATGCAGCGGCGGGGAAAGGTGTAGGTCTCTTCTTTGCCATTCACCGTCACCTTGGCCTCTTGGATAAATACCCAATTATAAGGCGTCAGCCGGTCCATGTCGTCCCTTTTGTCAGACCAGTCAGAGACCTTCACCCGGCTGGGATACATTTTTGGAAAGGGTTTTTTGGGTTCAGGGAATTTGGGGGCATTGACCTCCTTGCACGCCTCTACACATGCCTCGCACCCGATGCATTTACGGATGTCGATAAGAGTGGCCAGTTCCTGACCGGACCCTCCTCTTACAGTAGCCGGAAGCGGTATGGAGGATGCAGCCACTGCGCCTGCTGCAGCCAGGCCCCCTTTGAGGAACGTTCTTCGTGATATGGTTTGTGTCATTGTCGTATCTCCTTTATATGTTGTCCATTCAAGAGACAGCACGACAAAAATGGTTTCAGTGAATGCGGTTATCCCCCTGCGCCATGGCTCTCATTGACACGCGACGCTGTTCCGGACGGCGTGGGTTATATGTTGTTTGAAGCGGAATCGAGAGAAGTCCATGTCATTTAATACCATAAAAGGCAGAAAAATGCTACCTTTGAACGGTCTTCTCCACCTGAATGCCGTGTGCCTTGAGCCGTTTCCAAAGCGTTACCCTGCTGATCCCGAGCAACCGGGCCGCATCAGATTTGTTTCCATGGGTTTGTTTTAAGGCCTCCAATAGGGTCTCCCTGTCATCGCTGTCACGTTGGGACCGGCCGGCGGGCCTGCCGACGGAAAAAGATTGAGATCCGCCAATGATGGTGACCGGCAAATGGCTCGGCAGGATCTCTTCTCCGGTGCAGAGCACAAAGGCGTATTCGATCACATTGATCAACTCCCTGACATTGCCGGGCCATTCATAACGGGAGAGCAATCCCAGCGCATCTTTGTCAATCCCTTGAATCTGCTTTTGGGTTTTGATATGGATGCGCTGGATAAAGGCATCGATCAGCAATGGGATATCCTCAGGCCGATCCCTCAGAGGCGGGAGGTAAATCGGGATCACGCCGATGCGATAATAGAGGTCATCCCGGAAACGTTCCTCTGCCATCAGTTTGTTCAGATCCTTGTTGGTGGCGGACAGGATCCTGACATCCACTCGGATGGGCGTGTGGTCCCCCACCTTTTCTATCTCCTTTTCCTGGAG
>JAWOIH010000255.1:0-2705 GCA_046484725.1 Candidatus Desulfacyla sp. | reverse complement strand
TCTTCCATGGGGTCCACATGGGCTTCAAGTTCTTTGCCTTTTTCCAGTGTGCCACAGGCAAAAAAGCCGATCTCCAACAATGTTCTCTGGTCGAGAATCATCTGGGCGATGCCGCCGCCATGGGCCCGGTAAGTGGTTTCCAACACCTCTTTATCTTTTAGATTTCGTACAATCATGCTTTATTTGCTCCTGTATGTCACTGCACTGGGGACACGGCGAAAGTGGATCTGACCGTGGCAGCGATCCGTAAAGGCCCCGGCTTTTTGCAGGGCGTCTGCTATGGTTTCGATTGCTTCTTCCGCGACAATGATGCTGCAAAGCTCGCGCATCGGACTCATGGCGTTCAGCGGCGAGTCCGATGGACGGACATGCCTGAAGCTCTGCGTGGTGCTCCCCCCTGCCCCGACCGTCATGGCGGCCTTCACCAGGTCCGGACCGGTTCCCCCGTCGCACAGGAGATTGATCTCGATAAGTCTCGAAAGAGCGCTTCTCTTTCTTCCGCCAGGCCTTTCTATTCCCCTGACCCGGCGCCGCCATTCAGCCCCCCCCTTCATGTGATCGATCGCGGTAACCACCTGCTCGATGCTGGCCACATACTGCTGACCTCCTCTGATAACCTTTGTATTGACCACCGCCTTTTTCACGGGATAACTGTAAATGAAACCCTTACCCGGCTGTTCCAGGTCTCCGGCATCCGCCATCATGGTTAAAATGCCGCCGGCCTCATACACCGAACTGAAGACATGAATAATTTCCTTTTCAGCCGGAATGGCGATGCGCAGAAGTCCCATTTTGTCGCGAACCCCTGTGCCTATTCCGAAACTGATCGAGGGGACGCAGGTGCCCGTATCCAGTGCGATTCTGGCGATATCCTCTCCCCGGCCCCTCTGCACGATGCAACAGATCCCTGTAACTGCATACGGATGCACAGGGATGGTATTTGCATCAAAGGACTGGACACTTCCTTCATTGTAGAGGAGATCGCCCGAAAGAACTTCAATCTCTTCGCTGATGACAGACCCCATTCCAGGAATGGCCAGATGCCCTTTCTCTACGACAAGATTGAAGAGCGAGGTTTCCATCGCCTCTCCGCCCAGAAAAAAAATCAGGTCCATTGGATCGGCGATCAGATCCCTTCCAGGCAGGAGCAAGGAAAGCCCCTTTTTCGCCTTGATCACCAGGGATCGGGCGGCCGCCATGCAGATGTCGTGGACCCCGACGTCGTTCAAGGCAGTCAGAACGTCTTTTGAAAAACTCCTGGGAAGGAATGCAGTTATTCGGCAGGCCTTTCGTGACTCCATCATATCCGACCCTCTCCACCCGGCGCTACAGCTATCGATTCCTTCAGGGCCGCCTCTCGCCTTTTGGAAGCGTAGAGGCCCAGGGAAAGCACGCTGAGGATAGGACAGACCGAAGCGGCAGCCAAGATGCCGAAACCTTCCACTACTCCCACCTGGGTGCTTATCCCGAGCCCCATGGTGAGGACAAGGGGTACAGTGATGGGCCCTGTGGTGACGCCTGCACTGTCCCACGCGATATTCACAAATTCCTCCGTGGACCATCGAGTTAGAAGGAGCAGCAACAGATAGGGAGGAACCAGGAGCCAGACAAGGGGGACGTTCCAGATGATCTTGGCCACGCCCAGGGTGATGCCTCCGCCGACCCCCACGGCCACCGCCTGCATCAAAAGGGATTTTCTAAAGGCCCCGGCGGTCAATGCCTCCACGGTCAATCCCAGGGCATTCAGGGCAGGTTCGGCAAGGGTTGCTCCATACCCCATGACAAAGGCAAAGAAAAGAACAAGGCCAATCCCTGCAAATCCGCTTCGCTCCCCGAAAAGAGGCCCTTTGGATGGGATATAATGATATCGTCCTGTTTTGGGGTCATACCGGTTGGGGTCATAGGGTGTTTTGATATATTGATTCCCTTTCTTGACGTAGAAGAACAAATACTTTTTGCCGTCGGAAGAGATGGCCGTGTGAACCAGAGCAGGATCAAAATCCTGGATAGATTCCTGTTGTTCTACGAGTTGAATGGACTTGAAAGAAGCAGGAAGCTTACTGCCTATCTGCGTGCCGAGTCTGTTCAACCCCACCTCAATTCCCATGCCGAAGAGACCGAGTCCGACAACGCAGAGGAAGAGCCCCAGAAAAATCTCATCGGGCTGAGGCATCCGCTCTCTAAGAATGAAAAACAGGATGACAAAGAGAGGAATGGTCAACAACCCGATAGCCTTGACCGCTGCGATGGCATTGTACTTCAAAAGATGAACGGCCCGGAATTCCTCAGCCGCATCACGATTTTTTAGAAGAAACTTTTCCAGATTCTCATGACTGCCGAAAACGAAGAGCTTCTGCTGAACAGTTCCATGAAGCGCGATCCACCGCTCCAATGCCTCCATATCCTCTCCAAAAACGGCCTTGCGCCTTGCCTTATCCTCATACACCTCCTCGACGTATTGTAACATCGCATCGTGACTGCCGTCAAAAAACGCAAGCCGTCCTTCAGGTCCGGCCTCCACCATGACATACCGTATCAGATTGTTCTTTCCTCCAAACATACGTTCAGCGACAGCCCTGTTTTCCGGTTTAAAGAAATCCGTCTCAGACATGGGTCTGGGCGCTGTTCCGAGGAAAAACAGGCTCAGGACAAATACCGCCAGCACCGGAAGCAGAGAGGCAAGGGTTACTACGCCAAAGCCTGTA
>JAWOIH010000242.1:0-9065 GCA_046484725.1 Candidatus Desulfacyla sp. | reverse complement strand
TGGGGGCGGATATTGTCTTCATCCCCCACGCCTCCCCGAGGGGGATGAAGACAATATCCGCCCCCATGAGGGCCATCCGGGTGCTGATCTCAGGGAAATGGGCCTCGTAGCAGAGCTGCACCCCGAAGGTGGTCTTTCCGACCCTGAATACCTCAATCTTTTCCCCAGGACAATACCCAGCCGTCTCTGTAGGGCCCAGGTGTGTCTTCCGGTAGGCGCCAATCAGGCCGTCAGGACCTGCAATGATCTGGGTGATGCAGGGATGCCCCTCATCCGCGACCTCTATAAGACCGGACATGAGGATGGTTTTCGTATTTCTCGCGATCCAGGCCAGCCGATCCACCACCTTCTCCATGTCCTCAAACCCATAGATCCGGTCGGAGCAATTCTGGATGTAGCCGGTGACGGACAGTTCGGGAAAACAGACGTACTCAGCCCCGTTGGCAGATGCCTCCCATGCCAAGGCCTCTGTCTTGTCCAGGTTGCAGGCAACATCTCCGGGAATGGAGTGCATGCACACAGCGGCAATTTTCAGGTTGTCCACAAATCACGCCCTCCGGAACGGGTTCAGGGGTCATGAACTGCCAAAGGCGCCCCCGGAACCGGATCGCATCAACGATCTCTGATTACCACCTTTTACGGCCTCCGTCAATTTCGACATTCCAACCGGTATTCTTGAAAACCTCTTTGACAAGAGGTTCCACTTCGTATAGGAAGCATTTGAGGGATCTCAATAAACCCGGAACCCCTGATGCCCTCACAAGTGGAAGAGAAGGAATTCTCTCCCCGATTTTTTTAAGAAGGTGGATAATAGGGCTTTAATAGATTGAAAATACTGCTCATATATCCCTGCTGTCTCGAAGAGAGGGTCCATGAGGAAGACGTGCAGGTCCCTCCCATCGGGCTTTATTATGTGGGGGCCGTCCTGAGGGAACACGATTATGATTGCGAGATACTGAATTGGCACACCATCAACAACACGCCTGAAGGTATTCGGGAGACCCTCGCGGCAAAGGCCCCGGACGTGATCGGCATCTCTGTTCTGCATGCCAACCGGTGGGGGGCCATCGAGATCGCGCGGATCGCCAGACAGATCAATCCAGAGGTAAGAATTGTCTTCGGCGGGGTCGGCGCCACCTTGCTGTGGGATCACTTTCTGCGACATTTCAAGGAAATCGACTTCTGCATCTTAGGGGAGGGCGAGTACGCGTTTTTGAAGGTGATCGAGGCGATCGAGGCCAATGACCTGCAGTCGATTGAAAAGATCCCAGGGGTTGCACTGAGAAAACGGGGGGCGGTTGTCAAGACCGGGGAACCGTTACGCATCGGGGATCTGGACCGGTTGCCCGACCCTGCTGCCTGGTTCACCTTTCAGCATGTGAGTTCTACCCGGGGGTGTCCGGGCAACTGCACCTTCTGCGGATCGCCCCGGATCTGGGGGCGCAAGGTCAAATTCCACTCCCCCGGGTATTTTGTTGATCAGGTGGAGCGATTGTACCGGAAGGGGGTCGGGTTCTTCTATTTCTCGGACGACACCTTCATGCTCAAAAAGGAGCATGTGATGGCGATCTGCCGGGAGATCCTCCACAGGGGCCTCCGAATCTCGTGGGCCGCCATCTCACACGTCAATTATGTGGATGAGGAGGTCCTCTCCTGGATGCGGCGGGCAGGGTGTACCCAGATCAGCTACGGGGTTGAAAGCGGTTCAGAGAAAATGAGAGACCTGCTGCAGAAAAATATCCGGACCGAGCAGATCCAAAAGGCGTTCTCATTGACGACTCGGTGGGGTATCCTGCCCCGGGCCTATTTCATCTATGGATGTCCGGGAGAAAACTGGGACACCATCCAGGAGACCATCGACCTGATTCATGCGATCAAGCCCCTTGGCGTTATCTTCTATATCCTCGATATTTTTCCGGGAACCGCCCTTTATGCGGATTTTGTAAAGCGAACAGGCGTTACAGACGATATCTGGCTCAGGCGGGTTGAAGATATCATGTATTTCGAGACAGACCCCCGTCTCAATCAGGAATTGATCCTTGCCTTTGGCAGGAAGCTGAGGACAGAGTTCTATGGCAGCCTCCCCTCCTTTGTGGATGCCATTGATCTGGTGGACGAGGAAGGATTTTCCGGGCTGCATGCCGATTTTTTATCGCGGCTCGGGATGACCTTCAGTCACGGGGATTATGCCGGGACAGATGCGATCCCAAACAAAGATGAAACCGCCGCGAGACTGTATGAACGATCCTTGAGTTACGCCCCCAATGACAGGGCCTATCTGGGTCTGGGGATCATCCGGCAAAAGGAGAGGGCATTCCACGAATCCATCCGCATCCTCTCCGAGGGGGTGCGGCGGTTTACAGAAAACGAGCAGCTATGTATCTGCCTGGGTCTGAGCCATATGAACCTGGGCCAGTATAGCGAGGCCCTCTCCTGTTTCGAAAAATTCAGAAACTCGAAACAGGCAGCATTTTATATTGCAGAGTGCCGACGGCAATTATGACCAGGGGCACAAGAAGCCGGCTCTCACCTATACGCATGAGACATGCCTTCATGAATGGAAGCCTGGTTTCCTCGGGTAAACAGAGTTCTCCCAAGGAGCTACGGCAAGGCCCCTTTGAGGAGGGACATCACCACATCGCCCCCTTTGCTCTTCGCGTATTCCAGGATAATGGGGGTGAACTGCCCGATCATATCCGCATTGAGCCCAAGCGAGGAGAAGCTGTCGGATAGACCGGCCATCCCGGCCAGAGAACTGGTCTTTTCACTCCCGCCCAGCAGGGATGAGGCCCCGCCGAGTTTCCCGGCCAGGCCCCCGTCTCCTTTTGTCTTGGGTGCGGCCTGGATGAGAGAATCCGTCTCCGGCATGGCGTCTGTCACCTTGGAAAAATCGTCGGCGCTCAACTTTTGTTTGGCATACCCCAAAATGGAGCCCGCCCCGCCTTCAGCCTGTGTATGGGTGACGCCAAGTCGGCTGGTCAGGAGACCGGTCAGATCTGAGCTGTCGGCATGAACAGGGTTTAGGCAGACGGTCAACATGAGTCCAACGGCCAACGCACAACATACAGTCAGCAAGTTCTTCATGGCATTTCCTCCTAAAAAAGGTTGATAGTAACTGTTTGAAAAATCACACCCAGTTGATTCAGTCGTTGTCAAAGGGAATCCCTCTGCCCGCTTACCTTGAACTGGGATTCAAGGATTGGATGAGGCATGGGTTGCGGTGTGATTTTCAAAGAAATCCCAGAGGATTTCTGCGGCATCAAAATCCTTCAGAGGGTCATCCTCGGGCAGACTGCCGGTGAAAAAAAGTCCCGGCCAGTCATGGCCCCAGGTTTCGATCAGCCAGAGGGAGACCGCCGCGCCGTCAGCGCAGTCGTCCCATGATTTGACAATCACCCGGCCTTGGCGAAACCGGTTCTCATTGGGAGATCCCTTGCATCCATTATGATCTACCCAGAAATCCACGCAATCCGGGACCGACCAGTAGGTTCGCTGACCGCCCCTGCGCGGGCTGATGCCGCCATTATATGGAACATCCTGGTCTTCCAGCCCGTGCATGATCAGGACAGGGAGCGGTTTTTGGGGGTCAGGAATGCGCCATTCCGGTTCTTCTTCCGATGCCCTTCCCCCCATGGAGGCTGCAAGAAAAGCTGCGCCGGCCAGCATGTTCGTCTTTTCCGCTGCAAAGCGGTAGGCCATCATTCCCCCGTTTGAAAAACCCAGGATGTAGATGCGTCGCTGATCTATGTTCAACCGGCGGCAGGCGTCCTCAATGGCTGCGGCGATGAACCCCACATCATCCACCTTGTCCTTTGCCGCCTTTCCACAGCAGTGACCGGCATTCCAGTGCTGCAGATAACCGAACAGACCCATACCGTCCGGATAGAGGACCAAGAAATTCTCGCGATCCGCCAGTTTGCTGAATCCACTGAATTTTTCCATGCCAAGACCGGTATCGAAGGCCCCGTGAATCACCACAACAAGGGGGAGAGAGTGTTCGGCCTGCACACCGGGCGGAATGTGGATCTGATACGTCCTGTTGAACCCGTTTGCCTGAATGTCCATCTCAACTTCATAGGTTGCGGGTCCCACAATCCGGTCCTGCGGGAGCCCCTTGGAACACCCCGTAACTCCCTGGCAAAACAGCATGATACATACGGACAGGATCAGTGATTTCATCTTTTGGACCTCAGTATTTGCTGTGGATTAAATATTTCTGTTTGAGCCGTTCCATAAGATCATAATGAACAAGACTCAAGACACGGTCAAGTAATTTGTCAGGGTTTGCATGGAGAAAACGAAGATCCGAAACAAGCCGTGTCACGCCGGGCGATGATAACCGGAATGAGGCACTCAAAAGGAAGTTGCGAAAAATTGAAACGAGATATAGTATCGACAAATGCTCCTGACCCGGACAAGCCGGAACCAAAGAGTCTCTCGCCCCAGTACCATTTGCCGAAGCTACCCAGTGAAACAGATGCAAAAAAGCCGGTTTCACAAGGCAAGCGGGGTAAATAATGGCGCAAGGCTCGCAAAGAAAACAAAGGGAATGTTTCTTGTGCGTTTTGCACAAGCGTTGGTCGTTAACTGCTTAAGGCTTAGGAGGTTCCAGGTTTCCCGCTGAGCGGGGTCAGGGTCCCGAATCTCTTATACATCCAGCTGAAAGATGAAAACGATGGCCTGGAGGTGAGAAATGGCAAATACCAATGTGTTGTCCCAGCGCTATGCCGGGCCTGAAATCAATCGAATCTTTTCCGAAGAGGGGAGGATTTTGGCCGAGCGGGAACTCTGGATTGCCGTGATGAAGGCCCAGAGAGACCTGGGGATCGCGATCCCTGCGGAGGTGATCGAGGGCTATGCTGCCGCCAAAAGCGATATTGATATGGACTTCATCAAGGCGCGTGAACTTGAGACCAAACACGATGTCAAGGCCAGGATCGAGGCCTTTGTCAAGGCCTCGGGCAGGGCGGAACAGATTCACAAGGGGATGACCAGCCGGGACCTCACCGACAATGTGGAACAGATGCAGTTCAAGAAGGCCTCCCGGATTCTCCTGGGCCGCTATGTATCGGTCCTGAGGCACTTCTTGGACCGGGCGTCGGAATACCAGGATATCGTCCTCACGGCCCGGACCCATCATCAGGCCGCACAGCCCACCCTGTTAGGGAGGCGGTTTGCCATGTGGGCCGAGGAACTCCTGGTCCATCTCCAGAATTTCGAGGTCTTTTTAAATGCCTATCCCCTTCGGGGGATCAAAGGTCCGGTGGGCACCCAATTTGACATGCTCACCCTCCTCGGGAGCCCCGAGAAGGTGCTGAAACTGGAAAAAATGGTGGCGGAAAGTCTTGGCTTTGATAGGGTGCTGAACAGCCCCGGGCAGGTCTACCCACGATCATTGGATTATGCCCTTCTATCCCATCTTGCCTTCATGGGAACGGCTTGCGAGAATTTTGCCAAGGGGATGCGTCTCATGTCCGGCTATGAGCTGGTGACCGAAGGTTTCAAGGAGGGCCAGGTGGGATCGAGCGCCATGCCCCACAAGATGAACACCCGGAGTTCGGAGCGGATCTGCGGGTTTTCCACGCTCATCAAGATGTATGCGGACGGCGCCTCCCGTCTGGCCGGGGACCAGTGGGAAGAGGGGGATGTGTCGTGCTCGGTGGTGCGGCGGATCGTGATGCCCGACGCTATGTATGCATCGGACGGACTGTGCGAAACCGCCCTCACGGTCCTGTGCAACATGGGGGCCTATCCGGTCGTCATCCAAAGGGAAGTGGAGCGATATCTCCCCTTCCTGGCCAGCACCGAGATCCTCATGACCGCTGTCCAGGCAGGGGTGGGGAGGGAGACCGCCCATGAGGTCATCAAGCGACATGCCGTGGCCGAGGCCATGGCCATGCGTCAGGAGGGGGCAACCCCCCGGCTTTCCAGAAGACTGGCCGATGATGCGGTATTCAAGGATGCCGGCATTACAGAGGCCCGGCTTAACGAGATCCTGGGGGAGACCCGGCATTTTGTGGGGAACGCCGAGGAGCAGATCCAGCAGGTCCGAGCCAGGGCCGAAGACCTGATTCAACGCCACGCCGAGGCAGCTCGATACGAGCCGGGCGAGATCCTGTGATCAAGCAGGCAGGGTTCATCGGGAGGAGAACACATGACAGAGTTCGTAACCACCCATGAGGCGACCATCCGGATGGCGTTTTTTGTCGGCATATTCCTGGCCGTGGCCCTGGTGGAACTCATCATCCCCCGCCGGGCCCTGACCACCTCCAAAGCAAGCCGGTGGGTCGGGAATATCGGCATTGTGTTTATCAACACCTTTGTGTTGCGGCTCTTGGTTCCCGCGGGCGCAGTGGGCGTTTCCGTATGGATCGGGCATCAGGGGTGGGGCATCTTCAATCATATTCAGTGGCCCTTCTGGCTCGAGGTGGTGCTGACCATCATCATCCTGGACTTTGTCATCTATATGCAGCACGTCATGTTTCATGCGGTCCCGGTGCTGTGGCGTCTGCACATGATGCATCATGCGGATCTGGACTACGACCTTACCACCGGCACCCGGTTTCATCCGCTCGAGATCATCATTTCCCTGGGAATCAAGGCGGGCGCCATCACCGTGCTGGGGGCAGCTCCGGTCGGCGTCATCATCTTCGAGATCCTTCTCAATGGGACGGCTATGTTCAACCACGGCAATTTCTTTATCCCTTTGGGGATCGACCGGGTGCTGCGGCTCCTGGTGGTCACCCCGGACATGCACCGGGTCCATCATTCGGTCTTTCCCAATGAAACCAACACCAATTTCGGTTTCAACCTCCCCTGGTGGGACCGCCTGTGCGGCACCTATAAGTCCCAGCCCGCCAAGGGTCATGAACAGATGACCATCGGGCTGAACCAGTTTCGGGACGCGTCGCGTCTCACCCTCCCCTGGATGATCGCCCTACCCTTCATGGGCAAGCCCGGGAGCTACGCCATCGGCAAGAGGGGCGCCAAGAGCAGCGATGGTCAGGCGTGATCCATCGCTCCCGTCGCTTCCCTGCACCTTCTCCCCTTTAGTGCTCTTATTCCTGCTTCCGAACTCTTGCCCAATTTCCGCCAGCCTCCTTCCCAGCAGAATGCTGATGAGAAAGATCGCCACATGACGCGGTTCGTCCACGGTTCATCACATGGCGCCACGCATCAGGAAAGATGAGAAGGGCTGTTTTGCCTTGATCTTCCTGCTGTTTGGGATTATACTCCTGAAAAGCTCAACCAAACAGGAGTGGCATCCATAAATGGAAGACATTGAGAGAACATTGACGATGGAACTTCCGGCTCGGCAGTCCGCGTTCTTGTGGGGGCCGAGAAAGACAGGGAAATCGAGTTACCTGAAAAGAAGATTTCCCGACAGCATCCTTTACGACTTTCTTCGTACCGAACTGTTCATCGAGTTATCCAAAAATCCTGCCCTGTTGCGCCAGCAACTTCTGGCACAGGAAAGCCATTTCCTCGATCGCCCGATTATTCTGGACGAGGTTCAAAAGGTCCCGCAGATCCTGGATGAGGTGCATGCATTGATCGAGGACAAGGGATTGCAGTTTATTCTCTGTGGTTCGAGCGCCCGAAAGCTGAGGCGAGGCAAAGCCAATCTGTTAGGGGGCCGGGCGTGGCGCTATGAAATGTTCCCGCTTGTCACGGCCGAGTTGGGAGAGATCGATCTGTTGAGGACCTTGAATCACGGCATGATCCCGAGCCACTACCTGCAGGAGGATGCCAGGAAGGCGTTGAAAGCCTATGTACAGGATTATCTGAAAGAGGAGGTCTTTGATGAGGGTTTGACGCGCAATATTCCTGCATTTTCCCGGTTCTTTGACGCCATGGGATATTCTCATGGAGAATTGACCAATTACGCCAATATTGCCCGCGAGTGCGGGGTGGATGCCAAAACAGTGAAAGAGTATTACCAGATACTCGTTGACACGCTCCTTGGAAGAATGATCGAGCCTTTTAAGAAACGTCAGGATAGGGGCGTGATCAGCCGCGCACCGAAATTCTATCTTTTTGATGTGGGAGTGGCTGGGGCCATCACAGGACGTCGTCTGACGGAAACACGGGGAGAATTGTTCGGAAAGGCATTTGAGCATTTCATTTTTATGGAAATCACTGCCTATAATTCCTATAGCGAACTCGATTTTGATATTCACTACTGGAGAACAAAGTCGGGCGTGGAAGTGGATTTCGTTCTAGGCCGGGGAGAGGTGGCCATCGAGGTGAAGGGCACAAGCCGCGTGGACAACAGGGACCTTCGGCCCTTGAGGACGTTTGCGGAGACATATTCGCCCAATAAAGCACTTGTCGTTTGCAATGAACGAACACAACGCGTCTCAGGGGATATAAGGATCATGCCGTATCAACAGTTTCTTCAGGCATTATGGGCAGGCGATATTGTTCGATAAGGGGCTCGATTTGGAATCAGATGGAATCAAGTTGTCATAAGAAAGATCGCCACATGACGCGGTTCGTCCACGGTTCATCACATGGCGCCAAGCATCAGAAAATTGGATTCATAGCGGTCGAGACCTATTTCCATATTGCGCTCAGTTCACAAGGTGAGCCAAGAGCAGACCCCCCCCTTCTTTTTGTTTCACCTGCCTCGGCCCGGTCAGAAAGACCATTTTCTCTGCAAGCTCCTGTTCGACGATCTCTTGAATATAACGGGGTGGCTGCATGATGACAATTTTGCCTCAAAGCAAAAAAAAACACAACATTTTTTGCTTTGGGGCAAAAAAATACACGACCTGCACCCCACATCCTTTCTGGATATCGCAAACATCCTCGTCCTGGAAATAGTTGAGGTATCATTTTCGGTCGCGGCAGTTCAGTTGTTCTTCCTGGCAGTTTCAATGATACCTGGTCCTCTTGCGTTGACGTGGCTCATATATCAACCTGGTAAATGCCTGTGATATCAATGAGTAAGGTCACGTCGGCAGTTCCTGAAAGAAGCATCGTTGTCGTGACATCCTAGGTCTGAGTCTGTCTTCCCGAGAGATGATATCACAACCATCGGGCTGCGAAAAATTGTTTGGGAT
>JAWOIH010000240.1:0-11857 GCA_046484725.1 Candidatus Desulfacyla sp. | reverse complement strand
GCGGGATGGGCCCCTGCCGCACAATCCAGGTAGAGGGCCGCGTCCTCTACGGTCCGGGTGAGGGGTCCCAGGGTCCAGGTGCGGGTCGTGTAGAGACGTTTCGCAGGGCCAAAGGGGATCCGTCCGTAGGTGGGCTTCAGGCCGAAGCACCCGCAATAACAGGCCGGGATGCGGATGGACCCTCCCGCATCCGAACCCGTGGCCAACGGGACCATGCCGGCCGCAACGGCCGCGGCCGACCCCCCGCTGGACCCGCCGGGGGTCCGCTCCCTGTCCCACGGATTCCGGGTGACGCCGTGGAGCCGGTTTTTTGTAAAGCCCGTAAACCCGAATTCCGGAGTATTGGTCTTGCCCACGACAATGGCCCCCGCACGCCGCAGCCGGGCCACCTGAACCGAATCCCGGGTCGCCGCATGGTCTTTGTAGGGGATCGATCCAAAGCTGGTGACCATTCCGTTTACATCTTCCAGGTCCTTGACGCCCACCGGAATCCCTGCCAGCGGGCCGGGGTCCATGCCTCTGGCGATACGGGCCTCCTGTTCCCGTGCCTCTTTTATGGCCTCCTCCGCCCGCATGGCCACAAAGGCATTGATCAAGGGATTCACCCTCTCGATCCGATCCAGGGTCTTTTCTATCAGCTCCACCGGCGAAAGGGCCCCGGAATGGATCTGCTCCGCCAGTTGCCGTGCAGACATGTAGTGAATGGAAGTCATAGGGATGTCCTCATGCTTGGATAACACGCCACCGTTGCCCCCCGGATCAAGGCCGAAAAAAACCCTGGAGGCCGGAACGGCCACCAGGGTAATCCATCCCAAAAAACAAGGCAACCCCTAAAGCCGCCCTTCCCTTAGATCCACGGCAGGATCAGAAAGGCGATAGACGTAATGACAAAGTACACCAGGAAGATAACCATCAAATATCCCATGATGTCCCGGAAATTGAGTTTGGCCACGGCCAGCATGGCAATGGCCCAGAACGGCTGGATCATGTCGGTCATCATGTCGCCCCAGGCATAGGCGATCACGGTCTTGTTGGCCGCGATCCCCAACTCCTTTGCCGCCGGAAGGAGGTAGGGCGCCGTCACTGCCCACTCAGACCCGCCCGAGGGAATGAGGTAGTTAAGCAGACCGGCATACCAGTAGGTGACCAGGAGAAACGTCCCTCCGCTGCAAACGGTCACGAATGCATTGGTAAATACCGTGGCCAGGGCAGTGAATTTGAAGAGACCGAATATCCCGGCATAAAAGGGGAACTGGATGACAATGCCCCAAACGGCCTTTCCCGCGTCCTCGGATGCCTTGAGAAAGCTCCAGGGCCGCCAGTGAAACAGGACGCCCAGCATCAGGAAAAAGAGGTTGATATTATTCAGGTTGATTGCCTTGGCAAAGCCCACCTTGGCGACCTCTGAACCCAGCCACCAGAATCCGCCCGCAGCGACGAGCACGTTCCACCCCCACCACCAGTTGGCCCAGTCTGAAAAACCCCTGGATTCTGCGGGCCTTGGGGGGGCCTCGTACAATTTGAGTTTATCCATGAGTTCGGGGGTAACCTTGAATGTCTTTTCCTCACTCGGGTGCATGAGGGCCATGAGAACGGTCACGACCACAATGATAATGATGAGAAGGATGAGATTGAAGGGAGAGAAGAGGGTCGCGTTCGTACTGATGGTTTCGGTAAGATAGCCCCCCTTGATCAGGAAATTATCGGGCGTATTGACCAGGAGCGGCGCAGAAGCGGAGAGTCCCGCATGCCATGTGCATCCAAGCCCGAGGTAGGCCGCTGCCACCAGAAGCCGGTAGTCCACCTTGGGATTGTTCTTGGCGATGTAGAGGGCCAGCATGGCGCTCCCGATAAGGCTCAGGCCCCAGTTGATCCAGGCAATCACCATGGAGAAGAGGGCCATGACGACGATGGCCTGCCACGGTTTGTCTCGGTTCGCCAGGCTGGAAAGCCCGTCCAGAAGCCTTCTGACAGGGGGCGAACAGGCCAGGATATAGCCGGTCATCATGATCAGGCACATCTGCATGGCGAACTGCAAAAGGACCCAGAAGCCCTTCCCCCATGCCTGAACCGCTCCTCCAAGTCCCACCTTGCCCCAGATCAGCGCCAGGATAAAGGTGATGATAGTAAGCACCCACACGATCACGAGGGCATCAGGAATCCATCTCTCTGTCCAGCTCGTCAAACCCGCTCCCAAATCCTTCAGAAATCCTTGGCCTGCGCTTTCGTTTCGTTGCGCCATGACATCCTCCTAAGATAAGGGTTCTTGCCAGTCTGAAAACCTGCCCATTGAACACTGCCCCTATAAAAGCGCCCCCCGCATCACCTCCTTCGCACGTGTGTGAAACTGCCACAAGGCTCAATGCAAAAAGCCCCTGACGCGGGGGAACCGCAACAGGGGCTTTTTGCAGAATGTTTCATCTGGCAACCTTTATCTTCTCAGACCGTTGCACAAAATTGTGTCAAGTCATCTGCTAATCTGGCCGAGTCTCATCAATTTCCCTCAATTTGTCAATAAAAAAAATCAAGACCGATAGGTTCTCATGACCGTGGGTTCACTTCCCGGCATTCAGATGGGCATACTTCTCCAGGTACCGGACCGGCATCTGCAGGGCGTCCCTCCGGAACGGTTCGGCTAAAACCGATTCACCCCCCTGGATAACGGCATTGATGACGCACGGCCTGTTAGAGGCCACGGCCTCCCGCACGGCCTCCGCCACATCGGCCGGGTCTTCCACCCTGAATCCTACGGCCCCCATCTCTTCGGCCAACCGGGCATAGTCGGGATTTCCCGTGAGGTTGGCGCCCACAAATCGGTTGTTGTAATAATCGATCTGGTTTTTCTTTTCCGCACCCCATTCAAAGTTGTTGGCCACCACGGCGATCACAGGGATATCCTCCCTCACAGCGGTCATCACCTCGGCAATGCCGCTGATGCCATAGGCCCCGTCGCCCTGGAATGCAAACACGGGCGCATCGGGTCTCCCGATCTTGGCCCCCATGGCCGCCCCATAGGCAAATCCACAATTCCCCCAGCTCAGGGCCGAGATATGCCGGCGCACGTCCGAAAACCGGAAGTAGGCATTACACATGGACGAATTATTGCCGATATCCGTGGACACGATGCTCCCTTCGGGCATGGCCAGGGCCAGTTCCCGGAGGAGCCGCCTCGGATGCATCGGCCTGTCCGAAGACGTGGACCAGGATTCCAGCTCATCGGCCCAGATGCGCTTTTCCGTGTCGATGTCCGCCAGACGCTGTGCGTTGACAGAGAGATCGGGATCAAGGGCCTTGACCGCCGCGAGCAGTTCCGCGGCAAACTCCTTGACATCGGCACAGCTTGCCACATCCACCCGCTTGCTCAGGCCCAGGACCTTGGCGTCCTTATCCGCCTGGATAATCTTTGCGTCTTCAGGCCAGTAATCGATGTCGTACTGGGGAAGGGTCCCGAACGGGCCGAGCCGGGAACCGAGGGCCAGGACCACGTCTGCCTTGGCAATGGTCCGCATGGCGGATTTGGCCCCGCAATACCCGATGGGGCCCACAGCCAGCCGGTGATGGGCGGGAAAGGAATCATTGTGCAGATAGCTGTTGACCACCGGTGCGCTCAGGTATTCGGCCAGGGCAACGGTCTCGGCCAGGGCATCCCCCTGGCTCACCCCGCCCCCGGCCACAATCACAGGGTACCGGGCCTCGGTCAGGAGCCGGGCCGCCTCCTTCAGGCTTTCCCTCGGACCGCATCCCCTGGAAATGGTCAGGGTGGGATAGATCTCATCCTCGCACAGGCCGTAAAAATAGTCCCTCGGGATATTGAGCTGGACAGGCCCGTTTTCGGTCTTGGCCATATAAAAGGCCCGGCGGGTCAGCTCGGCCATCCGTTCGGGCCGGTTGACCCGTACCTGATAGACCGTGGAGCGTTGAAACATGGGCATCTGATCCAGTTCCTGAAATCCCCCGGTTCCGATGCCCATGGTGCCGGTCTCAGGGGTGATGGCCACCACCGGACTGTGGGCCCAGTAGGCCGCGGTGATGGCGCTCACAAAATTGGCGGCGCCGGGCCCGTTCTGGGCAATGCATGCCTGGGGCCGGCCGGTCACCCGGGCCAGACCGTCGGCCGCATGGGCCGCGGCCTGCTCGTGGGCCACCGAAATAAACCGGATGCCTGCCGCTGGAAAGAGGTCCAGGGCGTCCATATAGGCCGATCCCACGATGCCGAATACCGTATCCACCCCTTCGGCCGCCAGGGTCTCCACCAGGGCCTCGCTGGGAGTCATCTTGAGTTTACTCATATCAGGTCTCCTTATTTCAAATTCAGATGTGTCGGAGGCTGCCCTCCTCACCCCAGAGCCCCATCAAGTCCCGGTTCGGGGCCTGAAGCGCCTTTCCAATCCTCGGAAATCGACCGAACCATACTCCAATGGGCGAAGATGATCAATGAGATTCGCCCCCCTTGGCCGGACCCCATCCATACCGCATCAAAATAACCGGCCCTTGATCGGTTCCGTTTTGAGACCCTTTGCTACACCACTTCCGTAATATACTTCTTCTTCAACAACCTCCAGAACACCACGGCAAAGGCGGTTAGAGGAATCGCAAGCATCATACCGATGATGCCGCCGAGGGCCACGCCCCAGAAGAAGATCGCGAAAATAATGAGGGCGGGATGAAGCCCGGTGCGATTGCCCATGATTTTCGGGGTAAGAAAATAGCCTTCGATGACCTGCACCGCACTGAATACACCCAGCACCAGCGCCGTCCGCGTTATCCCCCCCCCGTCGCTGAAATAAGCCAGCGGCAGCGCTATGGCGAGACCCGCGATGCTCCCCAGGTAAGGGATAATGTTGAGCAGCCCCAGTAGCATCCCGATAACCGCACCATAGGGAAGACCCACCAGGAAAAATCCGATCGCATACAGTACCCCCTGAATAAAGGCGATAATGATCTGACCGCGAAAAAATGTCAGGAGGATGCAGATAAACTCATCGATCAGATAGATCACGTCTTTCCTGGTTTCCTCCTTCAGAAAGGGTAGAAATTCACCGATCTGATCGGTTTGGAACGGTTTTGCCATGAGGAAGAATGCAAGATAAATCGGGAGGACCACCCACGCGAACAACCCCGCCGCGGACTGAAACATCTGGGCAATGGACTGGGCCATCTGCTCTCCCGAAGCATGGATGGCCTTGGTGACCATCTCTCCGGGATTTTCCACCAGGTCGCGGAATTTGGACATCAGATCATACTTTTCCAGCACTTCGGTGACTTGCGGCCAATACGATTCACCCGCCCTCTGAATGGCATTGATCAAGGACGGCAACTCGTCCAACAGCCGGAGAAATTGAGTGACGATCAAGGCGCCCGCGAACCAGAAAAAGGCCGCCAGGGGGATGAATGCTGAAATAAAGAAAAGAATCAGGGCAGCGGCCCGGGACCCGCGACAGACCTTGAGCAGAAAGTCGTAGTAAGGTCGTAACAGCATCGTCAGTATGCCCGCCACTACGGGCGGCAGCAATACATTCTTAAAGACGCCGACAAAGTGGGCCAGTCCCCATACGATCGCACTGAAAATCAACACCAGCACCAGCACGGCCCCCAGCGTCATGGCAGCGGCAACGGTCATGCGTTGCTTGGGTCCCAGGTCGAGTTCGTTAAACATGGTATCTCCTGAGATATCAGGTTCAGGGGTTTAGGGGTTTCAGGGTTCGGGGTTCGGGTTTCAGGGGTTGGCAGTCAATGAAGCCTGTTGTTTGCCGAAACCTGAATCCCGCTTGGGCTGGACCCGTCATTGGGTTGCGGCTGTCAGGCCGCCTTACGGGTTTGCCGTGCAGGTGCAGCAACGACACCCTCTCATGGCCCCTCCACAATGGTTATCGGCCTATCCATAACGCCGGCATAAAAAACCATAATCTCCGCAGGAATATTTCCTTCATTAATCCCATAGTGCAACGTGTTCACCACCTCGACGATGGGATCTCCCGCCCTGAGATGGCGTGTTTTTCCGTCTGTCGTCACGACCGTGAGTTGCCCGCTGATCAGCACGCCGGCATTTATCACCGGATGGCTGTGAGTATCGAGCCGGGTTCCTGCGGGGATGCGAATCCGCAGAATCGTGATCTCGGGCTGGCCTTTGGGATATGCAGGCAAGACCTTCCCATCCCAGCTGTGGGTGGTTTTAACGAGTTCTTTTACAACGGGAGACGCCTCCTTCGCCTCCGCACTGGTCCGAACCAGGGCACAGCCAGGCTGTAGAAAAAGGATAAGGGAAAGGGTTGCGAGGATTCGAATGGATCGTCTTATCATGAAATGGCCTTCTCTCTTGTTAGATGGCGGATTCCGATGCACATGGCCCTGGGGTTCTATCCCAAGACAATGGCTGTGGGGCAGGGGCATCATGCCGCCTGAAGTCCTTTAGTCCCTGCGATATGGATCGCAGGGACTGGACATATTCTTCGGCTGAAGCCTTTAGTGTTCATCGCCTCCCGGTTCAAGGATGGTTACATGTGCACGCCAAGATGTGATTCCAACCACCCTTCGACATAGCTCAGGACCTGATCATGCTCCGGTTCATTGAATACTTCATGATAGAGCGCATCATAGATTTTGATGATTTTATCTTTCGATCCAATTTTTTCATAAAGCATCCGGGCGCCCGAAGGATCCACCAGCCTGTCTTGACCTCCCTGGATGATCAATACCGGCAAGGTGATCCCGGATCCTTCGGCAGATACCCGCTGCATCGCCCTGACAAGTTCAGCAGCCAACCGGGCGGTTGTCTTTCCGCCATAAACCAGAGGATCATTGATATAGGCCTCCACAACTGCCGGATCCCGGCTGACCCCTGCTGCGTCCAGACCTACCAGCCCAAGTTTGGGGATCAGGGCGGAAAACATCTTCCCCAAAAAAATCGTGGCCGATGAGATGTGGTCAGGGAGCTTGACACTGGGACCGGAAAGGACGGCTCCCGTCAACTCGGACGGATGTTCCAGCAGATAAACCGCAGCGATCAATCCCCCCAAACTGTGTCCTACCATGAAGACGGGCGTTTCAGGATGCCAGTTTTTTATCATGCCAAAAAAGGTCCTGAGGGTATCCGTGAAGTCCTCAAACCGCTGAACATGGACTCGGACGCCATCGGATTTCCCATGCCCGACATGATCCATCCCGTAGACGGCGTAGCCCAGAGGAACAAAGTGATTGACAAGGTTCATGTAACGTCCGCAGTGTTCAGCGAGTCCATGGACCACGATCAGGATGCCCTTGGGATCGCCGTCAGGCAACCAGGTTTGATAATAAATTTGGGTATCACGGATCCCTTTGAAAAAACCTTCCTGATGTTCCATTGTCTATTCTCCAGCAGATGTTTCCCGGTAATAAAACCGATGGTTCGTCATGATGATACTCCGGATCAGCCTTATTTTTCTCATTGCTCAGTCGGCCCAGACGAATGACAGCTGTTCAGGCCCGTTTACAGGTGGTACGGGTTTAAATTTCCCTTTTTTAAGGGACGATCTGAAGCCTTCGCCCTGAATCAAAGAGGGGAACAGGGTGGGTTGACGGTACTCATGATAATCAGGGCAGTTTCTTACCCTGCATTGCGCACAGACCCCAATGCTGACCTTTGGACGCGATCTTCTTTTCCTGCAAGTGATGTAATTTTGCATGGGCAAACCCCTTCTTCCTGCTCAGCGTGCGAGGAAGTCACTTCATTCCAGAGTGGACGTGCCCCCTCCCCTTTTTGGGCACGGCCTTTTCATATTCACCCTTGATGGGGGAAAGTATGTGACAAACGGTCTTGTCTGTCAAGACAAAGCCGATCCTCCTCTTTGCAGGGTTCCGGTTGAAACTCACGGGTATTAAATGGGCGACTGGAACCGGCGAGGGCATTGAGGTGGAGACAGTGCCAGGCGGTTTGACGATGCGCGAAGGGCGGGACGCTTCATTGTTGAGGACATGGGAGGCCATGGCGCCGACCCATCCCCGGATATCCAGGTTTTCCTCTTGCTTCGAGAAATGGAGGCTTTTTATATAGAAAAATGATTGACAAACAAAAAACAAAATATAAAAATACCCCCCAAAAGACACAAAACAAACAAAACACATATATCATGCAAAAAAACGCGTTTTCAACCTCCGATATCGCCCGGATCTGCCACCACTCCAGGGAAACGGTGAAGCGATGGCTGGAAAAAGGGGAGATTAAGGGGTATCGGGTAGGCGCATCAGGACATTGGCGGGTCCTCCCAAAGGATCTCGCCTCATTCCTCAATAATTACAACATCCCATTTCCGGACCCCTCAGAAACAGGCCTCAGCCTGAAAGACATAACCGGCACGGATGCCTTTCCCACCTTTTGTTGGGAGTTTTTCAGGAACTCGATGACCGATCACGTCCGCTCGAATGGGAGGTGTGAGGATTGCATGGTCTATAAAACGAAATCCCTCAACTGTCACGCCCTAAGAAAGGAAATAGGCCATAAAAAAATCTTCTGCGGCCATTCTTGTAAGGATTGCGATTACTTCCACTTTCAACAAACGGAGATAGCACCCCAAACCTGACCAACCATGTGGCATCGAACCACATTGAGCTCAAATCTATCCATTGAACCGGCAAGGAGCAAAACCGTAAGAAAGGAGGTGATGAATGCGTACCTTGGGCAGGCGGCCTGAATGGGTTCAGGCAGTGTAATAACTTCATTATGGGGAGGGGGAAGTATCATGACAGAAATCAGCAGAAGAGAGTTTTTAATGGCATCCGCCGCGGCAGGCGCCACATTGATGGCAGGGCCGATCTTAAGGGGAGGGCCTTCAGTGGCGCATGCCTCCGTAAACCTCCCGGAGGTCGACAAGCTGGTCATCACCGTCATTACCGACAATTACTACGATTGCCTCAGGTGGAACTACAAGATCGCCAAAAGACAGGTGAAATGTCCAGGCGCCGCCTCTATCTGGAAGGGGTTTTCATTCCACGCCGAGCACGGCCTCGCCTATCACATCGAGACGGTCGTCAATGGCAAATCCAACGCATTCATGTTCGATTACGGCATGGATCTCGAAGGCGTCCGCAAAAATATGGAGATTTTGGGGATCGATTTGAATAAGGTCGAAGCCCTCGGATTAAGCCACGGCCATTTGGACCATTGGGGAAACCTGATCCCCATGCTCAAAGCCAATGACAAAAAAATTCGAAAGGGGATTCACTTATACGTAGGAGGAGATGCCTTTGACAACAAGTTCGCCAAACTCCCGCCGGTCTATACGCCTCTGGATGGACTCGCCGATCTCGGACAGCTGAACCGACCCGAGTTGGAGTCCCTGGATCGCGTCAAGATTGTTGAGGTAAAGGAACCGACGCCCATGGTTCCCGGGGCCTATCTGACAGGAGATATCGAGAGGGTGACGGAATATGAAAAGGGCTCGCCCATTCTTATGGTCAAAAAGGGCGATCAGATGGAGCGTGATTACTTTGGGGGAGAGCAATCCTTGATGTTCAATGTGAAAGGCAAGGGTTTGGTGGTCCTCTCCTCCTGTGCCCATTCAGGAATTGTCAATACGGTAAAACATGCCCAGAAGGTATCAGGCATCGACAAGGTCCATCTGGTGATCGGAGGGTTCCATTTGACAGGCGCCAAGCCCGAGGTGATCCAGCGAACGATCGCCGACATCAAGGCCGTTGCCCCTGATTACATTGTCCCCATGCACTGTGCGGGGTTTGAGGCCATCGCAGGCTTCCAAAGAGAGATGCCGGAGCAGTTCATCATTAATGTTGCAGGAACCCGGTATGTTATTGAGGCGTAGACGGAATACACAGAGGCGTTGAGGTTCTCCTGACTCAACGCCTCACCCTAACGCGATTATTGATATTGAAAACCGATCTCTTCTATTGTCACCAAATGGAGTTGGGGCCCAAGGGCTACGCCCATGCATTTCTGTTTTATTCCCTCTTGACAGGAGATTATAGTATTGCCCTCTCTTTTCAGAAATCTGCATCCCTTCAGCATCCCCAAGGCAGGAACCGTCCCTACAGGGATGCCGTTCATTAACGATATCAAAAAAATGCCATGCCTCATGTGCCTGTCGCGCATCCTATTCTTCTGAAATTATCAGGATTCAAGCAGGTTTGTAAAGGATCTCATCGATTTCCAAATCCTCTATGAAACCTGAATCTCGAAGAACTTCCCCATGGGTTTGCCGTATCATACTTGAACAGGGGAAGAAACGCCCTTTTGCACATCCCTACGCTTGACGCCGCGGGCCTGGAGGTCCTTTTTACTTGAAATTCACAAGGAATCCCGGTATCGTCCTTTGGCAAAAGACGAGCGAAACGTTGAAGGGAGCGAGCCATGTCGGAAACGATAACCCAAATCAGTGTCTTCCTGACGACCTATGGGATGCAGGTGGTCGGCGCCATCATTATCCTGATACTCGGGCGCATTGGGGCGGGCATCGGGCGGAAACTCATCGAACGGCTGTTGATCAAAGCCAAAACGGATAAGGCCGTCGTTTCATTTGTCGCGAACCTGACCTACTTTCTCATATTGACCTTTGCGGTCCTGGCGGCACTGGCCAAATTCGGTATTCAGACCGCTTCGTTCGTGGCCATTCTCGGGGCGGCCGGCTTTGCGGTGGGCTTCGCCCTGCAGGGCTCCCTCGGCAATTTTGCCGCAGGCGTATTGATCCTTGTCCTGCGCCCCTTTAAAACCGGGGACTATATCGACGGGGCGGGAGTCGCCGGAACCGTCAAGGATATCGAACTCTTCAACACCATCCTGGCTACTGTGGACAATGTCAAGATCATGGTGCCCAACGGAAAACTCTTCGGAAACGTGATTAAGAACTTTTCGGCCTACGATACGCGTCGCATCGACCTCGGTGTGGGGATCGGCTACGGCTCCTCCATCGGGAAGGCCGTTCTGGTATTGCAGGAGTTGATCAAAAAGGAGACACGGATCCTGTCCGATCCGCCGGCCCAGATTGCCGTAAACGAGCTGGCGGATTCGAGCGTCAATCTGGTGGTACGCCCCTGGGTCCGGAAAGAAGACTACTGGGGCGTCCGTTGGGACCTGACCCGCGCCATCAAAGAGTCCTTCGACGAACACGGCATCGAGATCCCATTTCCCCAGCATGTGGTGCATACGGTCTCCGAGTAATTTGAACAACACGACAACAGACGGCTTATGTCAGTTCCATTTGAGGGCGCCGTCCGTCCAAAGAGGTTAATCTCAAGCCTTGGCAGGTTCCTTCAGAACCGTTTCCAGGCCTTCCCCTCCAAGAAAGCAACGGCATCATGATGGGTCTCTAGAGAAGGGCTTGGGAGGCGCCCGGCGATCCCAAACCCTATCTTCTTGTCCGACTGCGCCCATCGCATCGATGAACGCACCCTCTTTTTTGTTGCCACAGGCTTGATTTTGGTTTTTCTATTGCATATGATGCAAAATCATAACCGTTCTCGGGGTTTCCCGCTGGAAAAGCCCAAAACCCATCGGAAACGGGAAGCCCCGCGAACGGTTACCAAAGGGAGGACAACGGGATGAACATCGGCTGGATTGGCACGGGCGTTATGGGGACCTCCATGGCCGGGCATCTTCAGAAGACCGGTCATCGCCTTTGGGTCTTCAGCAGGACACGGAAAAAGGCGGAAGTTCTCATTGAAAAAGGGGCTCAGTGGGCTGATTCACCCGCCGAGGCGGCTGCACATGCGGACATCGTCTTCACCATCGTCGGGTTCCCCGAGGATGTCCGGGAGGTCTATCTGGGCGAGAAGGGGATCCTCAGCGGGGAGCCCGCATGCCGCATCGTGGTGGACATGACGAGCAGTCAGCCCAGCCTGGCCGCGACCCTCTTCCACGCGGCCGACAAAA
>JAWOIH010000235.1:0-12517 GCA_046484725.1 Candidatus Desulfacyla sp. | reverse complement strand
CGGCCCTTGGTCTGTCTCTGTCATTTAACCAAGACAGGACATCACAGGGCCTTAGCATTAGCATTCGAGGGGGTAAGGGAATCCGGATAAGGATTTGTCAGGGGCACTGTTTCAGTTATGGTGCTCCCCGTGTTCAATGGCCTTGCCGATCCATTTCATCACGCCTTTGAGCGCATAGGTGACGCCTTCGTCCTTTGTCAGTGAGTAAAACGTCGCATCCGCTGCCTGCACCGCCTTCAGGAGAATGAGATCTTCTGGATCGCCGAATCTCCCGAGTCCACGAACGGTTACTCGCAGGAGTTGGATGAGCCCTTTCAAAGCCTGGGAGCTTTTGGCAAAATGATAGATCTCGGCGTCAGGGTTGCCGTACTCCCTGACCGCTCCAGACAGGATGCGGTGACCGATCGGTCCTCCCACCAGAGAAAAAAAGATATAGCATTCCCTTTCCAGAGAGAGGAGATACCGGATCGGGATGGGAGACCCATTGTCTATCCCGTTCAGCATCTCTTTTGTCTTGAGGTGAATGACCCGCATCTTCTTAAATATCGGCTCCCGTCTTTCATCCAAAAACATGGCGATGGATCTGATGGCCTCGGCGTCGAGCCCATCCCTGACGCGCAGGATCTCCTCGGGCGAAACCTCTATGTCCATTCGAAGTTCCTTGTTGTATCTTCGAATGAGCAGATTCGCGAGGATAAGGGCGTTTCGATCTGAAAAGGATACGGTCCCCGGGGACCCTATGAAGTCCCCCAGAATGGTTTTCAGGGCGCTTTTTCGCTGCTTCATCTGCTCGATCAGGGTCTGGATCGAATTAAGGAACGAGACCCGGTCTTCCCGCCTCTGAATCTCTTTGAGATAGTGCCAGAGGAATTCAAAGACCTTCTTTTCGTATTTCGCAAAGGCAGGGATGTTTCTCTCAAACACCGGCCTCAGGAAATGCCCTTTTTCATCGAAGGAGTTCTTGAGAAGCCCTACAAGGGTCCTCGCATCTTGGGGTGTAATACCGAAATCCTCGGCAATGGTTTCATAGTCCCGGACATCGAAGTCCACCGGATGATGCATCATCTCGCGCATCTTCTGCCTGGTCCCGAACCGGCGCTTGAAAAAGGAGACCATCATGCGGAGTTTTTCGTGGAGTCGCCGCCCTCCCTCAGCCCCTTTGCCGGACCGGTCCATGTCCGCGGCATCTCCGACGCCCAGATTGTCAAAGACCTCACCCGGAACCTGGTCCAGTCGTTCGCGCACGCTGCCTATGACCTCTTTTTCGACCCGTTGGTTGTCATCCTCCGGTTGGATTTTCTCAAGAAAGTCGGTCACCCGTTCCAGGCGCGCATCAAGGGCATCGGCTGCCAGATCGGGAAAATCAGCGCCATAGATGCTCTGCATGAGCAAGGCCGCCTTAGCGGGCGAGTCACTGAACTTCTCCATCACCAGACGGCCCACGGTCGCCTTTTCACGGCTGATCACCTCCTCGTCCCTCTCCGCAATGAGCCACCGGACGTTGTTGATCTCGATGGGGGGCCTCACCAGCCGCTCCCGCAGATTCTTAAAGGCAAACATGGCCTCATAGGTGGTGGCGTAAAGATTCAGGGGCGAGGCGTCGTCAGCCTGGCGCAGCATCTGGGAGACCTTGTCTGCCAAGCCCTGAGCGCTCTCGATCGTCAAGCGATTGACTCCGGCAAGCATGGTCAGGTTGGGATCCGGTCTCTGGTGAAAGTCGAGGACCACCGTCGATGCAACTGGCCCGGACGGTGAAAGGTTCAAGAGGCCTGCGGCCCGGGAGACGCCTACAAAATAGTGGCCCAATGCCTGGAGACAGAGGCGCATCTGCTCCACTGCCTCTTCTGTGCATGTCTTGAGGGAAATATGGCAGGTCGTTATATTCATCGAACGAAACAGCTCAAAGGCGCTGGCCAGTCTTCCGGGCAGATGGGAGACGCTCACGCCGCGCCGATTGACGATGGCCTTGACAATGGGGATATCCACTGTCACCGGACCATGGCTAAAGACATAATCAACTTCCCGGTCGCCTTTTACCCCAAGGCCGGAAAGCATTCCTCGAAAGCGCAGCAGCATTTTACCCCCGCAATCCGGCATCTGGAATAATTTCTCCATGTGATGGAAAAGGTCGTCCATCTCGGAGGCCCGCTGTGTGGTCATCCCTGTCAGCCTCAGGCCCCTCAGGTGTCCGGCCAATCGAAAGATGAACTCAACCAGGAGGATGCGCCATTCATCCATGCGCGTCTCCTCCTCACCCAGTGCGGAGGAAAGGTCTCTCCCGCCTCGATCGTCGTTGACGACGCGGACCGATGTGTCGATCCCGCCCAGGGCCTTGAAGAGATCCTGGGCCGCATCGTCGAGTATGATTTCTATTTCCATGGCCTGGACGGCGATACCTCAGATGCGTGTTTTGGGTAGGTTCGGCAGGTTTCTCATTTTGTTTTGGTATAATACTCGATCGTCAGCGTATTTTCAATTCCGCTATGGGAGCCGCGTCTGAGATCCGGCCGATGGCCTCTGACGTTACCCAGCCCCGGTTCTTGTCGGATACGCGGATCAGGGACCACCCATCCTCTGATCTTTCATGGTGTACCACCGTTCCCTCGTGGAGTTTGAAGAGCACGGTATCGGCCGAGTCAGGTCCGGCCAGGATATCCGCCTCTTTCTGAAGGACCACGGCACGGTCGTCAGTGCTGATGCGATAATATTTGAGGCCAAAGGAAAGCCCTGTGACAAACCATAATGAGATCACGACGAGAAAAAGATAGTAGGGCCATTCCGACCGATTGAAAACCCGAATGATAAGGACGGACCAAAAGAGGAGGTTCAGAACGGCGAAGCCCCAGAACAGCTCACGGAGACTGAATGACCTCAGCCAGAAAAATACCGTCTCGATGGACCCCCGGGGGTCGCCCATGGCGTCAACGGTCTGATCTCTGGCATGGGAGAGATTAAACCGGAGATCCGGGTCCCTCGGCGTCAATAAAAGGGCCCGTTCATAGGCCCAGATGGCCCGGCCCAGCCGGTCTGACTTGAGATAGGCGTTGCCCAGGTTGTAATAGACCGGACCTCCCCCCTTCCCGGAGCGGATGAGATGGAGATACCCGTCGATTGCCTCTTGAAAGCCACCCTCCCGATATGCCTGGTTTGCCTTGAAAAACGACTCTTCCCACCCGCTGTCTGCACAGGCATCCGACATAAAAGAAAGCCCGGCCGCGAGGAGGGCTATGGCCAATCGGATCGTCTTTCTCACCGGATCTCCCTCTCGATCTCCCGGATGATCCCGGGGATCTCCTGGCCGATGCGGCCCGCCCCCTGGCCCTTGCCCGCATAGATAGCGTTTTCGATCGTCTGTAAAACATCCCGGAGTCTTCCGGCCGTTTCCGGCGCCACCCCTTTCGATGCCAGGATGCCGGCCGCATCCTCAGGGGTGAGGGATGCCAGGGCCAGGCCGAAACGGTCATTGAAATAATCCCTTACAACCAGGCTCAGGCGTTGTGCATCGGCTCCCCCGTATTGCCGGCACAGCCGGAACAGATTGCGGGCCGCCCGTTTCGCCCGCTGGGCGGGCAGGGTCTGGAGCGACCGTTTCCGGAGCCGCAATCCCAGAAATGTGGACAGATACGCACAGACCGGCAGGAGAAGGACAGACCAGAGAAACAGTCCCCTCTTTCCTGCCCACGACCAGGTTCCCATATCGCTGAGCGAGGTGTGGAGGGGAAGGATGTCGTGCCCGATCTCGCGAATCTCCTGTTTTTCAGGCCTGCGAACCCCGTTCTGTCTCTCTTGTCCCGCCTCCACCATGATCATTTTCCCCTTTCCCGGTATGACGGCCAGGGAGTGTCCGGGGCCCTGGACGATCCGATACTCGCCTGCCTTGGGATCGAAAAAACCGACCGACAGGGGAGGGATTTGATAATCGCCCGGCAGTTCGGGCACAATGGCCCATTTCATTATCTTGGAACCGGCCAGGCCGTTGAGATCGTGGGCTGCGGTAAACGCCGGCTGGTCTGCATAGATCTTCATCGAATCCAGCGACGGCACCTTGAGGTCCGGGATGCGGTGGACGTTTCCCCTGCCGCTCACCTTCACGGTCAGGGTGGCGGATTCACCCGCCCGTATCTTGGCCGGTGCCAGCTCAGAGGCGATGGTGAAGCTGCCCACAAGCCCGCTGAAACCCTCGGGCTTTCCCTTTTCGGGGAGGGACACGACCTTCAGTTCAAGGGATTCGCTGGAGACGCTCACCGGCCGGCCTGTTCTAAAAAACGGGTCTGAGAAGAAGGGGTCGTCAAAAAACCCTCGTCTGGACTGCTGCCCGGAAGCATAAGCGGTCATCTCCATCCGGGCGGGCCGGATAATATACTCTCCATCCTTCAGGCCCATCACCGCATAGGCAACCTCCACAATCTGGCAGGTATGCCCGTCCAACACGCCCTGATATTCCCTCGGCTTGCCCAGTTGCTGAAAGGTCAGATGGTCCTGCTCCGGAAGTTCCAGGGAGATGTTGGCGACCCTCGTCCTCAGATACAGCCTGAGGGTGTACAGGACCTGTTCCTCGACATATGCCCTTTTTGATGAGAGGACCGCTGTCAAGGAAATAGGCCCCTTGCCTGCAGATACCGAAGATGTGCCTTTTACAACGGTCAAGGGGGCCATATTGCTCTCAAAGATATCGCCGTCCACCTGGACCCTGGCCGGGCCGATCTGAAACCGCCCAGGCTGTGACGGCGTGATATAATAGGTATAGTCGACCCCGGACCGGATGCTGCCGTTGATGATCTCCACCCGGCTCGAACTCCCCCCCTGGGCCACGCGAAACCGATCCAGTCCCTCTATGACAGGGGGGACGTCGCATCGCCTGGCTCCGGACACGCCGACCACCATCCGTATGGAATCGGAGGGCGTGGCCTCCTCCCTGTCCAGCGTCAAGGAGACCGAGACATCGGCATAGGCATTCGAGGGTCCCAGCAGTGCCATGGAAAACGCCAATAACAGTACAAGCTTCTTCATCCTACCAATCCTTTCCCGACACAACCCCACGCCGCTTTCCTTCGGGCATTTGAAACCGGAGGAGTTTGGCACGATCTTCGGTTACGTTGTCCAGAAGGGCCTCCGCCTTTTTCTTGTCCATGGAGGAGACGGCCGGGGGGCCGCCCTCCGGTTCTTCAGACGGTTCAGGCAGGGCCTCACGGGGCTTCAAATCTCCTGACAGGTCTTTGGGGGACTCATGATCAGGCCTCTGGTCCTGGCCCTGTCCGGGCTCCTCCCCCTCATCCTGCTGCCCCGGTTCTTCGGGGTTGTCTGCTCCATTCTCTGTATCCGGCTTCTTTTCCTGATCGCCGTCCTTTCCAGATGGATCATCCGGGGAGGGCTTCTCCCGGCCCCTGTCCTTTTCACCCTCCTTTCGAGAGTTCTTCCGGTCCGCTTCCTGCCCGGAGGACTTCTCTTTCTCCTCCTTTTCCTTCTTCCGGGCCTCCAGTGTCCTGAGGGCGATCTCGAGATTGTGCCGCGCATGCTCCTGGGTTGGATCGATCCGGACGGCCTGCCGGTAATACTCGGCCGCGGACGCGGCATCGCCCTGCTTGAAGGCCGCATTGCCCAGGTTGTAGGCCGCCCTGAAACGGATCTCCTTGTCCTCAGCCCTTTTCAACACGCTGGAAAACGCGGCCATGGCCCCCTTGTAGTCGCCGGACTGGTAATCGGCACACCCCCGGTTATAGCGGTATTTCAGGTCTTTAGGGTGATCCATGTCCGAGCGGGCATAAATCTTCTCAGCCTCGGCAAACCGGCCCTGCGCGTACAGCTCATCAGGGTCTTCGGCCTCAACTGCAGAAGAAACAAGAACCATCTCGCCGCACAGGAGAAAAAGGGTCAGGAGAATTTTTCTCCATCTCTCATTCCGCGTTCCGCGTTCCGCATTCCGCATTCAGCCGCGCTCCTTTCCCACCTCACGGATCAGGCCTTCCAGCAGCAATAAGATAAAGGCGGCCAGAGCAAAGAGGGAAAACCGTTCTTCGTAGACCTTTATCTTGCCGCTCTTGAGGTCGGTCGCCTCTGTCTTCTTTTTGATCCCATCGAAATAGAGGATATCCAGATCCAGGTCGCCGGCCATTGACCGCACATAGGTCCCGCCGGTCGCCGATGCGATTTCCTTCAGTCCCTCTTCATTCAGTCTGGACAGAACCAGCTGCCCCTCTGCATCCTTTTTGAAACCGCCTTTTCCATCGGCCGAAGGGATGGGGCCCCCGGATGGGTCCCCGATCCCGAACACAAAGATCTTGATCCCTTTCTTGGCCGACTCACGGGCAGCCTGAAGCCCCCTGCTTTCGTTGTCCTCTCCGTCCGTAATAAGGAGAATCACCTTGTCGGTCTCGGATGCGGTGTCAAACGACGCCATGGCGGCCTCGATGGCCGCCCCTAGGTCGGTCCCCGGCACCGGTACCATATCCGGACTCAGGGCGGTCAGAAACATGGCCAGGGCCCCGTAGTCCAGGGTCAGGGGGCATTGGGTGAAGGCCGCCCCTGCAAATGCCACCAGCCCCACCCGGTCGCCCTGAACCACGTGAATGAAGTCGGAGATCTCGCGCTTGGCCCGCTCCAGACGGTCCGGCTCTACATCTTCCACCAGCATGCTTCGGGAGACATCGAGAACGATCATGATGTCCACCCCCTTCTGGCTGACCTCCTGGTAATGGCTTCCCCATCGCGGCCCGGCCAGGGCCAGGATCATCAGGATGAGGCCGGCCAACAGGGATGCGGACCGGAGGATCCTTTTTCCCCTCTGAATGTCTCCTGTCAACCGCCTGAGGAGTTCGGGGTCGGCAAACCGTTCCATGGCCCGCGTCTTCTGCCGGTTATAGACAATGAAGAGGAGGGCCGTCAGGGGCGCCAGCCATAGAAAATGGAGTATCCAGGGATGCGCAAGGTTCATGGAATCACCCTCAGAATCCAGGTCTTGAGGAGTATCTCCAGGCCGAACAGGATGAGCGCCGGGACAAGGAACCAGGCATAAAGCTCCTTGAAATGAAAGAATTCCTTGACCTTGACGTCGGTCTTTTCAGCCCGGTCAATCATATCATAGATCTCTGACAACTCCCGGCTGTCCGCTGCACGGAAATACCTCCCATCTCCGGTCTCAGCCACCTTCCTCAGGGTGCCTTCGTCCAGATCCACCTCCTGATGCACCAGGCGGGTCCCCAGCGGGGTCCTGACCCGGAAGGGCGCCGGTCCCTTTCCGCCCACGCCGATCGTATAGATCTTGACGCCCATTGCCCGGACCGCCTCCGCGGCCGCCAGGGGGGGTATCTCCCCCGCATTGTTGCGGCCGTCGGTCAGGACGATCAAGATCTTGGACTTGGCCTTCAGGTCTTTCAACCGTTTTCCGCCGATGGCGATGGCCGAACCGATGGCCGTTCGATCGCCGGCCATCCCGATTTCCATTCGGTCCACCAGCCCCAGCAGGAGCCCCTTGTCAACGGTGAGGGGCGACTGGGTAAAGGCCTCTTCCCCGAATACCACAAGCCCGATACGGTCGGTTTCTCTCTTTTTGATAAAATCGCTGACCACCTTTTTGACAGCGGTCAGACGGGTGACCGGTTCATCCCCCAGTCTGAAGTCGAGGGCCTCCATGGAGCCCGAGGCGTCCAGACAGAGCATAATGTCCACGCCCGGAGACCGGACATCCCGCGACACGTTGTACAGCTGGGGCCGGGCTGCGGTCAGGACCAGCAGGGCAAGAATGCACCCTCTCAGGATCGTGGGGAGACTGGCCAGGACCCGGCTTCGCGCCCCGGCGATGCGAACGAACCTGGAAGTCATGGAGTGGGTGACGGCAGCGGGCCGCCGTCGGAATGCGAAGGCCATCCATGCGGCCACCGCCGTCAGGAGGAAGAATACGACCGGGTAGGCAAACCGGAACATCATGGGCCCGCTCCCTCCATCTGAACGGCCGGCCGGCGGGCCGATCCGATGCCCCGGCCCTGGACGCCGGGACCGCCATGATCCCTTTCAAAGGCGGATCCGGTCTCTTGAATATACGCAAGGGCCTGCTCGATCTCGTCGCTTTTCTTGGCGGCCGTCGGGTTGAGGTCCGCGAACTTGACCAGGTCCGCATCCTGCAGCAGCGGGAGGATCTGCCGATCCTCGGGGGCCTGGATCGAAAGGGCGATCTCCTGAGTGGTATATTCCGCCGCAGGGAACCCCCGGAGAGATTCCAGATAGCGTCTCAGGATTTCAGAAAATCGGAAGTAGAATTCCTTGACATGACCTTTTTCAAAGATCCCCTGAGATGCCAGGTCAAGGATCTCCTTCTCTGCCGCGATGTGCGGGGGGACCTGAACCTGAGGGAGGCCCTTCTTTTTGCGGCGTCTTTTCAGCCACAGAAAGAGGCCGAGACCTGCCGCGCAGGCCCCCAGGGCCACGAGGCCCCAAAGCAGGGTCTTTTGGAGCCCGGAGCGGGTGGGGATAATCCCAAAGATCGGTTTGAGCTGGGCCTCTTCGGGCCGCTCCCCGAGATTAGAGAGGACCGTCAGGGCAACGGGGTCTGTTTGCAGAAATTCCGTCTTCCCGTCGCGGGTGAGAAAGGCCAGAGAGAGGGGACCGGTCTTGAATTCGCTGAGACGATCCACTATGATCCCCACCCGAATCTCTCCGCTGCCCTTTTGAATCCCCTCCACGGCGAGGCCCTCAAGACCCTTGATGCCGGGCTTGGGGGGAAGTTGTGCCCCTTCCGGGAGCCGGTAGGCGAGCACGAGTTCGACCATGCTCCCCACCTGGGCCGAATCAGGGACAAACCGGGCCTTCAGCAGGGCCTCCGGGCGGTCTGAACCGCCTGCCCAGGCCGCCTGGGACCAGAGAAGCAGGCAGGCAAGGGCCATATACCTGAAACGGCCGCTCCCTATCTCCCTCATTGTCGCCGCCTCCTCATCTCAAAGAGCCGGGTGAGCGGTTCCACCACCGGGCCGTTGGTGCTCAGCTCCACATGATCGATCCCCGCCCGTCTCAGGAGATCGGTCAGGTATGCCCGCCGCCCTGTACGGTAGGACGTCCACCTTTCCCTGAGACGTCTGCTGCAGGTGTCCACAAGGGCGGTCTCGCCGGTTTCAGGGTCTCTCAGGAACACCCGTCCCACCTCGGGGAGGACCTCTTCGGCAGGGTCCGTCACCTGGATGATCGTCAGATCGTGTTTTCGGGCCGTGAGCCGCAGGGATTTCTCAAAGCCTGTATCCATGCAATCGGATATCAGAAAGACAATCGAGTGGCGCTTTGCCACCCGGTTGAGATAGGTGAGGACCGCGTCGATGTCTGTGGTCAGATCCCGGGGTTCGTAGGTAAAGATCTCTTTGATCAGGCGCCATACATGAGACGCCCCTTTCTTGGGCGGGATGTATTTCTCCACACCGGAACTGAAAAGGATGGCCCCCACCTTGTCATTGGTGCGGATGGCCAGGAAGGCCAGCATCCCTGCCACCTCGGCCAGCAGCTCCCGCTTGAATTTCCCCCTTGTTCCAAAGAGATGGGACCCGGAGAGATCCAGGACCAGGATAACGGTCAGTTCCCTCTCCTCGTGAAAGACCTTGACAAAGGGGTGGCCGAACCGGGCCGATACATTCCAGTCGATGGTCCGAATATCGTCGCCGATCTGGTATTCCCTGACCTCGGCAAACTCCATCCCCCGACCCTTGTACGCGCTCTCATACTGGCCTGCAAAGAGATCGTTGGCCCTGCGCTTCGTGGTAAAGTGGAACCGCTGGATCTTTTTGAAAACCGCCTCTGAAAGCATATCAGGGGACCTCGATCCGTTCTAACAGAACCTTTATCAGGTCGTCCGTTTGCTTCTCTTCAGCCTCTGCCTCGTAGCTGAGAATGATCCGGTGACGCAGCACGTCCGGCGCCATGGACTTGACGTCCTGGGGCGTCACATATCCCCGGCCGCTCAGAAAGGCGTGGGCGCGAGCAGCCATGCCGAGCCAAATGGAGGCCCTGGGCGAGGCCCCATAGCTGATCATGGGACCGATATCGAGGCCGAACTGCTCCGGTCGCCGGGTGGCCGCGGCCAGTCGCACGATGTAATCCACAATCCGATCCTCCATGTGGATCTGTTTCATGGTCTCCTGGGCGGAATGAAGCTGCTCCACCTCCACCACCCCTTCCATCTCCTCATCCAACCCGGCATAAACCCTCGCCATGATCTCCTTTTCTTCATCGGCCGATGGATAGTCCACCTTGATCTTGAGCATGAACCGGTCGATCTGGGCCTCGGGGAGGGGATAGGTCCCCTCCTGTTCGATGGGGTTCTGAGTGGCCAGGACCAGGAACGGGCGGGCGAGCGGGAAGGTGGTCTCGCCGATGGTGATCTGTCGTTCCTGCATCGCCTCCAAGAGCGCACTCTGAACCTTTGCCGGGGCCCGGTTGATCTCATCCGCCAGGATGATGTTGTGAAAGACAGGCCCCTTTCGGATCTCGAATCCGCAGGTATCCGGCCGGTAAAACTGGGTCCCTAATATATCTGCAGGGAGGAGGTCGGGGGTGAACTGGATCCTCTGAAATGTGGTCCGGATGGAGGCGGCCAGGGTCTTGACGGCCGTGGTCTTGGCCAGCCCCGGAAGACCCTCCAGCAACAGATGCCCGTCGCACAGAAGACCAATAAGCATCCGCTCGATGAGGTTTCGCTGGCCCACGATCACCTTCTCGATCCCTGCCATCACCTGCCGGATGGTCAGGCTCTCTTTTTCCACCCTCCGTGTGATTTCCTTTATATCCATTCGTCCTTCTCCTCCTGATCGCGCCGGGATGTTCCCCGGTCTCCCGCCGTCTGCATTCCAGACGGCCCCCCCCTTGGGGAACAAATAATATAACCAATTGATATGACTTATCTAAAATAGTTTTAGATACAACAATAAACACTTTATCCGGGTTGTCAAGGCATAACCGCCCACCGGTCTCGCCGGGTTCGAAAGGCCCCGGGTCATTCACGGGGCGACATCCATAACCCCGGGGCAATGCCCTCACGGGCACACCGCAAACCTTTCGATGCAGGGAGATGCCCTCGGGGCGATGGACCGTCTGCAAAAACGCCGTAAGCCGGCTGAGAGGAGGGTCGTACGGTTGAGAGTTGAGGCGGGGTATCCCTTGCCGCGGTCTGCCTGGGGTGAGAACGGGCAGTGGGGATCGGCACCCGGCGGTCCGTGGCAGGTTTCAAAGAAGGCGATGGCTGGCTTCCGGCCGCGCGCGGGGCCGAAATCGAATTCACACCTCCTGCAACAGGCCCAGGGCCGTTTCAACCACATGTTCGGCGGTGAATCCGAATTTTTCGTACAGGACCGCACCCGGGGCCGATGCCCCGAACCGGTTCAGCCCGATAACCTTCCCCGAATCCCCCACATAGCGATGCCACCCCTGGGTGACCCCCGCCTCAATGGCAATCCGGGCCTTGATCTCAGGGGGAAGAACCTGGTGACAATAGGCATCGTCCTGGTTGGCGAAAAGCTCCCAGGACGGCATGCTGACGACCCGGACCTTGATCCTCTTCTCACCCAGTCTTTCGGCCGCTTGAAGGGCGATGTGGAGCTCGGACCCGGTGCCGATGAGAATGAGATCCGGGGCATCGCCGTCCGGGGCGTCTTTCACTACGTAGGCCCCCCGGACCAGGTGGTCGGCCCCGACATAGAGAGAACGATCCAGCACGGGCAGGTCCTGGCGGGTCAGGGCAAGGGCCACCGGCCCGGTCGATTGGAGTGCCGCCTTCCAGGCCTCGGCGGTCTCGTTGCCGTCGCAGGGACGGATCACGGTCAGTCCTGGAATGGCCCTGAGCGCGGCCAGTTGCTCCACCGGCTGGTGGGTCGGCCCGTCCTCGCCCACTCCGATGCTGTCGTGGGTGAAGACGTAGATGACGTTAAGGCCCATGAGGGCCGCCAGCCGAATGGCCGGCCGCATGTAGTCGGAGAAAATCAGAAATGTCCCCCCATAGGGAATCACGCCCCCGTGAAGGGCCATGCCGTTCAGGATGGCCCCCATTCCGTGCTCCCTGACGCCGAATCTCAGATTGCGGCCGGCGTAGTCATCTGCCTGGAAATCCGCTTCGCCTGAGATCTCCGTCTTGTTGGAGGGGGCCAGGTCCGCGGAACCTCCGATCAGGTTGGAGACCTGCCGTGCAATGGCATTCAATACCTTGCCCGAGGCGACCCGTGTGGCCATCCCCTTGGGGTCTGCGTCGAAAAAGGGGATGTCCCTGTCCCAGCCTTCTGGAAGGATACCGTTCATATAATCATCCCAGATGTCATTGATCGGAATGTCCCCCAGAATTCCGGCAAGGTGTCCGGTTACGGTATTCACTTTCGTTATGGTCCCCTTTGTCCAGGCATTCTCACTACCGGCCTGAAGGATAAACCTGTTCGCCACGAAGGAGATGGAGTTCTTTTCATCCAGGCTTTTCTCTTTGCCTATCGAGACGTTGAAGGCAGACCGGAATTCGATGGCTGTAGGAATTCTGTCAGAAGACTCAAAGTCATAGAAAACA
>JAWOIH010000209.1:0-4722 GCA_046484725.1 Candidatus Desulfacyla sp. | reverse complement strand
TTCAGGTCATAGTGTTGAATAAACTCAGGGGTTTCACCCCAGTTCGAAATATTTGGAATAGTGGGATGGTCGAACGTTTACGCCTTTTTTATCTCTTTGTGGCTCTGTGCCTTTGTTTACCCCGTAGCTTCGGAAAATGGTACTGGGGTGTGAGATATTTTTTCAATTGTAGTTGTACCGCATTCGTCTATTTGCTTTTCGGTTCCTCGCTTTTAGGCAGAATGACATCGGTATTGATAACCCATGTGCCCCCTTTGCCTTCGCATGTGACCTGATCCCTTGCCACGGGGATCCATATCCCCTCCTTGGCCTCGCAGTCGGCCGGATTCTCTGCCCTGGGCACCCACTTGTGGCCCTTTTCCTTGCATACAGCTTGGTCCATTTCGGGAACCCACTTCCCGCAGTTCTTTTCACACTCGGCCTTGTCCTGGCCCTCGGTCCCTTCACAGTGAGCCTCGCCAACCCGATTGCCTTCGGAATCCGTACAGTATCCTGAGTCCGGGTCCCCATCAGATCCTCTGCAATAGGCCGTGTCCGGGTCCCCGCCCGGCCCCCGGCAATAGGTACATCGATAGGCATCTCCCCGCAGGCCTTCGCCGGTCCCCAGATTGACAAAGAGGTGCGTGGCCCCGATTTCTGCGGCATTGTCGAGCAGTTCATTCAGGGCGTTATTGTAGGCGACGTCACGCCATGCCACATAGGAAAGGCAGCACCCGCCCCATAAGAAAGACGCCCCCCTCACCGTTCCAAGAAATTCACATTCCGATTCAACCCGCTGGATCTGAACGGCGGAAACCATATACACCCGGGATGCCCGCGTGGAAAGATCGGATGCGCAGGAAGTCAGGATGAGCGAGATGAGCAGGCAGGGGAGGAGGGCCATGGATTTCATATGAAAGGCTGCGTTTCTCTTTTTGTTCATAAGAATCTCCGCACACACGAGGTCGCTTTCCATGTCTTCGGGATCTGGGGTCTCATTGTGGGGGCAAATGACAAACAGAACGCGTTCGTCGATCGCACGGATTATATGGGCAGCAGGCTCCCCTGTCAAGCCGGGATTTCTGCTCGAACCTGAGATTGACGCTCTCTTCCAACAAACTCATGTGACCGCCGCCTTCCCGCTCTTCGGTGGCACCGGATCGAGGCGCAAACCGTGGGCAGCGCATAAGGTCTCAGGGGCGACCAGAAAACAGAATCGGCCATAAAGTGCGGGGGCAGGTTCTTTCAAGAGCCATTCATCAATCGTCAACCCATATCATATCTTTGGAATATGACCGAATATAGGGACCTCAACCGCTGTGGCGATGTCCTTTTCGTGACGGATAGGGTTCTTAAGGAAATCAAGGCCAAGGACGATGCCTATGCCCACTCCCAGTCCTCCAAGAATCCCGGCCAGCAGAATCTCGTGTTTGACTGTCTTTGCGGGGGCCCCCGGTGAGGCGGGGGAATCCAATAGCTTGATGTTCTCTGCAATTCCTGCCTCCTCCATCTGGAGTTTGAGAACGATCCGATCCAGATACTCAAAACGCTCTTTGGCGCCCGTTACCTGACCCTGAAGCCGCCCAAATTCGGACTGAAGTTCCATGTCTCCCAGGAGGCCTGTTTCAGGGCTCATATACGTTGGGATTTCATAATGGTTCCTGAAATCCATTAGGCTTTTTGCAGCTTCGTTCAGGTGCTTGCGGGCCATATCCCTTTGCTCTAAGGCAAACTTCTTATCAATTCGGATGGCCTTCTTGTTTTCTTCGAGGTTTCTGGCCATCCACACAGAGACATAGCTCTTCACAATAATAGGCGCCACATTTTTGTTGGCGGACGTTGCGGTAATCCAGATCATGGCGTTTTTGGATTTGCTTTTGATGATGACCCTGTTCTGCAGAGCGCTGATCCATTCCCTTGTCTTCTCCTCGGGAGGGGCGGCAATAGGTTCTCGGCCCTCCGGGTTGTCTGAAGAGAAGAGCCGTTTAAGGCCGATCCAGCTTTTCGCCACGGTTTTAAGGCCGGTGACGATCTGCGCATAAGGATCCAGATTGATATCCAGATCTTCCTTGGCCTTTTCCGGCAGTATCTTGAGGACCTCTGTGACCAACGGGATGCTTCGAAGGGATTCCGCTTCAGAAAGGACATAGGTTTCATCAGCGGTTCTCGGTACCATGGGATTGGTTTGGGTTCCGGAAGAGATCTTGGAGCGGGGTTCCTGGACCAGAACACTGGCGATGCTGTAGAATTCAGGTTTGATAAACGAACTCAAGATGAGTGAAACAATACTGCCCGAGATGAAGAAAGCGATAACCAGCCACTTCCTCTCCAGGATCGGCGTGAGGTATTTTGCCGTCAGAAAAGAAATGTCTAACGGTGACTGCTTCGCTTCTGTCTGTCCATTCATTTCTTGAGACCGGTCACGGATTCAATATAAGTCGATCGCCGCTTTCCACCCGACGGTTTGACAGGGTTCCATCAAAATTGCCGGTTGTACACTATGGCATCCACGTCTCCTCCCCCGTCCTTAATGGCATCCACAGCGTCGATCAGCATGGTCTTGGACGTCATTTTGTCTTGAACAACGAGGACCACCAAATCGCACAACGTGCTCAGATAAACCGGGTCCACATTATTGATATTGCTGATCAGGACCGGCGACGTATCTATAATAATCAGTTCAAACTCACTCCGCATGTCATGCAGCATATTTTTTATGAATGCACGATTCAGAAAAAAAGACAACTCATGACTCGGCTCGCCGGCCGTGATGACTTTCAGCTCCGCAAGGCCGGTGTCCTTTATGGCGTCTCTCCAGTCCATCAGATCCATTGCGATTTCATTGAAACCTCCTGCCAGTGTGAGGCCGAATGCCTTATGGAGAAAGGGACGCCGCATGTTCAGATCGATGAGAACAACGCTCATGTTGGTGAAATAGGCGGCGTTAAAGCCCAACACGGAGACCAGAAAGGTATTGCCTGCATCGTCGTGAGGGCTGGTGATCAGGACCGTTTTCTGTTTATTTGCCTGGAGCGCCTTGACCACATTCTCTCTGATCCTGTTAATTTCTGCGTACCGGTAGGCCTTGCTCAGCTTGTTTCTCAGGTGAGCGTCTATTCCCGATGCGTCTTCATCACGGGGTGGGGAAATCTGTCTCTGCCGGACCGGTTCTTCGAGGGGCGGGATTTCGGCGTCTTTGTGATCCTCCGGTCGAACGCCCAGATCTTTCATGTCGATTCCGGTGAGGGGATTGATGCGGTCAACGTCTTCCTCTCTGGAACCGGTCCTCGATCTTCTTTTCAGGATGCTGATATCATTCAGATCAACTCCATTGATGGGACTCACGCTGGAGAGCTCAAGCTCCTCCGAAGGCTCCCCTGCCGTGTCGGGTCTTGAGATGGCGATGCTCTCCATGTCAATCCCTTCAAAGGGATCGACATCGATCGGTTTGGGGATTGACCCGAACAGGTCGCTGGTCGTAACCTCCGATCCGTTGCTACTTTCTGGCGTTTTCTTTCTCGACAATTTGCGCGATTTCCTTTGCCAGGGCCGCATGATCCTTGGCGCCATACTTGGCCGGATCAAATTCAAATATGGTCTTACGTTTCATGTGGGCCCGGTCGATGTCCACATTGTGACGGATGGTCGTCTTAAACACATAAATTCCTTTGCTGGAAAAAAAATTGATGATCCTGTCCCGGTTCTTTACATAAACGTTCGCCCTCGAATCATATTTGGTGAGAAGAACGCCCATCAGCCTCAGCTTACCGTTCTGACTGCGGATATTCTGCAATATTCTCAAAAAGGTCGCAAGGCCGTCCAGGGCAAACTGATCCGAGGTCGGGATCGGAACAATGGCATAGTCTGAAAGCATCAGGGCATTGTTGACCATGGCGCCGATATTGGGCGGCGTGTCAATCAAGACGAAGTCATACTTGTTCAGGCCTGCGTCATGTCTGGAGAGCCTCAAAAATCCGAGAATAGAATCGGGCGTGTTGGCGGCGGTCCTCTCCCAGAGCATGCACCGAATGGTATTGGGGATGATGTCAACATTGTCATTCGAGGTGGTGCAGGCCATGGAGGACAGGTTCGCTTCCTCTACCGGCGCCTCCAATGCCTTCACCAGGGAAAACTGCTCCCTCAGCCCGATTTCCTTCAAGAGGATCGAGGTACAGTTCCCTTGTGGATCGGCATCTATCACCAAGACGCGATACCCTTCCCTGCCCAGCGCATCAGCAAGATTCACAACAGTGGTTGTCTTGCCTACGCCGCCCTTTTGATTTCCAAAGGTGATAATTTCCGGCATGGCTTTTCTCCGATATGATAGGCTATGTATTTAGTGCCTGAACAAAAACGCCGTTCAGGCACAATTGAATATTCAAGAATTGAAAATTGATGGAACAAAATTTACATTAACAGAACCTCTTCTCATATTTCACTGTTTCTTGATTTTCCGGGTTTCCGTTCGGGTACTATTCATTAAATCGTCATATCATGCCAAAATGGCATTTGAATAACTATGCACTAATTTCAAATAGTTGTCAAGCCAAATGTGTTCTCTGCATGTATAGAAGGCCTTAATTGGGAAAAACCAAGGGGTTTTGCGTCATAGGATTTCTTTGAAGAAATCTTATAAAGCATTCCTTTCATGCTACTTATCGATTAAGCATGAATAAGTGGGCAGACACCCAAAATGGCATTTTGACAAATATGGTCAAGACAATATTATGAATTCGTTAGAGA
>JAWOIH010000165.1:0-4771 GCA_046484725.1 Candidatus Desulfacyla sp. | reverse complement strand
GTTGAAAAGCTGTCTGTTGGCAAAACTCTGCCTGGGAAACGGCATGACGTTTAATGAGATGAAGAAGGCATTCGAAGGCTTCTTTCGGTAGGCGCTTGGTTTACGGGAAAAGGGATTCAGTGGGATTTTGCTCAGGGCCTATACTGCTGTTCAACTGGCCGGGATTGGGACGGAGAAACAGATGAATTCATTCTGTACCGAAAAGGATGTACGCGTTGCCGTGGTGCAGTCGGGATCGGTGCCTTTTGATACAGAGGCCTGCGTCGACAAGGCCGTTCGTCTGATGGGCGAAGCAGGAGGCACCGGCGCAAAAGTGATCGTTTTCCCGGAGGCCTTCATCCCGGGATATCCCAAGGGCCTGAACTACGGCCTCGTGGTGGGTGCTCGCGATCCCGCCGGACGGGAGGAATTCCGGCTGTACCTCGATGCAGCCATCCCGGTGCCCGGTCCCCAGACCCAGCGTCTTGGCGAGGCCGCTGCATCCTGCGGGAGCTATGTGGTGATCGGGGTGATTGAGCGTGAATTGGGCACCTGTTACTGCACAGTGCTCTTCTTTGGGCCGGATGGTCGGTTGCTCGGCAAGCACCGCAAGCTCATGCCCACGGCCCTGGAGCGCATGATCTGGGGGTTCGGCGATGGATCGACCCTGACGGTGGTGGATAGCCCTTATGGTCGGATCGGTTCGGTCATTTGCTGGGAAAACTACATGCCGCTCCTGCGCATGGCCATGTACGCCAAGAACACGGCCCTGTACTGTGCCCCCACCGCAGATGATCGGGATACCTGGCTGCCGTCCATGCAGCACGTAGCCCTTGAAGGTCGCTGCTTCGTTCTGACCGCCTGCCAGTTCATCCGCAAGAAAGATTTCCCGAACACGGTCCGCGTGTCGCTCGGGGATTCGCCGGATGCCATTTTGATGCGGGGGGGCAGCGCGATCATCAGCCCCTTTGGCGAGGTGCTGGCCGGCCCCCACTTCGACGGAGAGACCATCCTCACCGCCGATCTCGATCTCGACGATATCGGCAGAGGGAAGTTCGACCTGGATGTGGCGGGCCACTACAGCCGGCCGGACGTTTTCCAGCTAATCGTCAATGAGACGCCCATGATCCCGGTATCGGCCAAAGAGGCTGATTAAGAGCCTATGGGCGCCCACGGAAGGATGTGTAGGGGTGGCGTCCTTAAAACCATCGGTTTTCCACGGCACCAGGCATTTTCATATCGTGGTGAGTTTCCGGGCGATCTTTGCCACATGTTCACCCTGGTATCGCGCTCCCGCAAGCTCATTCTGACTCGGCAAACGCGCACCGTCGGCCCCCGCGATGGTGGAAGCTCCGTATGGAGAGCAACCCGTGATCTGATCCATCACCATTTGCCCTTGAAACGCATAGGGCAGGCCGACAATCACCATGCCCTGATGGAGCAGCGTAATATGGAACGTCAGAATCGTGGATTCCTGGCCCCCATGCTGGGTGTTTGAGCTGGCAATAACACTCCCCACCTTGCCGACCAGAGCGCCTTTTACCCACAGTTGCCCCGTTGCATCCAGGAATTGTCGCATCTGGCCGCACATATTCCCAAAGCGGGTCGGCGTTCCAAAAATAATGGCATCGGCCTTTGCCAGTTCATCCACCGTGCATACAGGCACATGGGCCTGCCGCTTCTGAGCCTCCAGCGCACCCATTTTCTCCAAGACGCCTTCGGGCAAGGTCTCGGGAACCCGCCAAAGCACGGCCTCAACATCCGGGACCGACCGCGCTCCTTCAGCAGCAGCCTGCACCATTTGGTAGACATGTCCATACATCGAATAGTAGACGACGCATACCTTCATGAAAACCCCCTTTCTTTCGCTTCCCATACATTGGGACATCTAAATGAAACGCCATTTTTCGGGGAACAATTGATATACCAATGGACGGTTCAAAATAGATCTCAAACGGGTAACCGACTACATAGCCGGAAATTACGGCCTCTTGCCTCTGCTGTCTGGCCTCTCACCTATGTTTCTTTCCCCACCCTCAGAGGGTCTGCCTTGCGGTTGCCGGACCGATGGACCCGGCTGAGGAGAACTTTGCTGGCCCGGCGGCGTCATTCTGGTGGGTGCCGGACTGGTCGGTCTGGACGGACCGGCGGCCGGTTGTGACGCACTCGGGGTGTTCGGCAACGTCATCTTGTCTGTCTTAATTCTATCTGAAGTTGCCGGGGCCCCATAGGACTTCCTCTGGAGAGGCTCGACCGTGGGATTCGTCTGGGGGGCCTTGAGACGCTCCGGCGGCGTCATTCTGGCGGGTGCCGAACCGGTCGGTTTAGCCCTATCAGCGGATGGTTTGGCCGGACGAACGGAAGGCTTGGCTGCACCAGCAGATGGTTTAGCCGGACCGGTGGACGGTCTTGCCGGAGTAGCGGACGGTTTGGCCGCGATCGGGGACTTAGGGAGTTTCACCTTGTTGGGTTCGGTTTTCGTTGAAGCCCCTGCAGACGGCCTGGCCAACCCCCGAGATTCTAATTTCAGCCGCTCACTGCTGAGGTTGCGGACCTCTTTGCCACGGTGTTCGATCTGCACGCGCTCATTTTGGCTCAACGGTTTGAATTTTGGCATACCTTCTCTGCTTTTTGTCACAGGAACAAAAGGTGCTTGAAAGGGCCGGTCCGAGGCCTTTGAGACCATTGGTTTCTGATGGGGTTTCTTGGGATCGTAGAGGGTCCGCGGGGGTCTGGCCGCCTCATATTTGCGACGCGCCTGGTAGGTTGCATGCAGATTTTTTTCCCAATTGGGGTCCCTTCGATGCTTCCAACGCTGATGTGCATAAATGGGATCGTACCCATGACGTCTCGCGTGGGGGGAGAACCATGGAAATATGCCTCGTTGATAATACCTGGGGGCATAATAGTCACCAAAATAGTAATGGCGATACCGTGGACTCCAGAAGAGACAGTCGGAAAACACCCGCAGGTCGATCATAAACGACGGCATGAAATAGAAACCAGGTCCCACGGTCACACCGATGCCGAAGGAAACCGGCGCAAACAACACACCTCGAAGGGCGACAGCGACATCCCAGTAGCCCCCGACAAAAATATAGCCTCGAGGCGTCCACACGTAATGGGCCGGCATCCAGACCCAGTCCGGCCGCATGACCGCCCAGTAACCGGGTTGCCAGGCATATGCGCCATTATACCATATCCAACAGCCGGGCATCCACGTATAGTCTGGTGAGGGTGCACTCACATTGGGACCCACTTCAACCGATTCGGGCGGTTCAGGCAGGTATGCCGTATCCGTTTCTTTTTCGGGGGCCCAATATCCTGAAATCCATTGAAAGCCCTCTTGGGATCTGACCCAATACCCAGGGATCCATTGCCGATCCGGTGGAACAGCCCGCCAGATGCCGCTCACCCAGATGAAATCGCTTCGGTCATCATCCCAGGCCCAGTAGCCTGGAATCCAGTCCACATCGCCCTCGGGTTTCTGTTCCGGAGGAATCTCGTTGATGGCATCCGGCGGCGCTTTTGGAACAACGATGCCTGCTTCAGGATCGAACGCGACGGTTTCGGCAAATGCCTCGTGTATGGGTCCGTATGTGAGCACAACCACTCCTTTTTCAACATCAGATGTCTCTTCCTGGGCAGCTACGGCCGGGAATAGACCCGGTCCGGCCCCCAGCCATGCCAGGATCCCGAATATGCAAATATGTCGTATAGATTGCCGATTCATAATCATGCCTCCTCTCTTTTCAGGTACCTATGGAAGATTTTCCTCATCTCATGGGGAGCCTGCAACTGGCTTGCACCATGAGATATGCTCTGATCCACGGCACGCTGTTTTTCCGCTCCTTCGCGGTATGATGGCCACCCTTGACAGAATCCTGCTCTTTATATCTTATATCAAGTGCAATAAAGAAATTCCGATTGTGGGGCAAGGAATAGGGACTGTAACGAAACCAACTCTGACCAAAACCTATATAAAGCTCTATAACGTTTGGTGCGGATCAACAAGAAGATTTAAAACGAAGGCATTGAGAAATGCTATGAGTATAAAACAAAAAAAACCTCGGCATATTTAAGAAAAGGGCCTGCGAACCTGCTGTAACCAATTGATATCATGTTTGATATAATGATGGTGGGCGATGCGCGACTCGAACGCGCGACCTTTGGTTCCGGAGACCAACGCTCTATCCACCTGAGCTAATCGCCCACTGTGTCGTATCTTTTACCAGACTTTTCTTCGCAGGTCAAGACCGGTCAAAAGGAAAGTTGCTGCGCGTGCTGCGGCCCTATTCACAATAGTATTTCAAACGCTTCCATGCCAGGTCCTTGAGCCACTTGATGAGTTCGGGCGATGTCCCCTCGATATCCTCGATATGCCACTCCAGGATCTCTGTCGGTTCGATGACCGTCAGCGTCACCGTGCGTTTCCCTTGCGGGCTGACCGTGCCCACTTCGCCTATGATCTCGCCGGGCGCCAATTCCCTTACCACATAACCATTTTCCGCAACCACCTGGACCTTTCCGGAGGCAATCAGCGCCATGGTGCCGCCAGAGGCCTCGCCTTTTTGGTAAACGGCGTCACCCGGAGAAAACGTTCTGGTGCCTGCCTTACCCATCAATACTTCAAAATCGGTCGGGTCCAGATCGTTAAAAACCACATTCCCTTTCACCACGGTTCGTACAGCGTCTAAGTCCATTTTGAAGCCCCTTTCTTCTGAAGTTTCAGGAGGATCTCATGCCTGTTGAACCCACAGGATCATCCATTATCCGGGGAATCCGACGCCAG
>JAWOIH010000040.1:0-23538 GCA_046484725.1 Candidatus Desulfacyla sp. | reverse complement strand
CGATCCGGCGGCGATGGACGCGCAGATCGCCGAGATCAAGACGTCGATGGCAGCGACGACGGCGGGGGAGCTGCCCGACGGAGCGCCCGAGGAGCTGCAGACGCTCACGGACACGATCGCGCGGTTCGTGCAGCTCGTCGATCGCGGCGTGAGATTCTTGAAAAGCCGCCACTCTCCGGACATGACCCTATCCGACATGGACATTGCCCCAAAAAGGCGCAAGACGCGCAAAAAGCGGCGTTTTCAATCTGCAATAGGAGGGGTTACAAACGCGTAACCGCAGATTTCGGCCTCTTACGAGATCATCACGATTCATGCTTCGATATCCAATACGCAATGATCATCCCTTCTCGGCCTTGGCGCGTTCTTCCTCTGTCCTGGCGATTTCGCGGTCCACAAAGGCTGAAACCGCATCGCCGTGGATCAGGTTTTTGAGTTCGGCCTGAAGGTCGTTCTCGTCTTCCGCCTGGATCACCAGGATCCAGCCCTCCCCATAGGGATCCGAATTGATCAGGCTGGTGTCGTCCTCCAGATCTTCGTTGATTTTAGCGATTCCGCCTGAAACAGGGGCCACTAATTTGCCGATCCACTTTCTGGATTGGATTTTGCCGCAGGTCTCCCCCTGACTGACGTCATCCTCTTCCTCGGGCAGATCGACAAAGACAATGTCCCCCGCCTCTTTCTGGAACATGTCGCTCATGCCGATCGTCACCTGGGTGCCCTCCACCCTGGCCCAACTGTGTTCCTCATGATAGTACAGTTCATCCGGCATGTTGTATCCCTTGATTTCAGCCATCTTTCAACCCTCCTTTAATTTTGATATTGCGGCAAAAAAACGCTCAACGCACGAAATGTACAAATCTTATACGGTGACTCAACTTCAGGCCTTTGCCCCCATTGGAACACCGGCCCTGACCCCCTATTTGAATCGGGCCATTACGGCCCGTGCATGAATCGGAAGTCCTTCGGCCTCGGCCAGGGTTACGACCGTGTCCTTGAGACCGGCGAGTCCTTCTTTGCTCAGATATTGGAAGGTGGGCTTCTTGATAAAGTCGTCCACCGAAAGACCCGAGAACATGCGGGCGCATTGACCGGTGGGGAGGACATGGTTGGTGCCGGAGGCATAGTCGCCCACCGGCACCGGTGCGTAGGGCCCCATGAAGATAGAGCCTGCATGCTTGATCCGGTTGAGGGTGATAAACGGGTCCTTGGTCAGGATCTGAAGGTGTTCCGCAGCGTATTCATTGGTAAAATCGATCGCCTGATCCATGTCTTCGGCAACCAGCACATAAGAGTGTCTGGAAAGGGAGGACTCAAAGATCTCCTTACGGGGAAGGGTGTCATATTCCCGTTCGATGATCTCGCAGACGGCCGAGGCCAGTTCTTGGGAAGGGGTCACCAGTACGGCCGCAGAGTCAGCGTCGTGTTCGATCTGGGAGAGGAAGTCAACGGCGATCCATTCGGCATCGGCTGTCTCGTCCGCCAAAATGAGTGCCTCGCTGGGTCCGGCAGGCGAATCGATGTCCACCTGTCCATAAACCAGCATCTTTGCGGCCGTAACGTATTTGTTTCCCGGGCCGACGATCTTGTGGACCCTCGGCATGGTCTCTGTCCCGAATGCCAGCCCCGCGACCCCCCAGGGCCCCCCGACCTTGAAAATCTGATCGCAGCCGGCAATATCAGCGGCCACCAGGGTGGCGGGATTGGCCGTCATTCCTTTGCCGGGCGGGGTGACCGCCACGATCGTGCCGACGCCTGCAACCTTGGCCGGAAGAACGGTCATGAGGATGGAGCTGGGATAGGCAGCCGTACCCCCGGGTATATAACAGCCCACGATATCCATGGCCCTGCTCACCCGTCCCGCTAAAACGCCCTCTGAGACCTCAATAGCCCACATCTCCCGTTCCAGTTGTGCGGTGTGGAAGCGGGTGATATTCTGTGCGGCCTTTTTGAGGGCTTCGACGACCCTCGAATCCACCTTGTCGTAGGCCTCCCGGATTTCAGCCTGGGAAGCCTCCAGGTCCGGGGCGGCGATATCCGGTTTATGCTTTCGGTAGTGGGCCAAGGCGACCGCATTGCCGCGATTCTTTACATCATTCACAATGCCCCGCACATCTTCAAATATGGACGAGATGTCCTCCATGGATCGCTCCATGACCGATTTTCGTCTCTCTGGGCTCAAATCATCTATCTTTTCCGGTGATATTCTCATTTTTGTCCTTTTCTCCCAATTTACGTAATCTCATGCTTCGGTGGTCATGCCTTCCGGCTGAACACCCGCTTGTCAACCAGACGTAATCCGCCATGTTTTTATTGAGGATCCGTCGTTCTGTCAAGGGATATAAGAGAAGGGTCGCCATTTTTGCCGGCATGCGGCGCAGGACCCGGTTCGGTATGCCGAAACGCTCGATGATGTGGCCGTTTCCGGAGAAAACCACCATCCTCCTCGGATCCTCTTTCAGGTATCGCGCAATGTTTCGGGCCATGGTGTCTTCCCACACACACTGGGCCTGGTAAAAATAGTCGAAATTTCGTAATTCACCCTGTTGGTGGTCTTTGAATACCTCACTCAGGTACTGGCGATGCGCCTCATTATTGAGGTCGATCTCCTCTGCCGCATGTCCTCTTTCTTCCGGGGTGAGGCTCTCGATGCCTGACCTGGCGACCTTCCGGACGATGCTGCTGGGCAGATTGATCCCCATGAGACGGTTCCCCTTTTCTTTGGCCGAGAATACGAGGGGCCGATAAAAATGGTAGGGGAAGGACCACGCCTTGGCCCAGTTCACATCTTCAAGAAACAGGGTTTCGCTGATGCCTTCTTTTACATAGCGGTCCAACGCCGGCTGCTGTGTGGTGTCGAAAAACTCCATGGCAACGTTCAGCGGACCGTAACGGGCCGTGAGTTCCTGTAGGATCTGGACCTCTATCAGGTGGTGCTCCGGGTTGTCATGCACCTCGCCCACAAAGATCAGATCAGCTTTCTGCAAATCATCCATCAACTCATCAAAAGATATGGATTTCCCGTTGTGAAGATCGATGATCCGGCCCTCGGCGAAGTGCCCCGGCACGCCTTCAATGGAGGCCAAGGGCGGCATTTTGGGCCCCATCGCGGAACACCCGCCCATGATGAGGGAGAACGCGACGAGCAAAAGAGGGATCAGAAGAGGCTTCATGTTTCAATACACCCGGACAACGGCAGCGGACAATGAACTTGACTGGAGATGTATCTATCATGTGCGTCGAAAATGTGCAACCTTTAAGGGCGGCGGCCGAGGTCTTGCTGTCGTGAAATTGTCAATCGTCACAGACCCGATTTTATGATATAAACAAACCATTACCCAGGAGAATACCCGGAACTCACCGCGTTAGGAGGTTTTGTACACATGCGTTCAGACATATTGAAGAAAGATATTGAGACGTTGCCGCATCGGGCATTGCTCATGTCGGCAGGCTTGAAAAAGACGGATTTCGATGCGGACAAACCCTTTGTGGGTGTGGCCAACAGCTACAACGCCATCATTCCCGGTCACATCCATCTCAATGAACTGACCCGGGAAGTGAAGAGGGGCATTCGGGACGCCGGCGGGGTGCCGCTGGAGTGGGGGGTCCCCGGGGTGTGCGACGGGGTGGCCATGTATGTGGAGATGCGGCTGAGCCTTCCCAGCAGGGAGCATATCGCGGACAACATCGAGATTATGGTTCTGTCCCACTCCCTGGACGGGTGGGTCGGGGTTACGGCCTGCGACAAGATCACGCCCGGGATGCTCATGGCGGCCGGTCGTCTCAACCTTCCTGCCGTCATTCTCACCGGCGGGCCCATGAAGGCAAATGTGGTGAACGGCTCGAAACACCATCCCATTGAAGGATTCGGTCTGGTGGGCCAGGTCAAGGGGGGCCGGATGACGGCGCAGGAGGCCGAGGCAATGCTCCCCGCCATGACCTGCGGGGCCGGTTCCTGTGTGGGGCTCTATACGGCCAATACCATGTCCGTGGTGACCGAGGTCCTGGGCATGTCTGTGACCGGGTGCGCCACGACCCTGGCGGTCGACCCCCGGAAGAAGGAGGAGGCCTACGAATCGGGTAAGCGGATCGTGGACCTGATCCGGAAAGACGTGAGGCCCCGCACCATCATGACGCCCCAGGCCTTTGAAAACGCCATCCGGGTGGATATGGCCATGGGCGGTTCAACCAATGCGGTGCTCCACATACCGGCCATCGCCGGAGAGGCAAGGATCGAGATCGGCGTGGACCGGTTTGACGGAATTTCGAGGGAAACCCCGCACCTGTGCGCCATCATTCCGGCGGGTACCCATGAGATGGCCGATATCGGCAGGGCAGGGGGGATACCGGCGGTTCTCAGCCGTCTCAAGGATCAGATAAAGGACTCTCCGACAATAAACGGAACATCCATCAGGGAGGTTGCCCTTGAGGGGAAGGTCCTGGATGATGAGGTCATCCGTTCTCATGACACGGCGTACCATGCGCAGGGGGGCATTGCGGTGCTAAAGGGGAACATGGGAGACAGCGCCATTATCAAACAGACCGCCGTGGAGCCGGAAATGCAGGTCCATTCCGGGCCGGCAAGGGTTTTTCATACGGAGAGGGAGCTGTTGGCCGCCATTGAATCCAAGGGGATCCGGGAAGGGGATGTGGTGGTCCTTCCCTTCCAGGGCCCGGCAGGGGCCCCAGGTATGCCTGAGATGCTGACCCCGACCGACGCCATCAAGGGGGCCGGATATAAGAAAGTGGCACTGATTACCGACGGCCGGTTCTCAGGGGCCACGTCGGGGCCTTGCATCGGGCACGTTGAAATGGAGGCCTATAACGGCGGTCCTATCGGGGCTGTCAGGGAGGGGGATATGATTGATATCGATATCCCGAGGCGAGGCCTGAACGTCCGTTTAAGCCATGAGGAGATCAGGGAGCGCTTGAAGAACGTGACGGTTCCTCTAAGGGAGCTTACCCCGCTCCTGAGACAGTACCGGGAGAAGTTCAGGGGGATCAATTGTTACGGGCATTAGACGATAGGCGGCGATTCAGCTTTGAAGGAAATGACGATCATTACGGAATCCGATCCATCGGCCCTAACCCAAAGAGGCGCGGCCATATTCTCACAACTTGCCCAGACGAGCGTGGCGTTGCGAGGCCGCTTTGCGGTTGCCCTCTCCGGCGGGTCGACCCCCAGGCCCATGCACCGGATGCTCTGCGAGGAACCCTATTTTTCAACCATCCCGTGGAGCAGGACTCACATCTTCTGGGTGGATGAGCGGTGCGTTCCCGCAGATGATTTGGCGAGCAATTACGGCACGGCCAGGGCCGACCTTCTTGACCGGGTGCCTGTCCTTCCCGATCAGGTCCACCCCATGCCAATGGATCTTTCCCCTGATGAGGCGGCCGCGGCCTACCAGGAAGAACTGGTCCGGTTTTTTCAATCACCTCCTTCAGAGATCCCGGTATTTGATCTCATCATTCTCGGTATCGGGACCGATGGACACACGGCGTCCCTCTTTCCCGGACAAAGCGCATTGAGGGAGCAGGAGCGGCTCGTGGTCCCGGTCAGGGGAGGGGATCCCCTTGTCGACCGCCTGACCATGACCCTTCCCCTGCTCAACAATGCCGGAGAAATCGTCTTTCTGGTTTCAGGAAAGAAGAAGGCGCCGATATTAAAGTCGATCATCGAGGGACCTCCAGTCCAATATCCCGCACAGATGATCCGGCCGGTCCATGGACGCCTTACCTGGCTCCTGGACCGGGAAGCGGCTTCCCAACACCATGGGTGAAGATCCAAGGATGTCTCCTTGGTTTTTGCCTTGACCTGAAGATTCACGTCCTATATTTTTCTCGCCCTATGACGGATCGTAGAAAAATACCTCCTGCCGGTAAGAAGGCCCAACCCAAATCGGGGGGAGAAGGCCTTTTTGAGGCGGCTTTCGAGCGGGTCGAGTTTCATCGATACGGCCTGGCCCTGTTCCCGGATCCGGGGGACAGGCGACCGGGCATCGCCATCCTTGTGGATGATGGGACATCGGGCATGCGGCAGCGATTCTGTTCCTGTTCCGTGTCTGCCGGGCGCACCTGCCCCCATATCCAGGAACTGTCCAGGGTCGCCAAGGCCCTCACTGAAAGGCTTGGGGGAAAGACACTTGAAGCGGATTTCAGGGCGAGTATCTGGCATCGTCTGTCGGAAATCATGTCGGATGCGGGATGCGAAAGGCCGGACACGATTGCCGTTCAGGTCCTGAATTCAAATGAAATTCGGTTGACCCGGGTATGCGGTGCCTCCGGAGAGGAGATGGTCCGCTGTTACCAGAAGGGACCTGCCAGGGTCAGGTTCATGGAGCGCTGTGCCAACAGCTCGGATCAGGATGCGGTTCCCAACAGGGGCGTCATCCTGGATCGGCTGTCCCGCATGACTCTCACTGAAAATGAACGCATGATGCACGATAGGGGGTTCAAGACGCGCCGGCAGGTCATGGAGGAGACCTTCTGGTACAGGCTGGGGTATCATGGATATCGGGAATTCGGACGGCACGGGTGCACCTTCCATCCGGCGATCGAAGAAAATACGGGGGCTTTTACCGTCACCGTAAAGGACACAAACGGGGAGGCGGTCTTACGCATGGTAATCCCGCGCAACCGGGTGAACCGGGTACTGAGGGCCTTTGACGACCTCCTTCCCAATCAGCACAACCTCTCTATTCACCCCATCCCTCTGAAATCCCTCTTCAAGGTGAGTCCGAATACAGAGCTGGATCTGGAGGTCCGGCCCCTGATCCAAGTTATTCAGGAAAACGGAGAGTCCCGCTTTTTTGAAAGGGAGCATCTTGAGAAATATCAGTATGGAAATCTAATTTATATCAAGGAAATGGAATTACTTGCTGAACTCGAACATGAGGCACCAGTCAAACGCAAGTTTCAAGCACCCGTGCGGATGGCGCTCAAAAAATCCCAGGTCCCCCGCTTCTTTGATGAATTCGCCCATGAAGCGGCCGCCGCCTCACGCCTGGTAGGTGAGGACCTGAAACCCCTTAACATCATACGGACCTTCGACAGGATCGAGATCACCCCCGCATTTCTGGACAGGGACTGGTGCTGGCTCTCCGTAGACTATGGCTTTGGAAACCGATCCATCTCCCTTACGGAGATACTGAGCGCCAAAAAGGAGGGCCGACGTTACATCGGCACCGAAGGGGGATGGATTGATTGCGAATCCCAGGAATTCGACAGCATCGCCCCCATTATGGAACGTTTCAAAGAGAAACCCGCATCCGAAGAATCCGGCGAGGTCGGGCTGTCGCGAATGGACCTCTTTCGCGTCTATGGCGGAACGACCCGTTCTGTGGATATCTTGGGGAATGGCAACGAGGCGGATCTGTTTCGGAGGATGGTTGAACTGAAGCCCGCCCATGACCTCCCCCCGCGGGAGGATCTGACTTCAGCGCTCAGACCCTATCAGGAGCGGGGTGTGGAATGGCTCCATTTTCTCTTTGAAAACGGCTTTGGCGGACTCCTGTGCGACGATATGGGTCTGGGCAAGACCCATGAGGTCATGGCGTTCATGGTGGGTCTTCAGGAGCATGGAGAGGGGGGAGGTCCTTTCCTGGTGGTGTGTCCCACCACGGTGCTGAGCCATTGGGATCGCAAGATCCGTACGCATGCCCCGTCGCTGAAGCCGGTCATCTATCACGGTCTCGATCGGGACCTCGCTGCAGCAGTGGGCGCCGGCGACGTCCTGCTGACCTCATACGGGATATTGAGAAGAGACATAGAAAGGTTGAAAGATATCTCTTTTATAGTTGCTATCTTTGATGAAATTCAGAATCTAAAAAATCCGGATACCATTGCGTATCAGGCTGCAACAGAAATCAAGGCCCCCGTTAAATTAGGGTTGACCGGGACGCCCATTGAGAACCGTCTGATGGAGTTGAAGGCCCTTTTTGATCTGACCCTCCCCGGCTACCTGGGAACGGACGCTGATTTTGAAGACGGTTATATAAAACCGATCGAAACAGACCCCCACGGCCCCAAGGCCGATGCCTTGGCCCGTCTCATTTCCCCGTTTACCCTGCGCCGCCGAAAAGAGACGGTCCTCGAAGATCTTCCACCCAAGATCGAAGATCTTCGAACCTGCCAGCTCAGCGAGGACCAGACTAAGCTGTATAGAGACGCCATTTCGTCGAGGGCGGAGGGATTGCTCAAGGCCCTCACGAACGAAGAAGAGACCATCCCCTATATCCACATCTTCGCCCTGCTCAACCTTCTCAAGCAGATTTGCAATCATCCTGCCATGATAAATGAGCAATGGGATGCATATGAGAAATTCGAGTCAGGCAAGTGGGAGCTTTTCAAGGAAATTATTGCAGAGAGCCTCGGCAGCGGGCAGAAGGTGGTGGTTTACAGCCAGTTTCTCGGAATGATCCGGATGATGGCGCTCTTCCTAAAATCACAGGATGTGGAGTTTGTTTCCCTCACAGGGAAAAGCCGGAAACGGGGAGAGATCATCGACAGATTCAACAACGATCCGGACTGCCGCGTATATCTTGGAAGCCTTCGGGCCGGGGGCGTGGGGATCGACCTGGTGGCCGCATCCGTTGTGATTCACTATGACATGTGGTGGAATGCGGCCAGGGAAGACCAGGCCACGGACCGGGTCCACCGGATCGGGCAGAGACGGGGGGTCCATGTCTTTAAGCTGATCACGGAAGGGACCCTGGAGGAAAAGATCGCGGCCATTATTCAGAGGAAGCGGGACCTGATGGACAGTATTGTTAAAGAAACCGATCCGGGCGTGCTCAAGACCTTTTCCCGCGAGGAACTGATAGACCTGCTGGCATTGCCGTAGGCCTGCGCAAATCGAACCCACCCCTGCCGGAATGGCTCGAAGATGAAAGTCTGCGGCTCCATTAAAGAAGTTTTTCGATTTATTTGCTGAGTCTTAGCAATATGTTGCAGGCTATTTGCGGGACGGCGGAGAACCTTCCATGATCAGTTTCGACGTCATTCTGATGGCACTGAAAGCAATTGAAGATTTTACGAAGGTTGAACCGGTTCTCCACGGTACAGTTTGTTAATGGCCCCGTTGAGGCGGGTAGATAGGGACGGGAAGGTTTTTGGGGATCTCTCACTGGAAATGTCGCGGCCGCGACATGATCCTTGCAATTTTGTCTCGAATCTCTTATGATAAATGGGCATGTGTCGGCGATTTTGTTTACGGAGGTATATCCATGCCACTCGATGAACTTCTCCCCAAGGCGGTCAAGCTGCATCCCAAAAAGGAGGCAGTGGTCTGCGGCGAGACCCGCATGGACTATCAGACCTTTGCCCAAAGGGTCTGGCGGTTGTGTCAGGGATTGATCTCCTTGGGTCTCCGGCGGAATGAGCGTGTGGCGATTATCCACGAGAATTCAAACGAATTCCTTGAGGCCTACTTTGCCGCGGCCCACCTGGGCGCCATCCTGGTCCCCCTCAATTTCCGCCTCTCCGCCAAGGAGTTGGCAGTAATCCTCAATGACAGCCAGACGCGCATCCTCATCTCACAGGGCCAATTTCACGAGAAGGTCAAGGACCTTCCTGCATCCGTCCCCACCATCGAACGGGTGATCTGGACCCGGGCCGACGTTGAACCGGCCGGGCCCGGGGAGAAGGCCTACGAGTCGCTCCTGGCCGGTCAGAGGCCGGAACCGCCGCCTGCCCAGTCCATCAAAGATGATGACGTGGCCCAGCTCTACTATACCAGCGGCACCACCGGCCGGCCCAAAGGGGTGATGCTGACGCACAAGAATGTCAAGAGTCATGCCCTGGGGACCATTGCCGAACTCCACCTCACGGACAGCGACAACTGGTTCCATGTGGCCCCGCTCTTTCACCTGGCCGATGCCTGGGCCACCTTTGCCGTTACCTGGGTCGGCGGAAAGCATGTGATCCTCCCCTCGTTTGAGCCCCTTGAGGCCCTTCGCATGATCCAGAAGGAAAAGATCACCCTGTCCAACCTGATTCCCACCATGTTGAACCTGATGGTCAATCATCCTGATGTGTGCAGATTTGATTATTCGAGTCTCCGTGTTATCCTGAGCGGGGGGGCGCCGATCGCCCCTGAAACCGTGCGCAAGATTATTGATGCCTTCAAGTGCGACTATATTCAGACCTACGGAATGACTGAAACCAGCCCCTATCTGACCCTCTCTATTCTCAAAAAACATCTCAACGACCTCCCCTGGGAGGAACAGCTCCAATTCAAGGCCAAGACCGGCCGGGAGTTCGTCAACGTCAGCCTCAGGGTGGTGGATGAGAAGGGGAATGATGTGGCGACGGATAATGGCCAGGTGGGGGAGATTATTGTCCGGGGGGATACCGTGACGCCCGGTTACTGGAAACTGCCCGGGGAAACCGAGGCGGCGATCCGTGACGGCTGGCTATACACCGGGGACCTGGCTGTCATTGACGAGGAACAGTATGTAACCATTGTGGATCGAAAAAAGGATATGATCCTGACCGGGGGCGAAAACGTCTATTCCACCGAGGTGGAGAATGTCCTGTATCAGCACGCGGCCATCCTGGAGGCGGCGGTCATCGGGGTGCCGGATCCCCACTGGGGGGAGGCGGTGAAGGCCTGTGTGGTGTTGAAGGAAGGGTGTGAGGCGACGGATGAAGAACTCATTTCATTCTGCAAGAATGAAATGGCCCATTACAAGGCGCCGAAAAGCATTGATTTTCTGAAAACCATCCCGAAGACAGGCTCCGGCAAGATATATAAAAAAGGACTTCGGGACCCTTACACCCAAAAGGCGTAGGGACGATGGATGCACCCACATTCCCTGTTGACAATCGGAGCTGATCGCCTCTAAGATTGATGGCATCATTTAAAGGCTGAAGCGACATAGCCGCCGCTAAACATATCTCACACAGAGACACAAAGGCTCGAAGTTTTTTTACGGGGCGCAAATCGATAGTGCAATGACTTCTGCGCAAGTTGCGGGGAAGTTAGAGATGAAGGTTCTATTCATCATAACAGGATAGCGAGTTCAGAAGGGGTAAAAAGCCATGAAAGCGAAGGGACACGAAGATAAAGAAAAAATGAGGCGGGGCGGCCTTATCGGTCTTATCATCTTGGTTCTGGTGGTGATTTCTCTCATTATTATGGCGATCAATTCAAGGAAGCCCGGGCAGCTCCAACTGGGCGAATTGGACAAAAATGTCAAAGGGGCCGCTTTTGTCAAGGTCAATGAGCTTCTGATTGAACAGATGAGCGATAACTGGCTGCCCAACGACCTCTTTTGGCCTACCGTCTTTTTAGACAATATGCCCAACTTCCAGATCGGTGAACTGGAGGTGCTCCGGTACAACATACGGGTGCTGAGGGACAATCTATCCCGAATGCGGACCACGGATAAACTGGATCGTTGGGCCGAAGGGGCCTTTACTGCGGTTTCAAACGACCCCCTGAAATGGTGGTTTCCATCGGCCGAAAGCAGATGGCAGAAGGCCCGCAAAGACCTTCAGGCCTACTACGCCGGTCTTAAGAACGGGTCGTCATTTTTTTACCCGAGGTCGGATAATCTGGTGGAGCTGTTGAACCAGTATGCATCCCTCATGGGGGGGGTAAACACGCGGCTGATCAATGCGCCCCAACGCAAGAACGCGGTCCTGCCGCTCACGGAAGACGCGGAGAAGACATCGAGAGAAGGCGAGCTGGTCCAGGTCAATATCCCCTGGCGCCAAATCGATGACAATTTTTACTATGCCCAGGGTGTTGCCTATGCCCTGCATGAGTCATTCAGGGCTATCCGGATCGATTTTTATGAGGTGCTGGAACGGAAAAATTCGCTCAAACTTATCGATAAGATTATTGAGCTCCTTGAGCGGTGTGATTTTGAGCCCTGGGTGGTGTTTAACGGTTCTCCGGACAGCATCTTTGCCAATCACTCCATGAATGTCTCGGGTGTTTTCAATGATGCGCGGCAGAAAATCTACTCCCTGACGGTGGCCCTGCAGCAGGGATAATCGGATTTTGGATTGCGGATTGCGGATCAGAGATCTTCCACCCGGGATATGCCCATCTTCTGCCATTCCGTTTTCAACTCATTTTAATTTTGATTGGTCAGCTCAAAGCCCTTGGGCGGAATGGGAGGCCCTGCAGGGCCTTTTCTCGGGAAAGGCGGCTTTTGAATGCACGAGATGTCGATTGCCCAGGGTCTTCTCGATATCATAAAGGAAGAGATGGAAAAGCACCATGCAACGGTGTTGCGGTCGGTTCGTCTCAATATCGGCCAGCTTTCGGCCATTGTCCCGGAATCCCTCTCCTTCTGTTTCGAGGTGATGACGGCGGGCACCGAATTGGAGGGCGCCAGGCTGGACATGGAGATGATTCCCCTCAGGGGAATGTGCCGGGCGTGCAAGCGGGGATTTGAGATTAAAAACTATGCATTTGAGTGCCCCCACTGCCGCGGCCGCGATATCGAGACCGTGTCCGGCCAGGAATTGTCCATTGTGGAAATGGAAGTGGACTGAGGGATTGATTATTGAATAGTGATAATTGAAAAATGAGGATCGGGCGCCAACGGTCCGGAATCGGGGACAATGGCGGACCGTTCTGTGGGGATGACCCGGTATCAGGCATCCAGGATCCAGCACAAAGGAGTCGCAACATGAAAGTATCTGTAGTGAAGAACATATTGGAGGCCAATGAACGTATCGCCCGGGAAAACAGGGCCATATTTGATGAAAAGAACCTTCTGGTATTTAACCTGATGAGTTCTCCGGGGGCGGGGAAGACCAGCCTTTTGGAAAAGACCATCGGGGCCCTCAAGGACGAAGTTCGAATGGGCGTCATCGAGGGAGACATCCAGTCGTCCCAGGATGCCGAACGAATCGCGGCCATGGGAATCCCCGCCGTACAGATCAATACGGGGGGCGCCTGCCATCTGGACGGGAACATGATTCGGGATACCTTCACGGAGTTCGATTTTGACGCCCTCGATCTTCTCGTGGTGGAGAACGTCGGCAACCTGGTCTGTCCTGCGGAATTCAAGGTGGGAGAGGATTTCAAGGCCATGATCCTGAGCGTCGCCGAAGGGGATGACAAACCGGCCAAATATCCTCTCATGTTTCATGAATCAGAGGTCCTTCTGGTCAACAAGATCGACCTGCTCCCCTATGTGAACTGCTCGGTTGAGAAAATCCGTGAAGAGGCGTTGAAGGTGAATCCGGGCCTCACTATTTTCGAGATTTCCTGCAAGACAGGGGAGGGACTCGACGCCTGGGTTGATTGGCTCAGGGAGAAGGTGAAGGCACGGAGGTCGGCGCGTTAACGGCAATGAACAAGCGGGCCAGGGGCGCTATTCAGGGCATTGTCCAGGGGGTCGGTTTCCGTCCGTTTGTCTACCAGCTCGCCTCAAGGTACGGGCTGAGCGGGTATGTCAGCAATACGCCTGTCGGGGTGGAAATCGAGGTTGAGGGGGCTGAGGCGGACATTCAGGTGTTTGTCCGCGCCCTGGCTGCGGAGCATCCCCCCCTGGCTTACATCGCTGATATCCGCTGGGAAGAGATCGAACCGAAAGACGAAATGTCCTTTTCCATAAGGGAAAGCCGGGAAGGTCCCCAGCGATCGGCGTTGATCTCCCCTGACGTCTGCATCTGCCCCGACTGCCTCTCGGAACTGCGGGACCCGAAGAACCGGCGGTTCAGGTATCCTTTTATCAACTGCACCAACTGCGGTCCGCGATACACTATTATTCAGGATATCCCTTATGACCGGGCCGCCACCACCATGCGGACATTTGCCATGTGCCGCGCCTGCCGGGAGGAGTACGACGATCCTGTCGACCGAAGGTTCCATGCCCAGCCCAATGCCTGCTGGGAATGCGGTCCAGTGCCCTGTCTCCGCGACAGAGACGGCAACCCTGTTCCGTGCGAGGACCCCGTTGAGGCGTGCATCTCTCTTCTCCAGGAAGGAAAAATCCTTGCCGTTAAGGGATTGGGGGGATTCCACCTGGTCGTTGACGCGTCCAACCATGCCACAGTCGTGAGACTTCGAAAGCGAAAACACCGGGAAGAAAAACCCCTGGCCGTCATGGTCAGGGATATGGATGCCGCGCTCGACTTGGCCTATGTCAGTGACCCAGAGGCCAGACTCCTTAATTCCCGCCAGCGCCCCATTGTCCTCCTGAAGAAACGGAGGTCCCATGGCCTCTCTTCCCAGGTGGCGCCGAGGAACAGGTATCTGGGCGTGATGTTGCCCTATACTCCGCTTCATTGCCTGTTGATGGACGGCCCGTTCACGGCCCTGGTCATGACCAGCGGCAATATGACGGAGGAACCGATCTGTATCGAGAACGAGACCGCCTTCAATCGTCTGAAGGGGATTGTCGACTATTTCCTGACGCACAATCGCGATATTTATCTCAGGAGCGATGACTCGGTTTTGAGGGCCGTGGACGGGGTCCCACGCCAGATGCGCCGCTCCAGGGGCTATGTGCCCATGCCCATCTTTCTGCCGGACGAACTGAAAATGCTCCCATCCGTTCTGGCGGTGGGGGGAGAACTCAAGAACACCATCTGCCTGACCAAGGAAAACCGCGCGTTTCTGAGCCAGCATATCGGGGATATGGAGAACCTGGAGACATTTGACTTCTTCTCTTTGACCGTGTCCCACCTGAGTCGGATACTGGAGATTGATCCCGAGGTGGTGGCCTGCGATCTTCACCCCGATTATCTCAGCACCCGGTTCGCACGGGACCAGAAGGAGTGCCCTGTCGCCGCTGTGCAGCATCATCATGCCCATATCGTCAGCTGCATGGCGGAACACGGTCTCACGGGGCCGGTCATCGGGGTGGCAATGGATGGGACCGGACTGGGAGCGGACGGCCATATCTGGGGAGGAGAGATCCTTGTCTCGGATTTGACCTCATTCAACCGAAAGGCGCATCTTGAGGATGTGCCCCTCCCCGGTGCGGACGCCGCCGCCAAAAACCCGTGGCGCATGGCCCTGATCTACCTCTACAGGGCCTATGGGGAGGAGCTCTTCAACCTTTCCATCCCCTTTGTCCGGGATCTCAATCAACCGGAGGCCTCCGTTGTCCTCCAGATGGCTTTGAAAGGGGTCAACTCACCGCTGACATCCAGTTGCGGCAGGCTGTTCGATGCTGTCTCCGCCTTACTGGGCCTGAGACGCACCATTGCTTACGAAGGACAGGCTGCCGTGGAACTGGAAATGGCGCAGGCCGGCGGAGATGAAGGGATCTACCCCTATGAGTTAAGGCCGGAAGGGGGCGGCTGGATCATGAAGACCGCAGGGATCATTCAAGGCGTCGTGGAAGATGTTGAAAAGGGGGAGGGGAGGGGACGGGTGGCCCGACGGTTTCACAATACCCTGATCCAAATGTTCAGGGACGTGTGCCTCATGATGAGGGAAGAAACCGGAATCGAACAGGTGGCGGCCAGCGGGGGCGCCTTTCAGAACGCCACCCTTCTCATTGGCCTGAGCAGGGCACTTGAGGTCGAGGGCTTCAGCGTATACACCCATGCCCGGGTTCCTTCCAGTGACGGCGGGCTATCCCTCGGCCAGGCCGTCTGCGCCGGGCTGAGACATCTCGGCCATAAAGGCGCTTTTGTTGAAAAACAAGGGGATGAGGATTGACAATTGAAAAAGGTCAATTATGGAAATGCAGTGGCGTGCTGAATGTTTGCTGTGGCTCCATCGCCTTGCGCCTCATGCCTTGCGCCTTAAGCCTTAATACATTGGATTGAGAGATGAAATATATCGATGAATACCGGGACAGGGATGTAGCAAAGGCCCTTTCCGAAAGGATCCGGGCGGTTTCGCGGCGACCGGTCCGGTTCATGGAGATCTGCGGGACCCATACCATGGCCATCTTCAGACACGGGATCCGGAGTCTCCTGCCCGAGCATATCGAGCTGGTTTCAGGGCCCGGATGTCCGGTCTGCGTGACGGCCATGGAAGAGATAGACCGGGCGGTCAAACTGGCGCAGACGCCCGGCGTCGTGGTGGCCACCTTCGGGGATATGCTCAGGGTTCCCGGCAGTACATCCTCCCTGCAAAACGAACAGGCCAAAGGGGCCACGGTCAAAATGGTCTATTCCACGGTCGATGCCCTCAGGCTTGTGGCAGACAACCCCGACCGCGAGGTGGTTTTTCTGGGGATAGGCTTTGAGACGACGGCCCCCACGGTTGGTGCCGCCATCCGGACGGCCCAGGAACAGAGACAGCGAAATTTTTCGGTGCTGTCCGCCCACAAACTCCTCCCACCGGCCATGGATGCACTCCTGTCGGGCGGGGATCTTGCCATTGACGGGTTTATCTGCCCGGGCCATGTCACCACCATTATCGGCACATCCTCTTATGAGAGGGTGGCGGAACGCTATCATATTCCGTGCGTGGTGACCGGATTTGAACCGGTGGATATATTAGAGGGGGTCCTCATGCTGGCGGAGCAGGTGGAAGAGGGGAGGGCGGCGGTCCAGATCCAGTATGGCCGTGGGGCGTGCCCGGAAGGAAATCCAGCGGCCCTGCGCATGATGGATGAGGTGTTTGTACCCTGTGATTCCCCATGGCGGGGCCTGGGCACCATACCCCGAAGCGGCCTGGCGATCCGGGAGACCTATTCTGGGCACGACGCACGAATCCGGTTTGACATCGCTGTGCCGCCTGCCGGGGAACCGGCGGGATGTCGTTGTGCGGAGATCCTGAGGGGCGCGGCCCGACCGACGGATTGCACGCTCTTCCGGAAGGCCTGTACGCCCCGTACGCCGATCGGTCCATGTATGGTCTCAAGTGAGGGGACGTGTGCGGCCTATTTCAAGTACCATGACGATGAAGAAGGATAAACCCCGTTGTTTGAGACACAGAGCCTCCCGGACCTCCGAAAGAAACGCAGCTGCATGCTAAGGGCGCCCTCCAGCACGCGGCCTGCGATCTGGCGTGTGGAGGAGAAGGGGATACGGGCGGTGGTCAAGGATTTCAGCGCCAACAGATCTCTTTTCGGAAATACGGTGGGCCGCTTTCTCATATGGAGGGAGGCCAAGGCCTACAGGAGGCTGAATGGGGTGAAAGGGACGCCGACATTGTACCGGGTGATCGATGGAATCGCCCTGGTCGTACAGGAGATCCCCGGGAGGAGCCTCGAGAACCTTGAACAGGAGATGACGCTTCCCGGATCTTTTTTTGACGAGCTGAATGAACTGGTGACCTGCTTCCACCGTAGGGGACTGGCCCATTGTGATCTCAAACGCGCGGCCAACACCCTGTTGGGAGAAGATGGGCATCCCTACATTGTGGACTGGGCCGCATCCATCAGCGAAACGGAGTTCCGATTCCCCCTCCTGCGCCTCATATACCGGAGATTCCTGTTAGACGATCGGATGGCTGTGATCAAGCTCAAGTTACGCCACACCCCTGAAACGGTGACCCCTGAAGAGATGGCGCGTTACACGTATCGAAGCAGGGGTGAAAAATTCATAAGGGGCATCAGGGACAGTCTCAGGGAGATGCTGCAGAAGGCTGCATAGATGGCTTCGTCATATTGAGACGTTCAGGCCTGGCCCTCCTGGTCCAGGGCGACCCAAATGACCTGGGCGACCCCCCTGCCGATGGCCAGCCGTGTGTGTTCATGGCCCAGAATAATCCTTCCCTGTCCGCTGTTGGCGATAATCTCTATGATATCGCCGGGACGCAACCCCATGGAGGCCAGGCGGGCCCTGCGGGTTCTTCCCCCGGATATTTCCCTGATAATAACCCTCTCGCCCGGCTTGGCCGTTGCCAGGGGCACCCATCGTTGTCTTCTTGAGAGACAGTCCGAGCACAAACCATAAATATCCATCCTGTGCTGAAGCATGTGGAATCCATAGGTCGCGGCCACCTCCAACTGGCGTCTCTCAATGCTTTCGTCGGAAAATTCGACGATTTTACCGCACTTGGTACAGATCAGGTGATCATGATGCCTGCCGAGATGACGATGCTCATACCGGATCGGTTGTCCCTCGAACTGCTTTTTCTGAGCAAATCCTAACTCAACCATCCGATTCATGCATTGCGCGACAAACACAGGGTCGAAATCATAACCTCGCTCTTTCAGAAGCTGCACGATCTCCTCAAGGGTGACATGCGCTTCGGTTCCAAGAAAGACATCGATGACATCGAGCCTTTCCTGCATCCGTGCTGCACCGTTTCCTTCTATGAGGGCCTTGAAATTGGCCTTTTCCAGATCATTAGGATGTGTCATACGTGAACTTCTTTAAGGTGCCCTTTTGCTGAAAATATATTAATGTTTATCATTAATGAAGCCTACAAACCCTTTGATACTATTATTCATAAAAATACGTTCCCTGGATTGAACATCGGAACCCATGGTGTGAAATGCCGCCAGATTCGGGTCATTTTCGAGCAGCAGGCCAAAAGATCTTTCGATGACGGCTTCGCGGCTGCCGCCCCGGCGGACAGATTCGCCGATGATCTGCTCCCAAAGGAGAAGCTGGTCCCGGAACCGACTCAGCATCGCATGGGAACTCCGGGCCTGGCCGAAGTGGGCATACCGTATCGGTTGATCCTTCAGGCCCGACAAGATGTCGAGGCTCTTCAAAAATACATCGAGAAAAAACCTTGGGGGAGTGGCCGGGCGCAAATAGTCCAGACCGTCGAGGTTAAGATAGTTGCCCGCGGCCTCGCCGGCATAGAGTCTCCCTTGATAACTGTAGCAGAGGTGGTGGATGGCGTGTCCGGGTGTCTCTACCACCTGAAGTTCCTTAAGCGTTATTCCTGTATGCGGGATCAGTTTCTCCTTGGGAACCGGCCTTGGCGGACCGTATGCCCCGGCAATATCCCCCAGAATCTTCAGGCTGCCTGCCCAGAGTCTTTCCGGGTTGACCAGATGCCGGATCGCGTCCGCATGGCACACGGCCCGGGCCATCGGATATTCTTCCAGAATCCGGGCCAGGGCCCCGGCATGGTCAAGATGGATGTGGGTGATAAGGATATAATCGACCCTGTCCAGGTTGAGCAGAGAGAGCGCCTGAATCAGCCGGTGAGCGCTGTTGGCAGGACCCACATCCACCAGGAGGTTGAAATCGTCCCGGCAGACCCACGATCCGAAAAACGGGTTGAAGCCAGGCGTGTCCTGTTTTATTTCAATGAGCCGATCTGTCATGTCCTCGTACCTGTCGCCCTGATCGGCTGTGGAGCCGCATCAACCCAGACGCCGGAACCCTTGATGATCCAGGGGCCGATCCTTAAATTGCTATGAATATAGCGATGTACGGCGTGAGAGTCAAGGCGTAGAATTCGTCCAGATAGTTGTTCACTCCGGTGCAAAAAAGTGATAAGAAAAGGCCTGTGTTTAAGTAATCACGTGTAAGGCGCCGGTTTGAAGAGAGAGGAGTCTGTCCTTGGAAAATCGTTTTCCTGTTCTCATCGTAGAAGACGATCCGGTTTCGCGAATGCTTCTGGAAATGACCCTGACGAAGGCCGGATATGAAGTGGTCTCCGCAAAGGACGGACGGGAGGCCTTGGCATGCTTCAGTAAGCAATTCTTTCCCATCGTATTCACCGACTGGATGATGCCGGAGATGGACGGGTTAGAGCTATGCCGCAGCATCCGGGAAAACGTCTCAGCCGGTTATGTCTTTATCTTTCTCCTAACGGCCAGAGACTCCAGATCAGATATGATCGCCGGTCTGGAGGCCGGGGCCGACGATTATCTAACCAAACCCTTTGATCGCCTGGAGTTGTTTGCCCGCCTCAAGACGGCTGTCCGAATCCTGAATCTGGAAAAATCGTTGAAAGAAGCCAATGAAGCGATTCGTGTGCTGTCCATAACCGATACCATGACAGGGTGCTACAACCGCAATTATATGGATGAACATCTTCCCAAGGAGATGCAACGGGCATTACGCTACGGTCACGCCATTTCCGTCGTTATGGTGGATATCGATCACTTCAAGGAGGTCAATGACACATACGGACATCAGGCCGGAGACCGGGTCTTGAAGGTTTTTGTCGAAACAATGGGCGGGTCGATTCGCTCAGGAGTGGATTGGATTGCCCGTTACGGGGGGGAGGAATTTATTGTGGTTCTTCCTGAAACGGATTTTGACAGGGCACAAGTTCTGGCCGAGAGACTCCGCACAAAGATATCGGAGCAGAGCATTTTGTATAAGGAAAAAGAGATTCGGATTACGGCCAGTTTCGGCGTTACGGGCCTTCCATCGGGCCAAGACATGACGGAAAGCCTGAAGGGCATCTCCCATGAGGCCATGATCCGTATCGCGGACAGATGCCTTTATCACGCCAAACAGCAGGGCCGAAACAGGGTCAGTGGAAGGGTCGTAGGAGAGGGGCATTGAGACGATCCATGCGTGCGATCCTATTTGACAGTCACCTCCAATATGTGGGGGATTACCCCGAACCGGAGGCAGCGCCGGGTTGGGCCCGAATCAGGGTCCTCAAGGCGGGCATCTGTAGCACGGATATCGAGATTACCAGGGGGTACAAGGGATTCAAGGGGGTCTTGGGGCACGAATTTGTCGGGGTGGTCGATTCCCATGCTCCGCTTGGAAACGCGCCTGAATTGACGGGCAAACGCGTTGTCGGCGAGATCAATGTCGGGTGCGGCAAATGCGAGCAATGCCGCAACGGCCTGGAACGGCATTGCCCCTGTCGGAAGGCCCTGGGTATCCTGGATTTAGACGGCTGCATGGCCGATTATTGTGTGCTGCCTCTGTCCAACCTTCACGTAGTTCCTGTCTCAATGCCCGACAACAGGGCGGTTCTTGTGGAGCCGCTGTCCGCAGCCTTTGAGATATTGGATCAGATAGCGTTAACGGGCTCGGAACGGGCCGTGGTGTTGGGCGACGGCCGGCTGGGTATTCTCTGTGCATGGGCACTCTTGACGGCCCTTCCGGACGTGACGCTCATTGGACACCACAAGACAAAGCTCGAAAAGGCCCAATGGCGCGAACTTAAGACCCGGTTGGAATCTCCGGCCGGGATGAGGGGGAATGTCGATCTTGTCGTGGAGGCCACAGGTTCGCCCGCCGGGTTGGCTGATGCGGTAACCCTCTGCAGACCCCGCGGAACGGTTGTGCTCAAATCAACGATCGCAGCTGAGATCAGGGCGGACCTGTCGACCGTGGTCGTCAATGAGCAGACACTCATCGGGTCCAGGTGCGGCCGGTTTGAGGTGGGCCTGCGCATGCTGGCATCTCACCCGGATATGCCCCTGGAAAGACTCATTTCCGCTGAATACCCGATGGCGCAGGCATTGGCGGCGTTTGAACAGGTTAATCATCCCGATACATTGAAAGTATTGATTGATATGGCCGGAAGGGGATGAAAATTGCCGGTTACGATTCATTACTCCCTCGTTCCCTGGTTTTCTGCCAGGAAAACTATGAAAACGGTAGGGCAGGTCAATGGGTCCATTGCTGAAACCGGAAACTTGAAACTGCTAGTGTGGTCCGAAAAACAAAATTTCGGTGCTAAGTCCACGCTTCACACGCTAACGCAGTCTGGTTATATTGAATTAACAGGATTCCTTAACTTCAGGCACGTTAGCTCACTTTAGACACTTGTCTGGGTTGCGGGCACGGCCCGCGTTAGGTACATTACCATGTTTACCGGTCTTATTGAAGGGTTAGGCAAGGTCAGCGGGATTCAACGTTCCCGCAATGAGATGAGGGTATCCATTGTCCCCTCTTTTAATGCGACAGATTGCGAGATCGGGGAGAGCATCGCCGTCAATGGTGCATGCCTCACCGTGACAGAGATACGTGAAGGATCTCTGAGCATGGATGTTTCCGGGGAGACCCTTTCCCGTTCTACCTTACGTCTCCTGAAGGTGGGAGATGCAGTCAATCTTGAGCGGGCACTCCGGCTGACGGATCGTCTGGGGGGACATCTGGTCTCTGGACATGTGGATGGAATCGGCACGATCGTCATGAAAGACCCGTCAGGACAATCGTGGGTCATGCGGATCAGGATTGAAGAAGGCCTTTCACGGTACCTCATCGAGAAAGGCTCCATTGCAGTGGATGGAATCAGCCTGACGATTAATGCTTGTGAAAATGATTTCTTTGAGGTAAATATCATCCCTCAGACCGGCACGGCAACAACGCTTTTGAAAAAAAAGACAGGGGACTCGGTCAATATTGAGACTGACCTTATCGGCAAGTATGTGGAAAAACTTTTTTTTAGGGAGAGGCCGGACCGGGATGAAAAAAAGACCTCGGGGATTGATCTCGAGACCCTCGTTAAACACGGGTTTGTCAGGTAACAGGCTGGTGAGAGGACCTGATCTCGGAGGCGCGATGCCAAGAGAACTTGGGGTTGTTCCCTGATGCCATTAATAATGATACACAATGAATAAAGGATCTTGAAGATGCCTATTTCCAATATAGAAGACGTGTTAGAGGACCTGAGACAGGGGAAAATGATCATCCTTGTGGATGATGAGGGGAGGGAAAATGAAGGAGATTTGACCATAGCGGCCGAGAAGGTAACACCGGAGGCTATCAATTTCATGGCTAAACAGGGTCGTGGCCTCATCTGCCTTGCATTGGAACCGGAGATCGTGGAAAAGTTACAGCTTGACCAAATGGTCAACAAGAATCGTTCTCCTTTCCAGACGGCCTTTACCGTATCGATCGAGGCTGCCCGCGGTGTTACGACGGGCATCTCCGCCGCCGACAGGGCCCATACCATTTTAACCGCCATAGCGGATGATGCAACACCCCAAGACCTTGTTCAGCCTGGGCATGTCTTCCCCCTCAGGGCCAGACGGGGAGGGGTCCTGTTCAGGACCGGTCAGACCGAGGGATCGGTGGACCTTGCCCGGCTCGCCGGCCTGAAGCCGGCGGCCGTGATCTGTGAAATCATGAAGGACGACGGGTGCATGGCGCGCCTGCCGGACCTCGAGATATTTGCCGGAGAGCACGGTTTGAAGATCGCAACCGTTGCAGATCTTATCTCTTACCGGATGCGAAAGGAGTCCTTTGTCCACAAGGCTGCAGAAACGGTCCTGCCGACGCCTTTTGGCGAGTGGAAGGCCATGGCCTTTGTCAATGACATAGACGATTACGAGCATCTGGCCCTGGTAAAAGGCGAGATCGATCCGGAAAAGGACGTGATGGTCAGGGTCCATTCCGGATGTCTGACCGGGGATGTCTTCAGCTCCTATCGCTGCGACTGCGGGGAGCAGTTGGAAACCGCCATGTCCATAATCCAGAAGGAAGGGCTCGGCGTGATACTCTATCTCCAACAGGAGGGGCGGGGCATCGGCCTCGCAAATAAGCTGAAGGCCTATGCCCTCCAGGATCAGGGATTCGACACGGTTGAAGCCAATGAAGAACTCGGTTTTGCGGCAGACCTGAGAGATTACGGGGTGGGGGCCCAGATCCTGGTTGCCATCGGCATAAAGAAAATGAGGCTCCTTACCAATAACCCCAAAAAAATTATCGGATTGGAGGGGTATGGATTGCAGGTCACCGGACGGGTGCCTATTGAATGTGTGCCGAGGCCTGAAAACATACGAT
>JAWOIH010000018.1:0-4054 GCA_046484725.1 Candidatus Desulfacyla sp. | reverse complement strand
CGACCGTGGACCCTCCCTTCAGGGGCTCGAGACTCAGGTCCTCCATGCGAAAGGATGACACGATGCGGGTCTGCAATGGAACCTCCTCCTTTTCGGGAATGGGAATATGCTCCAGTTTGTTGAAAAAAATCCTGTAGAAATGGTCCTGACCTTCCCTTTTCCATTTTTCCTCGTACAGGGTGCCGAATTGCGGAGGGATGATCTCGCTGCGAACCCGGAAGCCCGTTTCAATCCCCTCGTTAAGTATCCATTGGGCATGCTCTTGATCATCGGTTACCACAAAGGCCTCGCCTTCCGGGACCAGCCTGCTGTTGAGGAGCCTTATAAAAGATTTTGAAAAGAGGCGTTTTTTCCCGTGACGCGCCTTGGGCCAGGGGACCGGGAACATGGCCCAGACCTTCTCGATGGACGCCGGTCTGAAGAGCCGGTGGAGGGCCGTGGGGGCCCCGGCCTGAATCAGGGCCACGTTTTTCACCCCTGCTGTCGTGAGCTTCTGAAGGGTGCGGCGGATCAAAAACCAGTCGATTTCCACCCCGACAAAGTCCTTATCCGGGTTGGCAGCGGCCGTACGGATGAGAAAATCCCCCAGACCAAATCCCAGTTCAACGGCGAGGGGGGCCGATCTCCCGAAGACCCGCTCCCACAGGATCGGTCTTGAAAGGGCCCGCCATGGGACCAGCGGGGCGAGAGAGAAGTGGTGATCCACTGGACGCTTATACAGCATAGGATGCCATTTATCCCCTTGTACTCGAAAGGGCGGACCGGATCCGGTTCATTCGGTAAAGGTGGGTCCGGTCCGTCATTCCGGCCCCTTGAGCGGGATATCCCATTTTTTCATGTATTTCCAGACGGCGGTCCTGCTCACGCCCAACCGTCTGCCCGCTTCGGCCTTGTTCCAGCCGCATTCATGAAGGATCTCCATCAGCATGTCGCGGGAAAGCCTTATATTTGAAGAAAAACGGTCAGGGGAAGGATGGGGTGCTTTGGATGAGGCGCCGGGCTGGTAGGGGAGTTGGCGGATTTCAACCGGGAGGTCAAAAATATCGATCTGGTCGCCGACGCAGAGGACAAAGGCATGCTCAATGGCGTTTTCCAACTCACGCACGTTGCCGGGCCAGTTGTAATCCATGAGGATTCCCATGGCCGACGGCAGAACGCCTTTGATCCGCTTCCCGGTTTTTTCATTCTGGCGCTTGATGAAATGGCTTGTCAGGAGCGGGATATCTTCTCTCCGCTTTCGAAGGGGCGGAATATGGATGGGAAATACCTTCAGGCGGTAATAGAGATCTTCCCGAAAATGGCCGCTCTTGATGAGACCGTAGAGATCCTTGTTGGTGGCCGCAATGATCCGGATATCGATGGTCCGCTTTTGGGATTCGCCGACCCGCTCAATCTCCCTCTCCTGGAGCACACGAAGCAGCTTAAGTTGAATGAATGGGCTTATCTCACCGATTTCATCGAGGAAAATTGTCCCTCCACTCGCCTCCTCAAAACGGCCGACACGGTCCCGAACCGCCCCTGTAAATGCGCCTCTGGCATGCCCGAACAATTCGCTCTCCAAAAGCGATTCCGACAGGGCACTGCAGCTTACGGGTACAAACGGCATGCCGGCCCGGTTGCTGTTGTAATGAATGGCGCCCGCAACCAGTTCCTTGCCTGTGCCGCTCTCCCCCTGCACAAGAATGGTTGCATCGCTCGAGGCCGTGGCCCGAATAGCTGAAAATATCTGCTGCATGCCATGGCTCTTTCCGATGATGTTGTCAAACCTGTGAATTTCCCCGAGACGCAGGTTGGCCGCTTCCGCCTTTCGTCTGGCCTTTTCAAGCTCCGTGAGATCGGTGACCGTTTCAACGACGCCCTTGATTGAACCACCACCGTCCGTCACAAGTCTTGCGCTCTTTACAACAGGTACGTCATTCCCGTTTTTGTTTCGTAGAAAGCATTCCTGGGCCTGAATCGGTCCATTTTTGTAGATGCCGCACTGGCTGATGCCCGATGGACAACTTTTGGAAAAGCAGAGGCTAAAGTTGAGCATCATGCAGGGGTTGCCGATGGCCTCTTCTGCGGTGTAGCCGCTGATCCTCTCCATGGCCGGATTCCACGATGTGATATGGCCCTTGTCATCAAGCGTAAACACGCCGTCCGCCATGCATTCCAGCAGCAGGCCCGCAAAGTTGGGATCCAATATGGTCTTTTCCGCCATGACAGTTCCCTTCTATTTTGCCTATATTCCCAACACGGCATAGCCGCAACCCAATGAGTGGCCAGTGTTCAGGTGTTCAAGTTTCCTGACACCTGAAATCTCCATATATTTCTTAAGCGCTTTGTGCCCCTGCGGCTTTTTGTGAGACATTTTTTGGTTGTGTGCCGTGTTGGAAAAAGACCATCTGGCAGTCACGAAGGATTGAAGGAATTCCCATAACGTTACCGAAACGTTACCATCCACTATTAGTAACGCTCTCATGATTTGTCAACCATTTCTTTTTGTGGAAGCATAATTTCCTGTCTTCTGACATATCTGAAATTTAGTTTATATATTAGCCGGTTATTCTATGATCTCAGATGAAGTCAGCCCGGGAGGGGTATTGTACAATCAGGTGGCACGATTATTGATTGACGTTTCGAACAGGCCTCTGTCGTGGGACAATCATAGAAACGAAATTCCGCTGCATCGGGAAAAAGGAGATGACTGAAATGGAAGTTAAACAGATCGGATCGGCTGACGGATTCCAAAAGGCAATCGAAGACGGGGTAACGCTTATGGACTTCAATGCGCCCTGGTGTGCGCCCTGTCGGTCGCAGGAGCCGATTCTCGAGCTTCTGGCCCAAAATTTTGAAGGCAAGGCAGTGGTGGCCTCCATGAATGTGGATGAAAACCGGGACGTTGCGGCCAGGCTGGGGATAATGAGCATCCCTACTCTGGTCATTTTTAAAAACAGCAAGGAGATTCAACGGTTTGTGGGGCTTCAGCCCGAGACGACCCTATCAGAGGCCCTGAACAGGCTGGTGAAATAAAGGTGCCGGGGAAGCATAGAGTATCGAGGCAGTGAATTGTGACTGGGGTTGGTCCCATGGTCGAAGGAATGGCCGGTCGATGGGTAAGGCGTGTGTTGTTGAACCAGAAAGAACGGGCTGAGTAGGAGTGAACATGTGCGCAAGGCTCTACACATTCAAAAAGGGAGGATGCGATGGAAAGGATGTATGAGAAATTCAGGTTGGGCAGCGTGGAACTTGTAAATCGGTTTGTCTTTCCCCCGATCAAACTCGGGATTGGGAACCCGGACGGAACCGTGACAGAAAGACAGATTGCCTCTTATCGTCAGATCGCAACAAACGGGCCGGCCGTCGTGATCCTGGAGCCTGCTTCCGTAACCGCGAACGGGAGGGAGCATCCCAAACAGCCGTGCGTGCATCTGGATAACAGCGTCCATGAACTCAAGAAGATTGTGGATCTCATCCATGACCAGGGCCGGCTTGCCTGCCTTCACCTGAATCATGCCGGTGCGGCCGCCCTCCCCAAGATCATCGGGGGCCCTCCCAAGGCGCCGTCGGTCATGACATGTGTGGCCAGGGAAGAGACGGTTTCGGATGCCCTGAGCGAGGAAGAGATTCAGAAGATCCTTGAGGGCTACGGCTCGGCGGCTGCAAAAGGCCGGGAAGCGGGCTTTGACCTGATAGAGATTCAGGGGGGCCATGGATATCTGATATCGCAGTTCCTGAATTCAAAGCTGAACAAACGGGACGATCGTTATGGCCAGGATCGCACCCTCTTTGCCAGGGAGGCGTTTTCACAGGTGAGAGAGGGGGCCCCCAGCCTTCCCTTGATCCTTCGCATATCAGGGAGTGAGATGTCGCCTGAGTTCGGCATCAGCCAGGAGGATCTCCTGCCTTTGGTGGAAGGGGCCGCTGAAATGGGATTCCATGCGATCCATGTAGGTATGGGAAATGCCTGCTTCAGTCCCCCCTGGTATTTCCATCATGGCAGTCTGCCGGAAAAGCCCCAGATGGATGCCCTGGCCTGGGTCCGTCAGCACACCCGGCTCCCCCTGATTGT
>JAWOIH010000010.1:0-2699 GCA_046484725.1 Candidatus Desulfacyla sp. | reverse complement strand
CGACCGTGGAGAAATCCATGATGCGGGACATTCAGCGCAAAGATCCCTTTCCCTACGGAGACGCCCTGTGCGTTCCCCTGGACGAGGTGGTCGAGTTCCGCCAGACCAGCGGCACCACCGGCCAGCCTGTGTACCAGCCGGACACCTGGCAGGATTGGGAATGGTGGTCCGAGTGCTGGTCGTACATCCTTTGGGCCCAAGGATACCGACCCTCGGATCGCGTGTTTATCCCATTCGGCTACAATGTCTTCGTCGCTTTCTGGGCGGGGCATTATGCCGTCGAGAAAATCGGCGCCGAAATCGTGCCGGGCGGCGTCCTCGACACCCAGGCCAGGATCCTGAAAATCCAGGAATTACAGTGCACGGCCATGATGGCAACCCCCACGTATGTATTGGGCATGGCCGACACGGCCCGCAAAATGGGCATCGACCCCTCCAGCCTCGCCGTCAGAAAGATCACCTGCGCCGGAGAGCCGGGCGCCAGCATTCCCACCACCAAAAAGAGAATGGAGGATGCCTGGGCCGCCAAGGTCTACGATCATGCGGGTGCAACGGAAATCGGTGCATGGTGTTTTGAGTGCACCGCCCAATCCGGCGGGCTCCATGTGAACGAGGCTTTTTTCCTGGTGGAGATTCAGGACGTGGAAACCGGGGAATATATCGAGGAACCCGGTCGACGAGGCAAGATGATCATTACCGCCCTGGATCGCCAGGCTCAGCCATGCATTCGCTTTGACTCCAAGGACATCATCGAGTGGGCCGGCGAGCCCTGCCCCTGTGGCCGCACCTTCCGCTTGATCAAGGGAGGCGTGATCGGAAGGTCGGATGACATCACCAAAGTCAAAGGCGTGCTCCTGTCCCCGTCGGCGATCGAGGAGGTGGTCAGGGGTTTGGACGGCCTGGGCAATGAATTTGAAGTCATTGTGGACAAGGACGGAGACATCGATCGCATCACTCTGAAGGTGGAAATCATCAAGGGACGAGAGGGTGAACGCAAGCAGATCGAGGCAAGACTGAAAGACCAGCTCCGCCTCAAGACCAATCTCGGGTATATCCTGGAGTTTCACGACCACGGTTCCCTTCCGCGCTATGATGTGAAGGCCAGGCGGTTTAAAGATTTGAGAGGTAAGTGATGGATACAAACTATGATCTGGTTGCCATCGCCGGAAAGATCCAGTCCTTGAAGAAAGCCGCGATGGAACTCGCCGATCTGGGTGAGGATTTTCCGGCCCTTTATCGAAACGCCCGCCGAATCCTGGCCGCCGTCAAAATGCTGGAAATCAACATCTCGGATGTATCGGATACGACATCGTCCTAGGCGTTTTTCATGAAAGGAGGAGATCCCACGGCATCGCCTTAAAGGTTTTGTGCAAAAAGTGGTCATCCTCTACGGCGTGGAATCGAAGGTCTGCAAAAAGGGCCTCCGCCACCCTCTGAACCTCCTGGATGTCGATCACTTCGTCCTGCCTGCCGTGATAAACCCGGGCGGGAACGGCCGTTTTCATTTGCCGGTAGGATGCATCCATGAGATGGATGGCCGGGGCAAGGAGGATGAGTTTCCTCACCCGCGCTTCGTTCTCCAGCGCAAAAAGGGAGGCCATGAGACCGCCGAAGCTCGAGCCCACCAGAACAATGTCTGTTTGTTCCGGGAGCATGGCCCTGAGCTTGTCCATTCTTTCCTGAAGGGACCCCGTAAAATGAGGGGTCATCATATCCGGGTAGTTTTCACGGAAAAAGACGGCCTTGGTTCCCTGATCACTGCTCTCAAGGCCGTGTATGAACATTCTACAGGGCATATCAACCCCCTAGGAAATGTCCAGGATTTCGAATTCCTGAATTCCTCTGGGCGTTCTGACCCGGACTTCGTCCCCCACCTTCATGCCGATCAGCGCCTTCCCGATGGGCGACGTCACGGAAATACTCCCCTCTTCAGGCGCCGATTCGTAGGGGCCGAGAAGCTGGTAAGAGGTTTCCTCTTCGCTGTTGATGTCATACAACCGAACGGTCTTCCCAAAAACAACGGTGTCGGACGGGTTTGCGTCCAGCTCGATCACCTCGGATTGCCCGATCAAGGCCCTCAGTTCATTGATCCGACCCTCAATAAAAGACTGTCTTTCCTTGGCCGCGTGATATTCGGCGTTCTCGCTCAGATCTCCGTGGCCTCTGGCTTCTTCGATGGCACGGATGTTGGCGGGTCTTTCCACCCTTTCCAGGCGAATCAACTCTTCCTTCACCTTTTCCAGCCCTGCTCTGGTAATCGGGATTCTGTCCATGACTCCTTATCTCCCTGATGCATTTCTTGTAAACATCGACGGCGCCTTTGAATGCCGAAGCCTTTCTATGATCAGGATAGAAAGGCTTCAGCGAATCACAGGCAACACTGCGAGTCCTCAGCGTTCGGTGTTCAGCGTTCAGAAAAGATGAAATCCGCCTGCGCAGATTTCATCTTCTCTTTTGTAACCGTTCACGGGTTCAAGGGTTCAGGGGTTTACCCGCCTTCGGCGTGGTTCAGGGTTTCATTTCTGCCCCCCCGGGTTCGACGTTGGAGGCGGATTGTCTTATGACAACCCCGTTCTTTTCGTTGCCTCATGAAAACCAGGGGTCCATGGGAATCTATTTAGCGAAGACAGCCTGCTTCAGCAGGTTTTGGGGTCCTCCATTCTGTCTTTGTCCCCAACCTTGAACGTTGAACCCGGAAC
>JAWOIH010000007.1:0-5551 GCA_046484725.1 Candidatus Desulfacyla sp. | reverse complement strand
GTTGAAAATATTTAATTTTAAATATTCAATACGCAATTCTGAAACAGGGGGAAACGGATGGAAATAGGGCAGGAGACGATCCATGATGTGGAGATATTGAAACTGGATGGGCGGTTGGATTCATTTTCGGCCAGAGAGATGAAGGAAAAGGTCAGTTCGCTAAGCCGGGAAAACCGCGTAAAGCTGGTTATTGATATGGCCGGCGTGGATTTCATAGACAGCTCGGGGCTTGGCAGCCTGGTTTCATCTCTTCGGACGGTCAACAAGTTGGGGGGGGACATCAAGATATCCGCCCTTCAAGATCAGGTGCGGGCCGTTTTTGAATTGACCCGGTTACACCGTATCTTCGGGATTTATGACGACAGCACGGCGGCAGCAATGAGTTTTTAGTGGGGGATTCTGCGAGCGCAGGGCGCGGTTCCGGCCGGTTGCGACACCTGGGCTTCGGATGAGCGGGAAAATTGCGGCTGCCGTCATGAATCATCAACGGGGCGGCAGCATTGTCTCTGCCCCGAAGAGACGCAGGGCGTTTCGGGAATGCGTTTTCGCCTTAAAACATCCAGCAACGATCAACCGGCAACCCGCACCTGCAATCAGGGCCTGTTCTTCCTTGATATCGTGGCCATACTGAGACCAGATCCCACAATGAGGAGCGTGACGGTCCCGATCACACCGATCATCCGGGCGTGCCAGGCACATTCCATCCAGGCCCACGGTTCCGGCAGGTTGCGGGCAAAGGTAGCCCAGATAATGCTGAGGATGCTGACGATCACTGCAACCACGGCATGCCAGCGTTTGGCCCGATGAAACGCGATTCCCAGCAGGAACAAGCCGACAACCCCGCCGCCTGCAATCCCAGCCAACTGCCAGCCGGTTTCAAGGGCGGTCTGGACCCGGATCATGGCCAGACCGGTAAGCGTTCCCAGGATGCCCCAGAAGAGGGTGAAGCCCCTGAGCACTTGGATGCATTCTCTTTCCCCGGCATGGCGCCGAAAATACCTCTTATAGAAGTCAAGGAGGGACAGGGTGGATACACAGTTGAGGGATGAATCGATGCTGCTCATGGCCGCGGCAAAAATAGCGGCGATAATGAGCCCCCGAATCCCCGCGGGGAACTGCGTCACGATAAAGTGGGGGTATATCTTGTCGCCCGCCAGCGGTCCTGCCAGTGAAACAGGAAGGAGGTCGGGATGGACCGTGTAATAGGCGAAGAGGGCGGTGCCGATAAAGAGGAAGAGGGCTGAGACCGGTATATAGGCGATGGCCGCGGTCCATACGGAACGGGAGGCCTCCCTGGTGGAGCGGGTGGCCTGGTATCGCTGCACATAGTTCTGGTCCACACCGAAATTTCTGAAGTTTTCTATGATGCCGTACAGGGCGACGACCCAGGCGGTGGGCCGGATCAGGTCCAGGTCCCAACTCCCAAAGGAGAATTTGTTGTGTTGCTGAGCAATGGAAAACACCTGGCCGGGGCCTTCAGGCATACCCGACAGGAGGATGATCGCTGTCGCCACCGCGCCCCCCAAGAGGATCACCACCTGGACGACATCGGTCCAGATCACGGCCTCGATGCCGCCCAGCACCGTATAGACGGTGACGCCGACACCGGTCATGATGATGATGGTTGCATAGGACCACCCGGTCAGGTTATGAAGGACAATAGACACCAGAAAAAGGATCATGCCGATGCGGGCCAGGGAGCCCAGCATGAAGCTGATGCTCCCGTAGATCCTGGCCCAAGGCCCGAAACGCTGTTCCAGGTATTCATAGGCCGACACCTTCACCCTCGTCCGGTAGAGGGGGATGAAATAGAGGGTCGCCGCCAGGGCCGCGATCGGCAGGGTCAGGGAGAAGACAAAGACATCCCAGTTGAAATTATACGCCTGGCCCGGATATGCCAGAAAGGTGATGCTGCTCACAAAGGTCCCGAGCATGGAAAGACCCACGGCCCAGCCCGGGAGTTTTCCATCGGCAATCATAAAACCTGCGGCGGTGCTGCTCCTTTTGCGGAAGTAGGTCCCGAAGAGGATAACCCCCGCGAAATAGACGATCAGGATGACCTTGTCGATGGTAAAAAATTCTGTCTGCATCAAAACCCCCTCAGTGATCTGAGCCAGGAATGTATCTCAGGAGGGCCCGGGTGTCAATGGGCACTGAAGGCGCAAGGCGCAAGGTGCAAGGCGTTAGGCGTGAGGGGCTCTCGCAGCAACCAGTAACCCGCAGCGAGTGCCGGGAAACGATGACCCATAATAAAAAAGACAAACATATCGCCTATTTCATTTCCCCCCATGGGTTCGGGCATGCGGCCCGGGCGTCGGCGGTCATGTGCGCTCTCCATGAAATGGATCCCACCCTCCACTTTGAGATTTTTACAACCATCCCTTCCTGGTTTTTTGAGGATTCCCTTGTTGGACCGTTCACCCATCATGGGGTCCTGACGGATATCGGACTCGTCCAGGAGACGCCTCTCCATGCGGATCTTGCACGGACCGTCGAGCGGCTCGACCGATTCATCCCATTTGAAAAGGAACGGATAGGGAAACTGGCCAGGGAAATAGAGAGGCTGAACTGCGGATTTGTCGTCTGCGACATCGCCCCCATCGGCATAGCAACGGCCCGGGAGGCCGGTGTGCCGTCTCTGCTGGTGGAGAATTTTACCTGGGACTGGGTTTACGAGGAATACGAGGGAAGCCATGGCGGTTTGAAGCGGCATGGGGACTACCTAGGGACACTTTTCAGCCAGGTGGATTACCACGTGCAGACGGAACCTGTGTGTTCGCCGAGGACGGCGGACCTCACGGTCCCGCCTGTGAGCCGATCTGCGAGAAGCACCGGTAAAGAGGTCCTGCAGGGCCTGAATATTCCGGACGGCGGCAAAATGGTGCTCGTCACCATGGGAGGTGTGCCGGAAGATTACAAAGGGATGAAGGCACTGTCTCTGCCCGAAGATGTTTACGTGGTGATTCCGGGCGCCGGAAGTTTTCTTGAGATCCGGCGTAACCTGATTACGCTTCCCCATCGATCCCGGTTCTTTCACCCGGATCTCGTTACGGCCGCTGATGCGGTCGTGGGAAAGGTGGGCTACAGCACCCTGGCCGAAGTCTATCACGGGGGTGTCCCCTTCGGGTTTATCAAACGTCCGAATTTTCAGGAATCGGATATCCTGTCTGCTTTTATAGAAACCCAAATGAGCGGCCTTGCAATTGATGAAGGAAGCTTTCGAACAGGAGAATGGGTCTCGAATCTGCCCCGGTTGCTGGAGATGCCCCGCATAAAAAGGCACGGTCCGAACGGGGCCGATCAGATCGCCGAATTCGTGACGTCTTGTTGATAGAGGCTCTCAGGGCGCAATGCTCTTGATGAAGCATCCGCCACTGTCGCCGCCGGAACCTGTCTCCCCGGTCACCGGGATATCGGTTTCTACGCCCACGGTGGTGCCCTGCAGGAACTGGGTATAAGGGAAAAACATATACTTCCGGTCCTCGAATTCCCTGCCGCAGCAGGAGTCGAGTGGATGGGTGAACAGGGAGAACCGGACCTCCTCGGCAAACGTATTCAGGCCATCCCAGTCCTGCCACAGGGTCGTTTCGCAGTTATAGATCTGGGTATGGCTCTTGCCGCCCGTTCCCCCACTGTAATAACCCATCGGGGTAATCGTATAACCCACCTGCTCGTACACGTATTCCACCAATCCCACGCAGGTGAAATCCCCCGAATCCGGACCGGTCTGTCTCTGAAAGAGGATATCGTAGCCTTTGCCGACCTGCTCTTTGGCTATGAGGATGAGCTGCTCCTTTCTTTCGTCGCTCCATTCGGCAGGATCATTATAGTTCACCGGCAATTTCGCCCCGAGGTAAACGACCCCTTCCTTCTGTTCATCGACAGAAATAAAATTCTTGGAATCCGTTTCCACAATCCCGTCAATCAGGGCATGGATGATGCGGAGATTCCCGACATAAAGACCCGTATGGCCCGATTTCAATTCCCCCAGCGTCGCCTCCAGCACGGAACAGGGCAGTTCCAGCTGGTCTCTTTTGCCGTAGATGATGCCGTCGGCGCTGGTGTGATACAGTATTGCCCCCTTTTCCAGCGCCTCGCATTCCGCCCCCCAGAAAAACAACCAGAAAAACAATAAGACAAGAGAGATTCGTTTCATCGCAGTATTCCTTTCACCGTCTCGCGAACCACGGGGGAGGGATCGTTCAAGGCGGGCGCCATGGCGGAACGTGCCTCCGGGCTCAGGGTTTCACATTTTTCAAGCGTAAGGGCTGCATTCCAGCGCACCAGAGAGGACGGATCGGACAGAAGCGCCTGAATGAGCGCCTTACGGGCTTCAGTGCTCTTTGCGCCTCCCAGAGCACGAACTATTTCAGCCCGCACCATCCGGTCGTGCTCTTTATTCAGATGGGTGACAAGCAGCTTTACGGATGGTTCATTTCCAATGTACCCGATTGCCTGGGAAGCCTTGAAGCGGATCATTTCGCTCGGATCGGAAAGGGCATCGGAAAGAAGGGGGAGGGATTCCTCGGCGTACATCCGACCCAGGGAAAGAAGAAGGGTATATCTGAGATTTTCTCCGGTCCCCGGTTCCCGATACACATGTTCGAACCTGGAAATGACCTGGGCTCTTCCCTGTCCCAGGTCAGCCAAACCCCTGACGGCCCCACACCGGATCCCCTCTTTTTCATTCTCGTTCGTCAACATTGCGAGCATCGGCTTGAGCGCGCGCTCCTCTCCGGATATTGCTAAATAGTGTATCGCCGCCATGCGTTCTCTCATGCTGTTTGCGCCATTCTCCGCAACAACGAGGTTTCTTGAGAATTCGGATTCGGCGGCAAGGGCAGAAGCCGTTATTTGAAAAAAGATGCACAGAACCCACAACAACAATCGTCCCGGTGAAATTTTCATCATTCTCCTCCATGTTTATTCGAATCAAAAACCCTTGGCCTCAGGGCCAGTTCAGAGTCCTTTGGATCTTCCCGAACAAACGCTGCAAGGGTTTGAGGTGAACTGAAGTTTGATTCGGGAGCACGGTGCGTTCCACCGGCATCTGCAAAACCGGACGCGAGAAGCCCCCCGCCGATACCATGAGAGAAACCGTCTTGCCGGTGCCGGTGGCCCCTGCAATCAGACCATGACGGTCGGCGTACCTTGCGATCAGTTCAACAGGCTCATTGCCCTTGCCGATCCGTATTCGATTGATGCACTGACTCCTCCGTGAACGTGTGACCGGGTTCCATTTTAGTACCTTATTGCCAATAACCCTGTCACAAAAAACAAGAAAATTTTTGGTCAGGTGTGGGGATCCTCACCCAATGCGGCTTTCCGATGTTTTTGGTGACAGTAGTTTTTTCAGATACTGGGTTGCGGGCTTAGCCCGCGTTAGGATAAGACCGCTACTCCTTTTGAATCCAGAGGAGAGCGCCCAGATATTTGCGGCGGTCCAAAACTGGGATCAACACATAACGGGCCTGACCCCCTTCGATCAGGGGACCTGAATACCTCAGTTCGTTTTCATTCTCAATGGCCTTGACAATAACTGCGGACACGG
>JAWOIH010000001.1:0-13916 GCA_046484725.1 Candidatus Desulfacyla sp. | reverse complement strand
AGTGTCTTATTCGACGGGGGGCACAAGAATGCCGGGGCCCGGGGGGTCGTGATGGATGAGGATGGAAAGCTCGTCGTGTCGGGGAGCAACAGCAACGGGACCGATCTGGATGTGATCCTTCTCAGATACCATGGGGACGGGACACCGGATCCTGAATTTGGCACGGCCGGGGTGGTGATCTATGATGGCGGCACTGGAAACGACAATGGACGAAGGCTGGCTCTTCAGCAGGGGGATAAGATTGTCGTGGTGGGCAACACCCATAACGGCACGGACTATGATGCCCTCGTTCTCAGGTACGATGCCGATGGCGTTCCGGATGAGGCCTTCGGAAATGAGGGCGTCGCGAGTTTCAACCTGGGCCGGGGGGATGACTGGGGCGAGGCCGTGGCCATTCAGACAGATCAGAATATAGTGGCTGTGGGCGGCATCGGCAGCACGGCGACAGAGGTCCTGACCATGCGGATCATCGGGACACCCGAGGGATAATTGACATTCATGCCGGCGATGGCCCACGGTCAGAACCATGGGGCTTTAGGCCCTTGCCAGGTAATGGCCGAATTGACGGAGGCCCAGGGGGGAGAAGCGGTCCAGGACGGTCATGATTTCAAGACCGGGGACAAGGGCCTTGACGACCGGCATCCCCAGGTCCTTCCTTGTCAGGTCCACGTAAACCGAGGTGTAGCCGTTCATGATTAAAAGCCTCTCCAAGAGGTCAAGGTCTTTTGAAGGGTCGCCTGAGGCGTAGTCCGGAAGGTCTTCATATTGCACGTATTCGAGCCCTTGGGGCGCAGGCATGGACCCGAACCAGTAGGGATAGGGGTATGGGATCTCGGTCATGGCGGAGAGGAGGGCGCGCCTGCCGTCGAGATGCGCCCCGGTCCCTTTAAGGATAACGCCCCCGGGTCCTTGAACGAATGCCTTGTAGCAGGGGACTCCAATTTCCGGCGTGATGTCGAGAAACTGGATTTGGATCCCCTTCTGACCGCAGGTTTCCAGTATGTCGTTCACCTTCCCGTCGTCGGATCTCATAAGAAAAGCCTGCTTTCTTGTGTAGGGGATCACCTTTTCCGCATCTCTTTCAATGACCTCCAGGAGGGCCGAGAGTCTGGCGGATTCCAGGGTGCTGCCTGCTGCCAGACCGTTGGAAGAAAGGCCGCTGGTGAGGCTGACCTCGTCCAGATTCGAGAAGAGAAAGACCATCTGTGCCGGGACGTGGACGGCCTCTGTACTTTCGCCTGACACGCGCTCGGCCTCGATCCACGATATTGACTGGCCCCGGTAGGGGACCTCCAGACACATGTCATTCGGATTGACCGCCTTGAGCCCTTTGACCATGAGATCATCATAGGACCCCCGGAGGAGGGGATAGTCTTTCCGGTATCCCTGGACCCGGCCCGATCCGATGCTCGCAAATGCCGAATAGCGCTCAACGATCTCCATGAGACACGATATCCGGGCATGGGAGATATTGAGCCCCCGGCCGTATCCGGTCTGGGTCCCTGACAATTGCCAGTGGTTCGTGCGGTCATCGACGCTGATGCGAAGATTCCACGGCCTTTCAATCGCGAAAGGGCTGAGCGTGGCCTCGGTCCGCATATCCCAGCCGGTGAGGACGCCCAGTTGTTCCAGTTTGTTGCGCAGTTGTTTGGTTGCCTCCTTCTGAGGCGGACTGTCGGGGGCTATCCTGCTTTTTGCTGAAGGCGAGGCCATCTCTTTGATGGAGACCACCCTTCGCCGCCATTCATCAATTGCCTCCCGGTCAAAGGGGAGGGGGAATGGGGCATCATCCGGGGATGGGAGGGGCCTGAGCAGGTTTGCATTTGCGGAGAACTGTTTGAGCCAGTAGAAGTTCTGTTCAGAACGGTCCCTCACTGTTGAAGGGATGACGATCATCGGCGTGGATTCGGCCAGTTCCTGGAGATCCACTCCCTGAAAATGTCCTTTCAGGGATTCGAACCGGGTGTTCAGGATGCAGGCCTCATAGGCAAGGGCGAGGAGGTGCAGGTCGCCGTTTCGGGCCTTGAGGATAATCGATTCCAACCGGGGCGGCTCAAATTCACGCATGATGTTCAGAAGATGCCTGCGCATAAACAGGTCATTCAGATGTTCCCGGCTATACAGGAGGGCCTTCTCGAATGTGGGTTCCGGTTCCGGCACACAGGCAAACCAACCCACGCCCATTCCTGTGCCCACCCGGGAGAGGGTGTAGTTCATGCGTGACTCCTTTTGGCGATAATCTTCACGAGCTGATCGGCCCCGTTCTCTTGTCGGTCTTCCCTGTCTTGAGCGCGGTATTCGGAGCGCGGAACGCGGAAGTGAAGGAGCTTATAGTCACCATGGAAAGCATCCGTACCTAATCCAGGGACGCCAGCAACCGCCGATGCAGATGATCAAAGCCGCCGTTGGACATGATGAGGACCACGTCCCCGGATCGGGCCTGTTGAATCAAGGCCCCTAACAGATTGTCCGTGGTTTCATGAAAGGAGGCCGCGAGCCCCCGCTGGTTGAGATCAAAGACCAGTTGCTGCGACGAGAAACGTTCCTCAACGGGGATGCCCTCCATGAAAGGGGGCTCGGGGATGAAGATCCGGTCTGCCGCGTCAAACGAGATGGAATATTGGCGCTGAAAGATTTTTCGCCTGCTGGAATTGGATCGGGGTTCAAAGACCGCGATGAGACGCCGATTCCTGTATTTGTCTCTGACGGCTTGGATGGTCTCCCTGACCGCAGTGGGATGATGGGCAAAATCGTCCAATACCAGGATCCCGCTTCGTTCCCCGATGATCTCCTGCCGGCGCTTGACCCCGCGAAAGGTCCTGGCGGCCTCTTCAAGGATCATCCAGGGTATCTCCAGGAAGCGCCCCAGGACCACGGCTGCCAGGAGATTGGCGATATTGTGCCGGCCATAGAGGGACGTGGAAAAGGGGACTGCTTTATCTTGTTTGACGATCGTCAGTCGGGTGAAGACCTCTTGGATGGAGATGTTTTGAGCCCGCCATTCATTGTTTTCAACGTATCCATAGGTCTCTGTCCGGCATGCGGCCCCCCTGATTTCCCGGGTAACGATATCGTCATCTCCATTTGCGATGAGAAGTCCGTTAGCCGGGATGAGCCCAATTAGCCTGCGGAAACTATCGACCACATGGTCCAGGTCGCGATAGATGTCTGCGTGGTCGAACTCAATACTGGTCAGGATGGTGACCCATGGACGATAATGCAGGAATTTCGGCCCCTTATCGAAAAATGCCGTATCGTATTCATCCCCTTCTATCACAAAGCAGGGGCCTTTGCCTGTCTTGTAATTCTTCCCAAAGTTTCCGGGGATTCCGCCGATCATGAATCCCGGGTCCATCCCCGCCTTTTCCAATATCCATGCAATGAGCGCAGAGGTGGTGGTCTTTCCGTGGGTCCCGCTGACGACAATGGATTGCCGGTCCTTCAATGCGAAGTGTCCGATGGCCTGGGGAAAGGAGAGGTAGGGGAGGCGACGGGACGACAGGGCGAGGGCCTCCGGATTTTTTCGAGTGATGACATTGCCCACGATTACCAGGTCCGGTTCGGGATAGAGGTTTTTCGCGTGGTAGCCGTTACAGACAGGGATATGAAGCGATTCAAGAAAGAGGCTCATGGGAGGATAGACATTCTGATCCGACCCGGTGATCCGATAGCCTTTATCTTTCAGCATCCCGGCCAGGGATGCCATTCCCGTCCCGCAGATGCCCATGAGATGGATATGGTGCAGGGTATCGGGCAGTCGGTTGAGGTCGGGCGAGAGCAGGGCGTCTCCCGGTCTTTCTTGGGATGTAATCAATGTGCATGTCCTCTGGAAAAGAAATCGTAACCGTTCAAGGCCGGGTTAAACCGGGTCAAACCTCTGAACCCATGAACGGTTACCCTGTGTCTTGACGTTCGTTGGGGCTCTGTGTGAGACAAAAGGGTGTTTGAGGGTTTGTCACATCTCGGGTATGGTAAAAAAATACTTGATATCCGTTTCGATATCAATTAAATTATAAAATTCTAAAAATTCTGAATGTCCCAAGGAGACGTCCCATGTCAAGAATATGCGAAATCTGCGGCAAAAGGCCGGTAACAGGTTATAGTGTCAGCCACGCCCACAACAAGACCAAAAAGCGCTGGCTCCCGAACCTTCAGAGTGTCCGATGCGTCGTGAACGGACAGCCTGCCAAGATAAAGGCGTGTACCAGCTGCATCCGGTCCGGCCGGGTGGTGAAACCGTCAAACAGCAGGAATGCATCGGCTTAGAGCCTCTCTACAATCAACACGTTTTTTACCTTTTTGATGGCGCTCACAATATCCTGCAGTTGTTTGAAGTTTTCCACCTCAAGCGTAAAAACCGAGATGCCCTTGTTGTCCACGGTCGTCTTGATATCGGCATGGATGATATTGGCATCCTTCTGGCTGATAATCGTGCTGATGTCAGCCAGGATCCCCTTCCTCTCCACGCTGGTCACCCTCAGGGTGGCAGGGTAGGCGTCTTTTGCCGCTGCGTCCCACGATACCGGAACCAGCCTGTCCGGATCGGCCTTCTGGATATGCCTGCACGACTTCAGATGGACGGTGATCCCCCGTCCCCGGGTGATGAATCCCACCACCCGTTCGCCGGGAAGGGGAGAGCAGCATTTGGCGAAATGGATGAGCATATCGCTCACCCCGTTTACCCTGATGCCGTGATCGGTCCTGGGCCGTCTGAACCGGCTGACCATCTTGCTGACAAGCCCCTGTGACTTATCGGCCCGGATGTCAAGCCTGGGCTTGAGCCGACCCACCACCTGCCTCGGCGAGATCTTGCCGAAACCGATCTGTGCAATCATGTCCTCGACTGAATGGAACGAGAGTTCTTTGGCAACGGCCGCGATCTGTTCACTCCTGAAGACATTGGTCTGACCCAGGCTCTCCTGCTGAAGGGCCTTTTCGAGAATGTTCCTGCCTAAGTTGATGCCCTCCTCTCTTTCCTCCGTTCGAATCCATTGCCGGATCTTGGTCTTTGCCCTTGATGTCTTGACGAACTTGAGCCAGTCTTTGTTGGGGTGCTGTTTGGCAGACGTGGTGATTTCGACGATGTTGCCGTTTTTGAGCTGGTACCGGAGGGGCACCATCCTCCCATTGACCCTGGCCCCTACACATTTTTCCCCAATCTCAGAGTGGATACTGTAGGCAAAATCGATGATGGTGGCCCCCTTGGGAAAGGATCTTACCTCCCCTCTCGGTGTAAAGACATACACGTCATCCGGGAAGAGGTCCATCTTGACGGATTCCAGGAATTCCTGCGGGTCCTGAAGGTTTTTCTGCCAGTCCAGGAGCTGCTGAAGCCAGGAGAACTGCTTTTGATCGGCCTTGGTGGCAACGGATCCCTCTTTGTACTTCCAATGGGCGGCGATCCCCGATTCGGCCACCCGGTTCATCTCCCATGTCCTGATCTGGATCTCCATCCGCTGACCCAGTGGCCCGATGACCGTGGTATGAAGGGACTGATACATGTTGGCCTTGGGCACGGAGATGTAGTCCTTGAACCTTCCTGCGATGGGCTTCCAGATGGAATGGATATGTCCCAGGACCTCATAGCATTCCTTGATGGAATTGACGATGACCCGAAATGCCAGGATATCGTAGACCTGATTGACGTTGAGGTCCTGGTCCAACATTTTCTGATAGATGCTGTAAAAATGCTTCTGCCTGGCCTTGATGGTCGCCTGGATATTGGCCTCCTGCAATTTGACGGAGACGATTTCCTTGACCTCGGTCATGAATTTTTCCATCTCCCCCCGTCTCTGGGCGGTTTCATCCTTGATCTTGGCGTAGATCTCAGGTTCAAGGTAGAAAAGACAGAGGTCTTCCAGGCTCGATTTGATCCAATTGATGCCCATCCTCCCTGCCAGCGGGGCGTAGATATCGAGGGTTTCAGTGGCGATGCGGATCTGTTTGGGCTCCGCCTGGAAGCCGAGGGTCCGCATGTTGTGGAGACGATCGGCCAGCTTGACCAGGATGACGCGGATATCCGTGGACATGGCAAGGATCATCTTGCGCACGTTCTCGGCCTGGCGCTGCTCTTTGCTCACAAACTGCATCTTGCTGATCTTGGTGACGCCGTCTACGATCGTGGCGGTCTCCTCGCCAAAGAGTTCCCTGATCTCTTCCAGGGTGGTATCGCTGTCTTCGACGGCATCGTGGAGGAGGCCGGCCGCAATGCAGACCACGTCCATCTTGAGCTGGGCAAGGATATAGGCCGCCTCTAATGGATGGGAGAGGTAGGGCTCGCCCGAAAGCCGGATCTGGCCCTGATGGGCCTTGGCCGAAAACACATAGGCCTTCTCTATGAGCTCGATGTCTGCTTTGGGATGGTAACTCTGGACCAGAGACGTGATGTCATTCAATCGAATCATAAAGGGCTTCTACCTTCTCTCTGACAGAGGACAGGGCGGCATCGAGAGGTACGAAGGCGCTTTGGGTCTCCGAGCGCAGTTTGATCTCCACCTCCCCGTTCTTGATCCCCTTGGCGCCGACGGTCACGCGAATCGGGATCCCGAGCAGGTCGGCGTCGTTGAATTTGAACCCGGCCCGTTCATCTCTGTCATCGAGGAGGGCGTCGATCCCGTGACCCAGCAGGCCTGCATGGATCTTCTCTGCGGTTTCCACCACCTGCGCATCGTGCATCTGAAGGGGGAGGACCGTCACCTCAAACGGCGCGATCGGGATAGGAAAGACGATGCCGTCTGCGTCGTGGTTCTGTTCGATGGCCGCTGCCACCGTCCTGCCGACGCCGATGCCGTAGCATCCCATGATAATGGGCGACTCTTTGCCCTCACGGTTCAGGAAGACGGCATTGAGGGCCCGGCTGTACTTGGTCCCCAGCTTGAAGATGTGCCCCACCTCGATGCCCCTTCCGAATTCGATGGCCTCGCCGCACCTGGGGCAGCGGTCGTCAGGGGTGATGACGCGCAGGTCTCCGAATTGCTCCACCTGGAAATCCCGTTCGAGATTGACGTTTATCAGATGCAGGTCCTTTCGGTTGCCGCCGGTGACGAAATTTCTCATGGCCTTGACAGCGGCATCGGCCACGATCCTCACCTTCAGGCCGACCGGGCCGGCAAACCCCGTGGGCGCGCCCGTAGCTTCTTCCACTACCTTTTCCGAGGCCAGTTCAACGGTCTCGGCGCCCAGCAGGCTCCTCAGTTTGGCCTCGTTGAGGTCATGGTCCCCCCTGATCAGGACGGCCACCGGCTGGTCGTCCACGACAAGGATGAGGGTCTTCACAAGCTGATCCGGGGAAACAGAGAGAAAGGCGGTGACCTCTTCCACGGTCCGCATGCCGGGGGTCTCCACCTCTGTGAGGGGTCGCAGCCCGTCCGGCTTCAAAACGGGCGGGGCCTCATCCAACCGAACCTCGGCCCTCTCAAGATTGGCCGCATAGGCACATCGGGTGCAGTTGACAATCTGGTCTTCGCCGGTCTCTGCCAGGACCATGAATTCATGGGAATAGCTGCCGCCGATGGTCCCGGTGTCCGCCTCCACCGCCCTGAATCGGAGGCCGCACCGCCGAAATATTCTCGTGTAGGCCTCGTACATGGCCTCATAGCTTCGGTTGGCCCCTTCCTCGTCCACATCAAAACTGTAGGCGTCTTTCATGATGAATTCACGGGCCCTCATGAGCCCGAACCTGGGCCGTATCTCATCCCTGAACTTGGTTTGAATCTGGTAGAGGTTGATCGGCATCTGCTTGTAGGAATGGATCTCCTTCCGAACCAGGTCGGTAATCACCTCCTCGTGGGTAGGGCCGAAACAGGCCTCCCGGTCGTGACGGTCCTTGAATCGCAACAGCTCCCGGCCATAGTGTTCCCACCTGCCGCTCTCCTGCCACAGCTCGGCCGGCTGGACAGCGGGCATGAGGATCTCGATGGCGCCGGCCCGGTTCAGCTCTTCCCGGATAATGGCTTCCACTTTCCTGATGGAGCGGAGGCCCGCGGGAAGATAGGTGTAGGTCCCGGAGGTCAGCTTCCGGATCATGCCGGCCCGGACCATGAGTTGATGGCTGATAACCTCTGCGTCGGACGGGACCTCTTTATGCGTAGGTATAAAATAGTTCGAATATCGCATGATGATCTCTTAATCTCCTTCTGAACCGGAACAACCGGAACCAAAAATGTCTCACACAGAGACACCCCAGTGAAACAACAGACAGACATGGTTTCACGGGGCGGGCAAAGACACGAAGAAGAAGAGAAATAATTCATGTGAACAGCCAAAAATAAAACCTCTTTGTGGCTTCGTGGCTTTGTGTAATCACTAGGTTGTGTTGCAGCTTATCCTGCCAGTTGCCGGACCTCCTGGATGAGGACCTGGGCCAACTGATTTTCGGGGATCTTCCGCACCACCTTTCCCTTCTTAAACAGGATTCCCTGCCCCCTCCCCCCTGCAATGCCCACGTCGGCCTCCCTGGCCTCGCCCGGGCCGTTGACCACGCAGCCCATGATGGCGATCCTGGGCGAGGCCGTCATGCCCGAAAGGGCCTTTTCCACCTGTTCGACCAGGGAAAAGAGGTCGATTTCGCACCGGCCGCAGGTGGGGCAGGAGATAATCTCGGGCCCCCGGGACCTGAGTTCAAGGCTTCTTAGGATCTCATAGGCCACCCGGACCTCCTCCACCGGGTCGCGGGTCAGGGAGACGCGGAAGGTGTCTCCGATCCCTTCCGCCAGGAGATACCCGATGCCGATGGCGCTCTTTACCGTGCCTGCGATCAGGCCGCCCGCCTCTGTAACGCCCAAGTGGAGGGGATAATCGACCCGTTCGCTGAGCAGCTCATATGCCCGAATGGTATTCTTCACATGGGATGATTTCAAAGATATCTTCATCAGGCCGAAGTCCATGGCCTCCAGGAGGCGGATATGCTCCATGGCGCTTTCGACCATGGCCTCCGGCGTAGGCCCCCCGTATCTGGCGAGGATGTCCCTGTGGAGGGACCCTCCATTGACCCCGATCCGGATGGGGGCCTCCCGTTCCCGGGCTGCCTGGACCACCCGTTCCACCGCCTTTTGGGTCCCGATATTGCCCGGATTGATCCTGAGGCCGTGGGCCCCGGCCCGAAGGGCGCCCAGGGCCAGCCGGTGATCGAAGTGGATGTCGGCTATAAGAGGGGCTTTCACCTTTCCCCGGATCCGGCCAAAGGCCGCCACGGCCTCCTCATCGGGAATGGCCAGGCGGACAATCTCGCACCCGGCCTCTGACAGACGCTCGATCTGGTCGACCGTGGAGGAGACATCGCGGGTATCGGTGTTGGTCATGGACTGCACCGCTATGGGCGCGCCCCCCCCTATCGGAATATCGCCCACATGGATCCGGCGGGTCTGTTTTCGTTCTTCACTGAAAGGCATGGCAATAAACTCCAATCCGGAAAAAGTATGAAGTGTGGAGTTAGAAGTTTGGGGTTAAAATCGGAAATTTCCTTGCTTCAGGCACGTTAGCTCGCTTGAGTCGCTTTTAGGCACTTCCTAATACAAAAACATGGGCTTCCCGCTCACGTGCCTCACCTTGGGACGGTACTCCTCGATATCGTAGAGTTCACGCACATCCACCCGTTTCTGGCCTGTGGTAATGCTGCTGAGGGGGATATCTGCATAGTTTCCGTTGGTCAGGGCCACGAGCCGGCCAAAGGTCTTTTTCAGGAACAGGTCGATGGACATATTGGCGAAATTGACCGCTACCATGAGGTCCAGGGAGTCGGGCGATCCGCTTCTCATAAGATACGACAGCCGCTGGTTGAGCACGTCCTGGCCGGTCAGTTTCTTGAGAATGGCGCCTGTCTCTTCGCCGATGCCGCCGAGACGGCGGTGCCCGAAGGCATCGCTTTCACCGGAAAAAAACATGTCGCCGCCGATGATCTTGGCGCCCTCGGATATGGTGATCATGGCATAGTTTTTGGGGTTATCCTTCTTGTCTTTCATGATCAGCCGGGCCAGTTTCTCCGGTTCAAAGGGGACCTCGGAGATGATGGCCCGGTCGACGCCGGCCAGGTAGGCGGATATCAGGGATGTCTCGCCGCAGTAGCGCCCGAACAGCTCGATCACCGCAATCCGCTCATGGGAACCGGTGCAGGTCCGGAGGGCATGGATAAAGCCGACCCCTCGGGTCACGGCCGTGGAAAACCCGATGCAGTAGTCGGTGCCGAATACATCGTTGTCCATGGTCTTGGGTATGGCGATAATCGGGACGCCCTCTTTGTGCAGCCGTTCTGCAAAACTCAAGGTGTCGTCCCCGCCGATGGGGATGACGGCGTCCACCCCGAGATCTTCCAGACCCCTGATGCAGTGGGCGGTGAAATCATGGGTGGTCTCTCCCTCCTTGAATTCACCCTTGAGGAAAGGCGGGACATCCTTTTCCTTGACGGCGCTCGGGTTGGTCCTGGAGGTGTGGAGATAGGTTCCCCCGGAGCGGTCGATGGTTCGGACCTCTGCCGGGGTAAGTTTTTGGACCCAGCTCTTCGAGGCCTTGGGATCATCCGGATTGTAGTTGAGCAACCCGGCCCACCCCCGTCGAATGCCCAGGACCTGAATCCCCTCGCTGGCGGCCCGATATACCAGGGTCTTGATGCAGGGATTGAGGCCGGGGACGTCCCCGCCGCCGGTCAGAATGGCAATGGTCGATTTTTTCTTGGCGTCTTTTTTCATGGAATTCCCCCTCTTTCTGTTGGCAGGCCGGAACGGTTTCGGGGTGGGCCGCCATGGCCTCCAAAATAGCCTGTTGACGGCATGCCTTTCGAAGGTCCGGAGCACCCGGTCTGTTCTGTAGAGCTATAAAAGAACCATGAAACCGTGTCAAGATGATTTCAGCGTCTCCCCTCCGCGGCGCACGAATTCCGACACAATATTTTATGTTGACAAGTGGAACCAAAAGGTTATGCTCTAATGGCGCAAGGCGCAAGGCGCAAGGCGCAAGGCGCAGGGAGCAGGGCGCAAGGCGGTCGAGCGGTTGGGCTGCCAAGCTGTTGAAGTTTGCCCCCGCTTATCACAGCCATCAGCCATCAGCCATCAGCCATGAGCCACACGGCGCTACGGGGCCCAAGGAAGACGAAGTCCACCCGGCGGCGGGCAGGAAGCCCTGAACCTTTGACCCGTTACCATTCAGCAAGGAGAAACGCGCATGTCCGTATCCAAGAAAATCAGCGGGGCCATCGAAAAATCGTCCTGGATCCGAAAGATGTTTGAAGAAGGCGCCAGGAGAAAGGCCCAATATGGCGAGGATAAGGTCTTCGACTTCAGTCTGGGAAATCCGAACCTGGAACCGCCCGCCAAGGTCAAGAGGGTCTTTGAGGATCTGGCAAGAGATCCGGCCCCGGGCCGGCACGCCTACATGTCCAATGCCGGCCTCATGGAGACGCGACAGGCCGTTGCCGACTATCTCAATGGGTTCAACAGACCCCGCTTTTCGGCCGATGAGATCGTCATGACCGTGGGGGCCGGGGGGGCCCTCAACGTGGTCCTGAAGACGATCCTGAACCCGGGAGAGGAGGTCGTGATCCCCAAGCCCTATTTTGTGGAATACAACTTCTACCTGGACAATCATCAGGGGGTCCCGAGACTCGTAGAGACCCAACCCGATTTTTCATTTAATTTTGATGCGATGGAAGCGGCCATGTCCGAAAAGACGCGGGCCGTTCTGATCAATTCCCCCAACAACCCGACGGGAAAGGTCTACCCGGAAGCGGACTTGAAGGAACTGGGCCGGCTTATGACCCATTACAGCGGCAAGTTCGGGCAGCCGATCTACCTGATTTCCGATGAACCCTACCGGAAGATCGTCTATGACGGCATTTCAGTGCCGAGCGTCTTTGCCGCTTACCCCGAGACCTTTGTGGTGACCTCCTTTTCAAAGGACCTTTCGCTTCCGGGTGAACGGATCGGGTATGCCGCGGCCCATCCGGAGATCTCGGACAAGGCCATGGTCCTGGCCGGCATGGTCCTCTGCAACCGGGTCCTCGGGTATGTAAATGCCCCGGCCATGATGCAGCGGGCCATTGCCCGTCTCCTGGATGAGAGCGTGGATATCTCGATCTATCAGCGGAAACGAGACCGTCTGTGCGAGGCCCTGGGATCGTTTGGTTATGACATCCTGAAGCCGGAAGGGGCCTTCTACCTGTTTCCCAGAACGCCCATCGCCGACGATGTGGCCTTTGTGGCCGCTCTTCAGGATGAGAACATCCTGACGGTTCCCGGGACCGGTTTCGGCGGTCCCGGTCATTTCCGGATTGCCTACTGCGTATCGGATCAGGTCATTGAAGGGGCCCTGCCGGGGTTCGAGCGGGTGTTCAAGAAATATTGAAGATCCACGGAGGAAAGATCCATGTATTCAAAAATGCTTTCCCTCAGGTTTCCCAAGAAGATCGTGGATGAACCGATCGCGGTCAACCTTGTCAAGAAATTCGATCTCTCTTTCAATATCCTCAAGGCCGTCATCTACCCAAGAAAAGAAGGTCTGATGGTGTTGCAATTGAGCGGTCACCGCAAGAATTTCCAAAAGGGCGTCCATTACCTGAAGAGTATCGGGATCAAGGTAGAGAGCATCGGACAGGATATCCGGCGCAACGAGAAGAAATGCCTTCAGTGCGGGGCCTGCACGGCCGTATGCCCGACCGGGGCACTCTATATTAAACGACCGGAGATGGAGGTGATTTTTGACAATGAACGGTGCAGCGCGTGCGAATGGTGCGTGCCCGCCTGCCCGGCCGGCGCCATGGAAGTCAGTTTCAATAAGGTCCTTCTGGAATGAGCCAAGGAGGTCGGAGATGAAAAGGGTGATGGGTTTTCTGGGCGTGATCTGCGTTCTCTTGGCGAATGTCGCTGTGGCCGGCGAGTTGGGCAATCCCGCCCAACTCATCAAACAGGGGCAATTCGACGCGGGTTTTCAATGGACGAGCGCATTCAAACAGGGTTTTGAGGACTATGATCTCAGGCGGACCTATTCGGACGGGACTCAGGATCCGGGGCGGAAGGGGGCCGATTTCGAGAGCGACCAGTATTACATGGCCACCGTCACTTACGGTATTTTAGACCAGCTCAATGCGTTTGTCCGGTTGGGCATGGTGGACGGGGGCAGATGGCTGGACTATGAGCCCGGCAATAGCTGGAAGGCGAATCTGGACAGCCAGTTTGTGTGGGCTGTCGGCGCAAAGGGAACGATCTATGAATTCGAAAACGGCCTGGGCCTTGGCCTGGCGGCCCAGTACCTGCGTTACGACGGCCGGAAGGTCAAGGACTGGCGATGCACCGATACCGGAGAGGCGGCCCGGGACCTGGGCTGGGCCACGGACGACGCCATTGACTACTGGCAACTGGACGCCATGGCAACCGCCTATTGGAGGATCGGGGCCTTTAGGCCCTATGTGGGTGCGGGCTATACCTATTATGATGTCGATTACAAGGGAAAATGGACGCATGAAGATCCGCTGTACGGCGGGATCGACTATGATGCATCCTTCAGCAACCAAAACAGGTTTACCGCTTTGGTGGGCCTGGATATGGATCTGGGCATGAACCTCAAGGCCAATATCCAGGGCACCTTTGTCAGCAGCACCGCGTTAACCGTAGGGATCAGTTACTGTTTCTAAATATTCACATGCCTGGAAAGAAGACCTCTCCAATGGCGCCCGGGGCGAACGGCCTTAAGAGAAACACACAGGGAGATGATCGGCTACGAGGAACCCTTCGTCGGTCGGGATGATCCTCCCTTCTCGGACCCTCACGAGTCCGGCCGCCTCTATTCTTGAAAGGAATTCCTCTGACTGAGGGACAGAGGCGATATGCCTCAGTGCAACCCCTTCCCGGGTCCTGAAACCGAGGGCCAGGGATTCGAGCCGCACCTGCTCCCCTGTCAGGGTTTCCCTCCCCTCTACCGGGGGCCGGCCC
>JAWOIH010000501.1:0-6807 GCA_046484725.1 Candidatus Desulfacyla sp. | reverse complement strand
AACAGGGCCGGTCCGTCAAGGTCCTCCTTCTGACCATGCTGACCGGACCGGACCTGCTGCAACAGGCCGTGGAAGCGGGGGCACACGGCTTCCTCCTGAAGGAAAACACCTTTGACGAGCTGATGGGTGCCCTGAAGGCCCTATCCGAGGGGGGGACCTATGTGAGCCCCGCCATGGCGTCCCGCGTCTCTTCGAGGGAATGGGGCGGCAACGGAAACGAATCCCGACTGACGCCCAGGGAACAGGAGATCCTGAAAAGCATTGCATCGGGCCTCAGCAACAAAAAAATCGCCAAGACCCTTCACATCAGCATCAAGACCGTGGACACCCACCGCACCCACATCATGCAAAAGCTCAATATCCACACCACCGCTGACCTCGTGCGCTACGCCATGATGCATGGGCTGATCTGAATCTCAGACCATGATGTCGATGTCATAGACCTTGAAAACGGAATCCGCGGTGACGACCCGAAGGCCATGTCTTTTCGCCGTGGCAATGATCATGCGATCGCACGGATCCGGGTGGACAGGGGGCAGTTGGGTCGATTGAATGCAGATGTCAAGATCCAGAGAAAGGACCTGAAGGCCGTGATGGTCAACAATGGCAGGGAACCATTCAGAAGGGGGGACCGGCAGCCCAAGCTTTCCCTTTTTGTACTTGATGCCGATCTCAAAACCGCTGATGGCCGAGACATACACGAAGGGGGCATCGGCCAACTCTCGAAGGGTTTCCGCAGACAGTTGTCCGCCTCCCTGGGCCAGCCACAAAAGGGCGCATGTGTCCAGCAGCATCAATCTGTCTCCGGCCATTCGTCCGGACTGAGCGGTTCCGTTGGATCATACTTGATCTCGATCGCGCTCATGACCGGGTGCGGGGTCAGGCGATCCGGCGGCTGGTGAGGGACCAGATCTGCCACAGGCTTACCGTGCCTGCAGATGAAGATCCTTTCCCCTGTCTTCTCAATCTCCGCCAGCAGGGCCGAAAGGGTTGTCTTTGCCTCGTGAACATTGACCGTTTTCATCACAGCCTCCCGATTAAAATCGTTTTTCGTTATCATCTCAATACATTGAGGAGACCGATTTGCCCAGATGAGGACAAGCGGTACGGAAATTCGTTCCTGTAGGTGCGCCTTCAGGCGCAGAGCCGACGCTCCCTGTGCGGCTGAAGGCGCACCTACCTTCGATTTTCGAGATCATACCATTTTTGATATCTTAGTTCAATGGACTAACTTTGTCAAGCCTTTACCCCTCTGCCTGCCTTCGTACGAAAAACAAGCTCCCTTGCCTATGGGTATTATTTGTTCGATTCGTGGTTTCAACTCCAATTTTATACCCAAAATACAGGGTTTACCCGATTGACCTCCCGTCCTCCGGTTGATAAGACCCATGCCCGAACGGCAATCCTGCCGTAACCCTGGACCTCGAATCGGTAATCGTATCGAACTTGGACCCTATTCGCACCCTCATTGTTGAAGATTACCCCTCTTTCCGGCGCAGCCTGAAGGCCCATCTGGAAGAAAACTGCATGGCCGTGGTTGCGGGCATGGCCTCGAACGGCCCGGATGCCGTGGCCTTTGCGGACGAACTGGGCCCCGACCTCGTACTCATGAAGATCCAGCTCCCCGGTCTCGACGGCCTGGAGGTCTGTCGGCGAATTAAAGCCAGGAATCCCAATATCACCATTGTGTTATAAACGCCATACGGTTCGGAGATGTACGCCGGTCGCCCCGAGTTCTTCGCCGACGCCTGCATTTCCCAGGATGCCCTGTTTGACGAACTCCCGCTCAAGATTTCAGGGGTATTTTCTCGGAAAACGAGAAGTTGAAGCGGTTTATTCTACACGGAGGAAACATGAAACACACACCAAGAAGAAGGCGCTTTTTTCGTAGAATGGCACTGTTGATGGCCCTGGCCTGCTGGTCGTTGTTCCAGACCTTGCCGGTCCTTGCTGGCAACGATGATCAGTGCGGATCCATGTGCAACCGTGACAACAAAAAATCACTTGAAATCGGCGATCCGATCATGGCCGCCAGCGGAGCCCTCCGCTTCGCTCTGCCACTGCTAAACCTGGGCGGGCCCATGAATGTGCACTTCACCGTAATGTACGGTTCAGACTATGTGAACTGGCCAAAAAACGATCTGGGATTCGGAAATGCCGGAAACGGTCGCTTCTGGTGGAGTCCGGGGTGTGCGGCCTACCTGGACCCTGGATTGTACCAGTTCTGGCTGGACGATTTCCGGCAGGTGGCATTCGATCCCGCCACCAAGGAAATTATGGAGTTCATTGAGCCGCAATCCGTCCGATATCAACTGGAGTATTCTGACACCTACGTGTATCTCATGGATCCGATTCGGGAGTTGGTGTACATATTTTCAAAGGATACAGCGCTGATAAAAGCCGTTCTGGACCGCGATGGGAATCAACTTACCTATGCCTACGACGGCGACAACCGGCTGGAGACAATGGGCGACGGCCTGGGCCGGGCGCTCAATTTTACCTACACCGATATTGGAGGAACGTTTGTCATCACGCAGGTCGCGGACCATCAAGGCCGCTCTGTCAACCTGGACTATGATGCGCAGGGGGCGGACAACAACAAACGAGGCACGCTGCGGTCCATTTCAGATCCACTTAATCAGACCACCACCTTCTCCTACACCCCCACAAACTTCATCACGTCCGTACAACACCCGGAAGGCAATGTTCCCTACACGCAGGAATGGGCGGAAAAGGCCATTTATAATGATTCCTTTGCCACAAGGGTGGTCAAGCAGACCACCGCGTACAACCATGTCACGGAACTCGACTACGACAACACCACGGATCAGGTCATCGAGGCCATGCCGGACGGCAACCAAACAATCTACGAACATTTCGGCCACCATGCCCCGCCAAAGGGCCTGACCGACGCCGCAAGCAAATCGATGGAATTCACGCGAAACGACCGCAATCAAATCACCGGCTTGACGGACCGCACGGGCGGGCAGACCCTGGTCGCCTATCACGACCAGACCGGCAAGATCGCCTCGGTGACCAATGCGAAAGATGAGGTCCTCACCTACACCTATACGGCCCAAAACCAGACCTTTGCCGATCCCGACGCCCCGGCCAATACGGTGGATTTCACCTTCTACAATCTCACAAAGATCGACTATCCGGACGAAACATCGGAGACATTTACCTATGACGCCAACGGCAACCTTAACGCCATCACCGACCCCGATACCCAACAAACCCTGTTCAGCCACGACGTTATGGACCGGGTGAAGGAGACCACCAATGCCCGGACCAAAAAGACCCAGTACGCCTACGACAATATGAACCGGCTTCAGTCCGTGACCGATCCCAACAACAACACCATCCAATACGGCTACAACTCCCGGGACTGGCTGGACAAGGTGACGGACGCCGCGGGGCATGAATGGACCACGGGCTTTGACAACGAGGGCCTGCCGACCTCCACAACCACGCCTATGGGCCGGACCACCACCATCACACGGGATGCGCTGGGGTACATCAGCAACATCAAAAATCCCCTGAACCAGGAAACCGTCTTCACCCGGGATGAGATGTCCCGCGTGACCAAAATCACTGACGCGCTCACCCGCGAGACCTCGTTTTCGTACGACAACGCGGGCCGACTGACCGGCGTGACTCTCCCTGTGGTCGGGGCCGCCACCTACCGGCGCAACGGCCTGGGCCTGGTGGATCGGATTACAGACCTCAAGGGGAGTGTGTGGGATTTCACCTACACCGACATGGGCCGACTTTCCACCCAGAAGGATCCTCAGAACAATCAGCGGCAATACAGCTACGACACCCAGGGAAGATTGAATCAGATCACGTATCCGGGCGGCTCCACCCAGACCCGGACCTATGATGACGCAGGCAATCTCCTGCGAAGCCTGCATTCCGCAGGCCCGGATCTCAATTATACCTATAACAATCAGAACCGCCTCCTCACTGCGGAAAATATCGCCTTCACTTACAACGAGACCAACCAGGTCAGAGCCACCACCAATCCTGGAACCACTTTCGGCGCGACATACGATGACGGGGGCAGGGTCAAGACGGTCACCTATGCCAGTGATCTGTTCACCGTCACCTATACCTACGACAACCGGGACTTGGTCACAAAAGTGGCCGACAGTCTAACCAACACCGTCATTGATTTCAGCTACGACAAAGACGGCCGACTCACCGGCATGACCCGTTCCAACAGCGCCAACACGACCTTCGCCTGGGATGCCACCTCCCATCTAACCCGCCTTCAGCACGGCGCTCTGGCCAATCTCCAATATACCTATAATGCAGCGGGAGAGGTTACCAAACTGGATTACGATCTCCCCCTGGACCCGGCGGAGCACCTGACATCGGGCATGGACAGTTTTGCCTATGATGAGGCCTCCCAGATAGCGACCGCGGGATACGCCTATGACAATCAGGGCCGACAGACGGCCTCCCCCGGTCAGACCTTCATCTGGGACGGGGCCTCCCGCCTCACCGCCACCACCGACGCCGCCCTGACCTACAACGGTTTGAACGACCTGCTTACCCGGCAGACAGGTGGGAGCACGACTCATTACTATTATAACTACGCGCTGGACCTGCATCCCATCGTTGCCGAGTACAACGAGACCACGAGTTCCTGGAAACGTTTTTACGTCCTGACCCCGGGTGGAAAGCTCCTTTATCTGATCGACGCGGCCAACGGCAATGCAGTCGCCTTCTACCACTACGATCATATCGGCAATACGCTCTTTCTCACCAACGCCGCCGGCGCCATGACCGACACATACGCCTACACCCCCTACGGAAAACTCCTGGCCCATGAAGGATACAGCGACCAACCCTTCACCTTTGTGGGGGCCTGGCAGGTGCGGCAGGAGCGAAGCAACGGTCTGTATCAGATGCGCGCCAGATACTACCATGCGAATGTAGGAAAATTTATGTCCAGGGAACCCCTATGGCCTTTGCCGGACTCTCCCAAGGCTCTCAACCCATATCAATATGCCCTGAATAATCCGCTAAGATTTATGGATATAACGGGCAGATTCGCTATTACCAGTGATGAGAATGAAGATATGGTACCACAATTTGCGCTTAATGTGATTTTACACATGGATCATGATTTAAAGGGTTTCGAGGAAGATTTGTTGGAGTTTTGGGATCGACTTTCATTTGAAGAGAGGTTAAGAGCCTTGGAAATGATCCAAAAAGGTTTGGTTGAAGCTGACGCAATTGAAGGATTCAAATGGAATGACAGAGAAAGAGCCGTTAAGTTTTTGAATCAAATACACAAAAAACAACTTGAATTAAGAAAGGCCGGTAAACGGCCTGATATCCTTAAAGCTGGGTGGAATGCCAGGGCAGAGGAGGCAAAGGGTGGCAAGAAGGGTGGCAAAGCGGTAGAAAAAGACCCGGATGCCAACCATAAGAATGAGTTTTTCAGTAATCCCGAAACCGAGGCAGTCAAACCTGTTTCTTTTTCATCCGTTGCGGCTGTCAATCCCCAGGATCGGGCCGTTGCCGCGGCGCTAGAACACATCAGCCGAGGAGAAAAACAGGACATTTGGTGCATATTCTGGAATGAAGCCAATAACTGGCTGGCCGATCAGAAATAGGATAGGCAACATGAAGCCGTCCTTTGTTCGTGAAGGGAATGATGGGGCTATTAATTCGAGGCCTTGTCTAAACAGGCACGGGAGGGCCTGCTGATGAAACACAGACATTCCATTTGTGAGCATGTTGAAATGACGACCCTTAAAAAGGGAGATTTCCCAATGTATTGCAGAACAATACTGTCACTTTGCCTGGCCTTCATGGTAGTGACCTCGGTGGCCTACGCCGGCAGCGTCGACTTTACCTACGATAACGCCGGCCGGCTGACCAAAGCCGATTACGGTTTAGACAGGAGTATTGCCTACACCTACGACAACAACGGCAATCTGCTGCAAAGGACGGTACAGGGAACAGCCACCACGTACACCCTGACCGTCAACAGTGGAACAGGCAGCGGCCAATATGAGGTGAGCGCGAAAGTCAACATCGCCGCCAACCCCCCGGCCGCAGGGCAGATCTTTGACCGATGGACCGGCGACACGGCCTATGTGGCCAGCGTGACCAGCGCATCCACCTTCGTCACCATGCCGGCGACAAATGTGACGGTGACGGCCACGTACAGCGGACAGCAGATCGTGTATGTGAGCGCAGACGGAACATGCGGGAACAACACCCCCTGTTATGCCACTCTCGGCGAGGCCGTGAGCAAAGCAGAGAACAATGCCCTCATCAAGGTGGCTGGGAATATGGCCGGCAATACGGTCATGGACCCTGCCGGAACACTGCATGTAGAGTTTGGCTATGATGCCAACTTTACCAGCAACGCGGGCGGCGTCACCGAGATCCAGGGGACCTTCACCGCCAAGGACAAGACCATTATTCGCTCCGGGACCATTAGGGGCCGGTAATAGCTTTGGCGAGGAAGGGCGCCCCCACCCCAACCCTCTCCCCCTCGGAGGGGTTGGCCGCTGAGGAGAAGAGGCGCATCATGGGCAACATCTTGGAAGATTAAACGAGTTCGCCATCCCACAGTCTTTTTAAGAAAATTTTCCACGGAAGAATCATGATGTTATCCGTCGTCATTCTTTCATGCTGATCCAGACTGACCACTGCAAAGTGCTGGATAGCGCCCTCTTCCTTCAAGGCCCTGATGCCTTTTAAATGCTTGTCGGCAATGGAAGTTGCCCCTTTTATCTCTATGGCCCATCGATCGCCCAGGATCAAGTCCACTTCAAACTGTGA
>JAWOIH010000497.1:0-5521 GCA_046484725.1 Candidatus Desulfacyla sp. | reverse complement strand
TTGATTCGCTTGCAAGCAATGATAAACAGAAGCGATGCAAACAGAAAATTCGCCAAACCGAAAAGCACCGGCGTGACGGCCAGCCCGATGATCAAACCCACAGCCGTCGCCCCCATGGCCGCATAAGTCAATTTTTGATTCCCTTTTCCACCGGCCAGGATATAAACGACCATGAGCAACAGGCAGGTAATGATCGTCTCAAGTATGAGGATGAGGAGGCTTTCCACATGCACCGGAGAAAACCACTGGGCATCCGTGGGCCACGACCACTCGTCGTTGATCTCGATATGATAAAACCCGTTTACAATCTGGTTGATGGCGTGGGCAAAAAGAAACACCCCTGGCATGCCGTATGGATCCCGACCATCCTCGGGCGTAAAATCCGTCGGGCTGTAAGGGACCCTGAAGTAGTCTGTCTCGGTCAGGCACAGACCGATCAGGACAATCCTACCGGCCAGCCGGGTCTTGTCGGCTGTTCCATTATATACCTCATGGTAGGGGATCCTGTCAAAAGGTGTTCTGGAAAAGGCCAACCAGAGCCTTCCTGGAATCGGCTTTCCAATAAGGCGCACATCCCCGTTCTCTATTCTGGGATTCAATCCGAGTTTTCTGGCCAGGACCTGGACAAAAAAACTGGGCTGCTCCACCCGGACGCCCCGAAGTTCCAGTCGATCCCACGATAACAGATACATCACCTCACGGATCCAGGTAATGTCCCTGTAGACCGAGATATACCCCCAGGACGCCCGATTGTAGATCTCCGGATCCTGGATATTCTGGAACTGACCCACGATAATTGGAAATTTCTGCTCTCTGGCCCAGTCCAGCCCCTGGATGAATTCCTGTGAGGCCGTTTCTGTGGCATCATCGTATGGGGGTGAGAACCAGAAGTCAAATCCCACTGCGGCCGCACCCATCTCGTAGAGATTTCGAACGGCCCTGGCATGATATCTCCGCCAGAGTCTGGGATCTTTGGTAAAAGAAGGCGGCGGTTTCTCACCCTCTGTCAGGCGCATCCGGGTGTTTTCATCCTCCTCCATGGTCACCACAGTCACAGCCATGGAATTGGGAAGCAGGGTCAACCGGCACTGCCATATCTTTGTCAGGACATTCAGCTTCAGGTGATTGACCAGCGGCATGAGAATCAACATCAGCACCACAGTTGTGACGATGCGCTTGCCCCAGGAATTTTTCACCCTTTTTCGAGTCGTAGGAACTCGGGAAACCTTGCTGCCGGCCAGAACCCATTGCTGGAGATCTTCCTCCCGCCACAGCACCCGGTAGGCCCTGACTGGTTCCACAATGTTTTTGACCGGTTGCTCCCCCATAAACTCATAGCCCAGCCGGAGTTTCCGCCGAACTTGATCATAGGCAGCGCCGGAAATACAGATGCCCCCGGGATCTGCCAGGCTCTCCAGTCTGGCAGCTATATTCACCCCGTCCCCGTAGATCGCACCGCCCTCAACAATGACGTCCCCGATATTGATGCCAATCCGGAATACCATCCTGCGATGCTCGGGCAATTCGGCGTTCTTTGCGGCAAGGGCTGTTTGGATCTCCGTGGCGCACTGGACCGCATCGACCGCACTGGCAAATTCGGCCATCAGATTATCACCCGGAGAGTCTACCACCCGGCCACGGTGATCCTGTATCAGGGCGCCTATCACCTGGCGGTAGGCCGTAATCGTCCTGACCGTCGCCTCCTCGTCGTCTCCCATGAGACGGCTATACCCCTTGACATCAGCGCTCAGGATAGCCGCAAGTTTACGCTTAAGCTCCATAAGCCTGTCTTCCTTGCATTCTGCTCAGCCTGCTTCGTAAGTGCCTTATTCCGTGGTTTTATGTCCCAAAAAACAAAAAATTTGTAAGAGCTCACAGGTTCCGGGTTCACCGTTCCGGGTTGCTGGTTGCTCGTTAAACCTCTGAACGCTGAACCTCTGAACCTTTGAACCCGAGACTTGGCCACCATTGGGTTGAGGGCGTGGCCCGCGTTGGTATTCATAAGCCGTTACGCAGGACCATCCCCTTGTGGACGATCGACCGAATCCTCTCCATTACGTGTGAATCTTTGCACTATAGACTGCTTTGTTGAAAACGCCAGAAGAGAAAATCAGAACCAGCGCAAAAAGTCAATGAATGTTCATATCAGGGCTCCCGGTTAAACCCTGAAATTCTGAACCGTTGAACTCAAACCCTGACCAACGATTCGTTTGCGGAAATCGCCCGGTTTACATGCCTCTCTTGCCAGGTGTCCTAACAGCGAACTTTTCGGGATCAAATTTCCGGGCCTCGCTCTTGTGCTGCCCAGATTTTCATTTACAGAACCTTCCAAACATATTATGAATAATCTCACGAAGTAAGTAAACTCGCTGGGACATGTTTTGCGGGTGAGGAGCAAACAAGAAAAGGAGATGCGTGTGAATCAAGACAGGAATGAAGCTGCACAGGAATTCATGGAAGAAATTGTCGATGATCTGGGATACAAGCCCAAAAACGGGAGAAATCAGGATTCCGGCTCAACCGTTCGCCGGTCCGCCTCTACATCCCTGATTCCCTGGGGCATCGGCATCATTTTGTTCGTCGCCCTGATCGCTGTTCTGGTGATGAATGGAAATGGGGACAGCACTGAGGAGCTTGCCTCCATACAGGCCGGGCTAAACAGGCTTGAGGAGCGGATGACCCGTCTGGAGGGTCTGAAGGGACTCAAGGAACTGGGAGGGCTGGAGGACAGGATCATCCGTCTCGAGAAAGAGGAAAAGAGGCTGCGACAGGAGGTCAAACAAATAGCCCGTCAGGACGTGACCTCTACGCCCAAAAAGGCGGATCCGGAGGTCAAACAGCGGTATCACACCGTTCGATCCGGCGAGAGCCTGTACACAATCGCCAAGAAGTACGGCATCTCAACAGACATATTGTGCAAGCTGAACAAGATAACCCCAAAAGAACCGATCCGGCCGGGTCAGAGGCTTTTGGTGGGGGGATAAATGCGATCCCCTTCACCTCACCCGGTGACCCTCTGATCATAGGTATCCTGAATTGCCTCCACCAGGGATGTCAACGTCAGATTCACAGGGGTCGGGATGCCGAATTTGAGTCCTTCACGGACAATTGCCCCGTTAATGGCCTGGATTTCGGTGACCCGCTCTGCCAAGACGTCCTGAAGCATGGATGCCACATTTCCCGCCGTGGCGTGGCACACCTCCAGGACCCGTTCAAAGGGGTCCGGATAGGGCAGATGAATCCCCCTGGCGTCAGCAATGCTCACGGCCTCCCGAACGGCCATCTTCATGACCGTTTTAGCCCCTTTTGTGACCGGGAGCTGACCGTTTTTTACCCGGGTGATGGCTGTAAGGGCATTGATGCCGACATTCACAATCAGTTTCCCCCAGATAAGGGCTTCCACATCGTCGGCTGTGCGGGTATCGAATCCTGCCCCCTCAAACGCCCTCACAATTTTCGCCACCGGGCCGTCCGCGCTCCCTGCCGGCCCGATAATGGTCTGTCCCCGCCCTGCATGCCTTGCGTGACCCGGCCCCAAAAGCGTGGCCCCCTCCGCCGTAACGCCGCCCAAGACCCTTCCCTTCCCGAATACTTCCTCTAACAGCTCCAGATTGCCGAGACCATTTTGAAGGGTCAAAACCGATGTCTGAAGGTGGATCCACGGGGCGATCTCTTCTGCCGCTTCCCTTGTCTGGCTTGCCTTTACGCAGAACAAGGCCACATCCGGTTCTTCTGCAATGCTCCCTGTAACCGCAGGGACATGGATCCTTTCTTCACCCGTGGGTTCCTCCAGGCAAATGCCATGCCGGTTGATGAATTCCGCCCGTTCGGGCCTGTAATCCGCAATCGTTACGTGATGCCCTCCCTTTTTCAGGCGGCTGGCAAAGAGGCAGCCCATAGCGCCGGGACCGACTACCAGAATATTCATTGTTTTACTCCTTATGTTAACTTTGAGGGTCTCGTAAAAGCCTCAACGCAACGTTTTCTATCCCATAATCCAACATACGTCCTCGCTACAATCGTTCGGATTCTTCTACCTTCATGACAAAACTGTGTTCCGGCCCGGGGAAGATCCCCTTTTCCACCTCTTCCCGATACTGGATAAGGGCCTCCCGTATCATGGGCGCCAGGTTGACATACTGCTTCACCATCTTGGGGGTGAACCGCTCAAAGAGTCCCACCAGATCATGATAGACCAGCACCTGCCCGTCGCAGTATTTGCCGGCGCCGATTCCGATGGTAGGGATCTTCAGACTATCCGTAATCTTTGAAGCGACCTGGTCCGGAATGCATTCCAGGACAATCATAAAGGCCCCTGCATCCTCGAGATCCTTTGCGGACTGGATCAGCTTGTTTGCGCTTTCAGCGTCCTTGCCCTGGACCTTGAAGCCGCTGAGCTTGGTGGCCGTCTGGGGGGTTAATCCGATATGGGCGCAGACCGGTATCCCCGCATCGGTAATGGCCTTGACCACGTGGGTCATTTCAGAGCCCCCCTCGAGTTTCACCGCCTCACACCCTGCCTCCTTGATGAAGCGGCCGGCATTCTCCACCGCCTTTTGCACGGTCACCTGATAGGACATAAAGGGCATATCCCCGATGATAAAGCCCAGCTTTGCCCCCCGGCGCACCGCCTTGCAGTGATGGATCATCTCATCCATGGTCACCGGGACCGTGGATTCATAACCGAGAACGACCATGGCAAGGGAGTCTCCCACCAAAATGGTATCGATTTCAGCCTGATCAACCAGACTGGCCGTAGGATAGTCGTAGGCCGTCATCATGGTGATCTTTCTTCCTTCGCTCGCTTTTTTCTCAAGATAACTGATAGTCACTTTTTGTCGAGCCACGTGTTTCACCTCCTGAGGCGTCATGTTGAAATGTCATAGGATTCCGCTTGCCGGGCCGTGGAGCCCCGTCAGATCACGATACAAAGCGTGACTGCCTGCAAGAGACGAATCGCACAAAAAAAAGGCCTTGCAGTGACACCGCAAGACCTTTTTGGATTTAACGAGAATTATCAAGGAGAATTGCTCCCTTCATCAAGGGTCGCCTCCCCTTTCAAATTGCCTGTCAGTCTGCTTAACCGTCCCGGTCGTGTATTCACTCCCAGATCCAGGCGGCGTCATCTTCAGGACCTATACAATGATAAGGATCTTCCCCGGATACGTGTCGATTAACAAAATGGTTCACCTTCCTTGTGGGGCACTTTTATTTTTTCTAACAAATGCGGCCGGCTTTGTCAACACAATTCTGAATCGTCTTCAGGGTGCCTGCCCCTTTCCTATGAGGAGGAAGGAACTTAACGTGAAGGGCGCGCAGAAATCAAATGCCTCCGAATGGGGAGGACACCCTTCGTATTAACCGCGTGCAATAATGTGCCGCTGGTAGTTGGCGAGCATGAAAAATTCGCCAGCGCCCTCATTTCACCAAATATTAAGTACTTTGAAGAGATAGAGGCACACAAGCCCCCGGACACAAGGGTTTCAGGAAAACTGATCGAATCGGAAGAGGTGCTGTCCTC
>JAWOIH010000493.1:0-3047 GCA_046484725.1 Candidatus Desulfacyla sp. | reverse complement strand
GAGCTGGCGACCCTGACTTTCCATATCTCTTTGTTCCAGCCCGGTATGGGATCTCCGGCAGATGGATCTTCCTCCAATACCTTGATTTGGCCAAGAAGGTCATTCTTGACGCGAGGGTATTTCTTTTTCAAGGCCTTAACCGATTTCTGGAAGGTCCCGGTCAGGTGGACATCATAGATCATCCCAGACTTCCTTCCAGGGCCTTGTCCTGCCTGCCCCAATATCATCCAACCCTTTTTTGACGAGCTTCTTGAATTCCGAGGATTGAGACAGAATCCTGCTTTCTCTATGATCTTCGACTTCGTCCATGATGGAAAGCATTTTCCGGTATTCCTTTATCTGTAGGATAACCGCAGTCGGGTTTCCCTTTTCGTCGACGATGTACTGTTCACTCACCGAAGGCGCCATGACGAAACTCTCCTCTCTAACGACTATTGGCAGCGAGATTCATTTGGTGGATTTTCTAAAGATACCCTTCACATAATCAAAATGCAATGAGATATCAGCCACCACTCCCTACTTACCCATATGGATTGCCCTGATTTCCAGTGATTACAAGGGCTTTCTAACAGGGTCCGGCGGTAGTGCATTCCTAAACTGGGGCGATCCGATCCGGCAACGGCATACGCCACTGCCCTCGGGTTTTCCATCCGCTTGGATGCGTCCAAGATTTCCATTCCCACGATATTTCCGATCTTGTCTAAGTCGAGAATGATGCCCGCCTTCTCCTCATCGCTATCCTCAATCGCTGCATTGCTGAAGAGGCTGCGAAGGACATCCACCTGAGCGTCATAGGTTATTTTCATAATGGTCTGGCCTCCTTGAGTATTCGACGCCGCAGCAGCCAATAGACTCCATCTTCAGAAACCACATCGACTTTGACACCGAGTAACTCCTGAAGTTCCAAGACCAGAGCGCTCAGATCGAGCAGGCTTCGTCCTTCATCCATTCCAACAAGGAGATCGATGTCGCTTTCCGGACCTGCCTCACCCCTGACCACCGAGCCAAAGACCCTTGGCTCTCGGGCGCCATGCTTTGCAGCCAGGGCGATTACCGCATCACGATGTTCTTTCAGACGTTCTTCGATGTTCATTGCAGTCACCTCAATCAACCCAACGACTGATTCTAAGGTGTATTCATGCCCATGGGCTGGATTAGCGTGACGGAGGCATTAACATCCAGACATAGGCAGGCTGAGCCGCCACGCCGGTCGGCGTTTCAGGGGGCATGCCGTCCATCGTGAGCGTCAGGAGTACTTTGCGTGCTTTCGGGAGAAGGCTCCCCGCCTCCACAAGCGAGCGCAGTTCGCGCCGGGTTGTTTCCGGGTCTCCTGCATCGGCGCAGACCTGGATCAGCTCCATCTCGCCAGAAGGATATCGTGCCAGGAAATCCACTTCAAATCCTCCCGGTGTCTTGACATAGGTGATTTCGGCCTTTCGGCGCTCCAATTCCACCAATACAGCCGTCTCCAGCGCGTGCCCCGTGTTGGAACGTCCCGTGCGATCGAAAACCGGAATGAGTCCTGGATCAACCGGGTAAACCTTTCGGGGATTGACCATGCGTTGCCTTTCGGAGGCTGCCTCCATCCACACCGTGCGAATGAGAAAACAGTCGTTCAAATATCCCAGAAACTGGTGCACAGAGTCCTTGGAGATGGCGATCCCCTGAGATTTAAGCGCCCAATAGAATTTCTCCACACTGAAAAGTCCGGCGGCATTGCTCAGCAGGTGCCGCACCAGCCAGCGCAGACCGGTCACATTGCTCACAGCGTGCCGCTCAACCACATCACGAAGCATGGCCACATCCACATAGTCCCGCAGCAGTTGATACCGCGTGGCCGTGTCCAGGCCCTGGATCTCTGGAAAACCTCCCCTAACCAGGTAGTCCAAAAAAGATTTTTCCAAAGACGAACGGGATGGGTTATCCAGGAAATCGGGCTGGGCCGGTATCGGTTGTCCGTTGTGCCGCAACGCCTCCTCCAGGCTGAAAGGATGCAAGACCACCTCCCATGCCCGGCCACGCAGGGCGGTGGCGATCTCCCGTGAGAGCAGGGCCGCGGAGGATCCGGATACAAACAGTTCGACCCTCTCCGAATCCAGGAGTCGGCGAACGAACCGCTCCCAGCCCGGCACGGTCTGTATCTCGTCAAAGCACCACAACACGGTTTCGCGGTTGCGAAATCCGGGATAGCGGCGATAGTATTCCTCTACCAGCGTATGTAGATGCTCTGCTGTTACACCTGCCAGCCGCTCATCCTCAAAATTGATGTACGGCATGCGTTCCCGGTCCATGCCCTCTGATAGTCGTTCACGCTGCACCTGATGCACAAACATGGTCTTTCCGGCCCTGCGAATCCCTACCACTGCGGAAATCTTCCCGGGAAGAACAATCGCTCCATAGATACGTCTTCGGGTGCCGACTGGAATTGACGAAGTCAGAGATTCAGCCAGTTTTTCTTTGAGCCGATTCTGAAATGGGTTGGGGGAATCTATTTCCATGCCTGCATTTTATCCTTTTTAAAAGGATAAATAAAGCCAAAAATCACCTTTAAGGAGGGAGAAATCGTGCTGGTGGGTCTTTCTATTGCCAAATTCCCCCATTGATGGGCCATAGTTCGATGACAACTTATCACAACAAAATCGGGATGTTGGGGTCGTTGTTTGATTATTTGAGGATTGTCCTCCTGGGTTCATGTTTTTCTTGACATCAGGAAAGATTTCAACGAAGGCTTCACTAATTGGGATTAAAATGAATCATCACAACTGCTTTTTGCCAAACAACTTTTGGTGCTTGGCAATAACTCCCTAAGGCGTTTGGGAAAACTCTCGGTCCCAACCTCCCATTCAAAGTGAACTTTTAGTTCAGTATTCCTTGAATGAACAAATTGGCGAAATCCGCCCAAGTCTACCGATTCACCATCTACATCGCTACGGTGGACATCCAGATCGCCTGTCTCTTGCGCATGGAGGGCGAGAATCAGACTGTGAAGGACGCTTGATTTCCCGGAACTGTTAGCACCATAAATCAAGGTCAAGGGACGGACAAGA
>JAWOIH010000446.1:0-11091 GCA_046484725.1 Candidatus Desulfacyla sp. | reverse complement strand
TATCGAAGTGATTGCATAGTTGTTTCCGCAGTGCAGAGGGTCATAAAGAGATATGGTTATGGCAATGCATCGCATCTACTCGTCAACGCATCTGAAAGGCTGCAATATCTATATCAAGTGACGGCCCGTACGTTCCCTCCAATTTTGATATGCCCAAAATTGGGCAAATCTGTCAGTTATTGGGTTTATGTTCTGATCGGTGGAGGTCATTTGGGCGGTTTGAAACAAAATAATATGAGTTTACAATAGGTTACGCTGCGGCATGCCGTTGGTACAGAGTTTGCTTAAAAGTTAGGACATTCAAATTTTTGTTCATCATACAGTGGGCAATGATAACGACCATAAAGAGGATAAATGGGCTGAAAATGGATGATTGGCTCGCTCCATTTATGTCAACAATGACGGACATTACCACTAAGATCTTCTAAGGAGTCATCATGATGATAAAAGAAAACATTATTTTGGAGGCGGCGCGGGAACTGAATGTCAGTGCGGCCATTGATATCTCAAAGGATACTTATCAAAAAGTCGAGCAACTTTCAAAAAATGAGACAAATCAGCTTTCAAGCTATGTGTTGGGAAAGATTTTGGAAAATTACGATGCCGCCACCAAAGATCGGGTTGCCATGTGTGCGGACACGGGTCTACCGCGCTATTACGTAAAGATCGGTAATCATGCGGTGATAGAGGGTGGGATGGTTGCGCTCGAGAAAGCGCTTCGACAGGCTACTGCGGATACAACCGCCAGCATCCCATTACGCCCCAACCGGGTTCATCCATTCACAAGAAAAGATAATAATAATAACGTGGGCATTCACGCTCCCACGGTGGATTACAGTTTTGAACCTAATGCAGATTGGATGGATATCACGGTGACGCATAAAGGCGGTCTGTTCGGCGGCGATTATCGGATGCTTTTCCCCGCAGACGGCATTCCCGGTCTAAAGCGCTTCTTCCTCGATTCATTAGCTGAGTTCCTTCGCCGGGGCATGGCATGCCAGCCGGCAACCATAGGGGTCGGTGTGGGCGGCACAAAAGATATATGTGTCCGATTGGCAAAAGAAGCGGCCTGCTTGCGCATTGTGGGAGATCGAAACCCGGATCCCGAAATTGCAAGGCTGGAAGAGGAATTGGCAGAAATAGGGACCAACGCAGGTTTCGGGCCAATGGGGTTTCAAGGAAACTCAGCGGTACTGGATGTTCATATTGAAGTCGCCTATGCGCATACAGGCGGAATGCCGGTCGGTATTCAGCAGTTCTGTTATGCCCAGAGAAGAAAAACGGTACGCATTTTTGGCGATAATAAAACGGAGTTTAGAGAAGATCCCCGTTGGTTTACACCGTACTACCGAAGAGAAACCATTGAATAATACCAGAATCAATTATTGAATTTTAATCGCAATCTCAGTTCGATGACCGGAGGTCTGATTACATGGAAGGTAAATATCAAAAAGTGCTGCGTGAGTTCAATCTAACGCTTCCTGTGAGCGAGAGTGATATTGCACCCCTGAAGGTTGGAGATGCCGTATTTTTGAATGGAGTTGTGTTCACCGGACGCGAAGGTCTCTATGATATGATTTTCGAGAAGAAGAAAGAACCGCCTATCAACATAAGCGCCTTGGGAGGAGCAACCATTAACGCCTCGCCGACGGTAAAAGAAATCGGGCCCGGGGTTTACCAGGTTCCATCTATTACAGGAACCGCAAGCTTTCGGTTTGCCAAGTATATGGCAGAGTTCCTAAAGCGGTACCAAATTCGCATACTCATCGGAAAGGGTGGGATGTCCTCAGAAGTATACAAGAAATGCTTCCAGCCAAATGGGGCCATCTATCTGACTACTATCGGTTATGGAATGGGTGCGATTTATGGTAGGGGAATTTTGGGCGTCAAAGATGTGGCCTGGAAAAAGGAGCTGGGACTCGCACAGGCGATATGGGTTCTGGAAGTGGAAAAGTTCGGCCCCTTTATCGTTGAGTGTGACACCCGGGGGGATGGTCTGTTTGAACGGGTGAATAGCGAAATCAATGACAACTTCTTAAAACTCTACGAAGGACTTCCGAAGTTTGCGATGAAACGAATGGGAGAGATCGCTTCAGCGGAGGAGGAAATTATGTAGGTGTAGCGCCAGAGCACGTAGGAATTTCTATCTGGAGTTCCATGTTATTAGGGCCATTTCAGTTTATCGAAGTCTGCGTTCATGATGCAGAGGCTGGATCCGAGGACACCATTGACGCACCTAAATATTGAGCCTACCAAACAGACCTGCAAGCCGGGATATGGAGCCCCTGATAATAGTCTGTTCGTAAAACAGCGAGCTTTAGTCCCATTTGCCAGTCCAGTTAATGCCTATAGTCGGGGTGAAATAACAATTTTAAAGTGTCCCTTTTAAAATGGTCGAATGGATCGATGGAAAGGCGATTGCTGCTAAATTTTTACTAACCTTTAACTCTTAAGGAGGTGCGGTTATGGATTGGCAGAAATTGAGGGACAGGGTTATTGTTTTGCCTTTGGTGATACCCGCAGTATGCTTTCTTCTTGGCGCTTGGTCCACGCCGTCGGCGATGGCCGCCGCCATCAAGATGCGGGTGCAAACCGCTGCGCCAAATGTCAGCCTATCATTTCAATCGGTGGCCCGGCTCGCAGAGGCGGTTCGGGTCATGTCGGACGGGCGCCTTGACATAGAGGTCTTCCCGGACGGCGCCATCGTCCCGGCGGCGCGGATCGCAGACGCGGTGAACACCGGTACGGTGGAAGCAGGCGCCACGTATGCACAGTATTTCGCGGGAAAGAACATGGCGGGCGCCCTCTTCGGGGCGCCGCCCGCGGGGGGCGGGAGCAAAGTCGGCATAGATCAGTTCGGGCATATGACCTGGCTGATATTCGGGCCTGGCCGTGAACTTCACGAGGAGTATTTTCGCGACATCATCAAGATGAACCTGGTGGCCTTTCCGGTGGGCTTCCATGGTCCGCTCAGCGTCGGGTGGTTCAAGAAACCCGTCGAAAGCCTGAAGGATCTTCAGGGCCGCCGCTATCGGTCGGGCCCGGGTCTTGTGGCCGAGACCTGGAAGAAGATCGGAGTTCCGGCAACATTTTTGCCTGGAGGTGAAATTCTTCCGGCGGGTCAACGGGGCGTCATCGACGGTGCGCAGTGGGGGAGCCCATACGATGATATCCCCTTGGGTTTCCATCAGATATGGAAACACTACTATCTCCAGGGCGCACACTTCCCGATCTCGACGTGGGAGTTGATCATCAACAAGGATTTCTGGAACAAGCTTTCACCGGATTTGCAGAAGATGATAGAGATCTGTTCCCGGGCCACGGTTTTGGAAACCTTTTATCGATTGCTTGAAGATAACGGCAAGCTCTTGAAGAAGGCCACAGAAGAATATGGCGTCATCGTCCACGATGTTCCGCCGGACATCTTCGCCGCGTACATGAAGGCCGCTGATGAAGTGCTGGAAAAGTATACCAGCGACCCCTTCTTCAAGAAGGTTCTGGATTCGCAACGCGAGTACGCTGACCTGATCCGTCCCTATTGGAAGGCGTCACTCAATAGCTCCGTTTTCCTGGTGGAGGGCAAAAAGTAAGCAAGTTCCATGCCGTAAGGATCAGGGGCACCTGTGCGGCAACTGGCACGGCGGTGTATGCCATTCTGAAGCTGAAACCGAGTGGGAGTTTGTTGTGCCGGTGCCCCGGCCTTTGGGCCCTCCAGTGGGAGGAAACGAGGTGGAGATAGGGCTGTATGGCCAATGATGGCGCGTCCCAAGTAAGGCCCGAATGCTTGGTCACCACGCCTTGCATTGGACATGGGCTGAGGTTTTTAGGATGCACGTATTAAAGAGGATCGTAAAGGTTCTGGACAATATCACGCTCTGGCTGGCACGGCTCACCTGGTGGCTGGTCATTCCTCTCATGGGAGTTCTGGTCTATGAGGTGATGGTCCGAAAGTTATTCATCAGCCCGACGATTTGGGCGATGGACCTCAGTTATATGCTCAACGGCCTCTTGGGGATGACAGGCGCGGTCTACGCCCTCTATCGAGGCGGGCATATCGCCATCGACTTCATCTCGGATAAGTGGTCGCTCCGGACCCAGGCTGCGTTGAATGCCGTTTTCTATGTCACCTGTTTTTTCCCTGGGATCTCCATCTTCCTGTGGTTCGCCTTGCGGTTTGCGCATGAATCCTGGGTGATAAGGGAACGGGCAATCACGAGTGCGTGGATGGCTCCCATATATCCGTTGAAGATGGTGATGGCCGTGGCAATGGCGCTCTTGCTTCTTCAGGGGATTTCCGAGTTCCTAAAGAACCTGTATGTGTTGCTGCGGGGGCATCGGTTATGAGCCCGGAGATGCTCGGCCTCGTTTATATATGCGTCCTCTCAGTGGCGCTGTTCATCGGTTTTCCCGTTGCATTCACTCTCATCATCCTGTCAATCGTGTTTGGATACATCGGTTTCGGTTGGATTGTCTTCGACCTGATGGTGTATCAATACTTCTCGCTAATGGAGGACCCGATCTGGGCGGCGGTGCCGCTGTTTCTTTTTATGGGGTTGATCTTGGAGGAATCGGGGATGATGGAACGCCTGTTCAGGGCATTCCAACTTCTCCTGGCACCGGTGCGGGGGTCCCTCTACCTGGCAGTGGCAATCAGCGCCGCGATTTTTGCCGTCGCCACCGGGATCGTTGGCGCCTCGGTCGTGCTCCTCGGCGTCATGGCCGCGCCCACCATGAATAAGTGCGGGTACGACGTGCGCATGTCCTCCGGAATCATCACCGCGGGCGGAACGCTCGGTATCCTTATCCCACCGAGCGTCATGCTGGTGGTCATGGGGCCTATCGTGGGTGTGTCGGTGGTGGACCTATTCGCTGCGGCCATAGTGCCCGGACTCCTGCTGACCGGTCTCTTCGGCGGGTACGCCCTGCTGCGCAGCTTTATCCAGCCTCATATGGGTCCGGCCCTTCCCAAGGACCAGCGGGCCAGTTCCTTCCTCCTCATCCTTAAAGAACTCGGCGTGGGTCTCGTGCCTCCTGCAGGGCTCGTCATGGCGTGCCTGGGGAGTATCCTGTTCGGATGGGCCACCACGACGGAAGGCGCGGCGATGGGCGCATGCGGGTCGGTGGTCCTCATCCTGGCATACCGCCGATTCACGTGGGCCAGGGTCTACAAGGCAGGGATGCAGACCCTGGAGGTGACCGGCATGGTCGTCTTTTTGGTTGGGGCCTCCAATTTCTTCGGGGCCGTTTTCTCGCGCCTCGGAACTCCAACCATGATTACCGAGGCCCTCATCGGACTGGGTCTGGGACCATTCGGGACCATTTTGATCATCCTGTTAATCATCTTCATTCTGGGGTGGCCCCTCGAATGGATCCCGATTGTCCTTATCGTGGTCCCGATCGTGCTCCCTGTGGTTCAGGCATTCGAGATCAACCTTATCTGGTTCAGCATTCTGGTGGCGGTATGCCTCCAGACGGCGTGGCTGTCCCCCCCGGTGGCATTGGCCTCCTACTGGTTGAAGGGTGTCGTGCCCGAATGGGAGCTTAAAGACATTTACATCGGAATGTTGCAGTTCATGGGGCTTCAAGCGGTGGGGACGCTGCTCCTGCTTTTCTTTCCCCAGATCGTTCTGTGGCTTCCTTCCCTGCTGGCACCATAAGGCCTTGGCGTGCGGTTAACATGGCAGGTTCCCCGAAGGATCAATATAGGCGCAGAATTGTTTGCATGAGCGTCAGAATGGAGGCGAAACATGAAAAAACACCTGGAAGGGGTTAAAGTCCTCGATTTAACCGCTTACCTGTCCGGGCCCTATGCGACACTCAACCTTGCCGCATTGGGTGCCGATGTTATCAAAGTTGAGAGGCCTAAAATCGGGGATCCATGCCGATGGAATCCGCCTTTTGCCGGCCCCAACGGTGTCAGCTTTGAAATGAAAAATAATACGGATATGTCCATCCTCTATCTTAAAAGAAACCGGGGAAAAAGGAGTATTTTTTTGAACTTGAAGGAGGATAAGGGAAAAGAGCTATTCAGGCGCCTGGTCAACATGAGTGATATCGTTATAGAAAACTTCAGCCCAGGTGTTATGGAACGGATGGGCCTTGATTATCCGGATTTAAAGAAGATCAACCCCAGAATTATCTATTGTTCCATCTCAGGTTATGGTCAGGACGGCCCTTTCAGGGATCGGACCGCATTTGATCTTACCATTCAGGCAACAAGCGGCATTATGGCAATTACAGGATACCCGGACGGGCCCCCTACAAGGTGTGGGGCGTGGATCGGGGATATGATCCCTTCTCTGTATAGTGTGGTGGGTATCCTGGCGGCGCTTTATTCAAGAGAAAAAACCGGTCAAGGAGATAAAATAGATATAGCGATGCAAGCCGCTTGTTTCTCAGTGGTTACCGACGAAGCCTTGGATTATAATATGTCTCTGGGAATGCCGGTCAGGACCGGGAATCGGAACCCCAGATTGGCGCCGTGGAATTCATACAAAGCAAAAGACGGGCATCTCATCATATGTGTTGCCAACAATACACAGTGGAATGCATTTTTGAAGGCCACCGGACGGGAGGACCTTGAAGGTGATGATCGATTCAAAAATCAAGAAGGACGATTTAAATACTCAGATGATGTGGAACATATAGTGAACCAGTGGCTGGAGAATCTCACCCGGCAGGAAGCACTTAAACGGTTGAGAGAGTACAAAGTTCCATGTGATGCCGTATTAGAATATGAGGAAGTCCTGGAATCTCCTCAACTCAATCACAGAAATATGATTCAAGATGTCATCCATCCGGTCAGCGGAAATACAGGTCTAAAAGTCGCAGGTTTTCCTATTAAGTTTACCGATTCGGAAGCCGGGTTTGAACGGCCGGCACCTTACTGTGGTGAGCACAATGAGGAGGTGTACAAGGGGCTTTTAGGAGTTTCCGATGAGGAACTGGAAGAGTTGAAGGAAGAAAACATTATTTGAAAATCGGACAGGATCCATAAGTAAATTCGGTGCTCACCAGGTAGCTGTGCGGCCGATGCGCTCTTTCAGCCTGAGCAGTTAAATAACTTGAGAGTCCAAAGTTCTCACGTCATGCCGGACTTTATCCGGCATCCAGAATATTTAACTTATCAAAAAGACACTGAATTCCGGATTTCTCCGGAATGACGGCCTGGAATTCATGCATTCAATAAAATCAATACAATAGGAGAACTTTGGACTGTGGAGTTAAATAAACGTGATGCGTTCCCTCTTCAAAGTTATGGGAATGGAGGTTATTAATGGATATAATCAGTCAAGATGAGGTGATTCAGATTCTAAGAATTGTAGAGGAATCGACTTTTGATGAACTGTGCCTGGAGATGGGGGACTTCAAGCTGATATTGAAGAAGCACGGGGGCAGCGAAATTAACCAAAGGCCTTCTCAGTCTGGAGAAATATTCGCTCATCCTGAAGTCGGCCAAGAGCGGCAATCTGTACCCATGGATGTAAAACAGAGGAAACCTGAAAAGGTGGCTTCTGCCCCGGAAAAAGATGGGCGCGAAATCGAGGCTATCGGGGGGAACCAAGAGGAAGGTTACATCCCGATCCGATCACCCATGCTTGGGACTTTCTATCGAGCGCCCAAACCCGGTGCGCCGCCATTTGTGGAAGTGGGTCGATGGGTATCCGCGGATGATTCAGTGTGCATTATTGAGGTCATGAAACTTTTTAATACGGTCAAGTCGAACATACGGGGACGTATTGCCAAGGTCTGCGCAGAAAACGGACAAATGGTAGAATACCAGCAGACGCTTTTTCTGGTGGAAGAGGTGGATGGCGCCGGAGCAACAGATAAGGAGGAAATCGCTTCATGAAGGGTATCTCCCGTGTCCTGGTGGCCAACCGGGGGGAAATCGCTGTTCGAATCCTTCGCGCATGCCGGGAACTGGGTCTGGAGTCGGTCGTCACCGTTTCTGAGACGGACAAAAACAGTCTTCCGGCAAGACTGGCCGACAGGGCGGTATGCATCGGCCCTCCATCCCCCATGGAAAGTTATCTGAAGGTGGATACCATTATCGCCGCTGCCCTCGGCACGGGTTCGGATGCCATCCATCCGGGATACGGTTTTCTTGCAGAACAGCCTCGACTCGCCGAGGCCTGCGCCACGCATGGTCTGATCTTTGTGGGGCCGAAGGCGGATGATCTCAGGAGAATGGGAGATAAACTCTACGCACGAAAGCTGGCAGGTGGGGCGGGGGTTTCAATTATTCCAGGATCGGAGCTTGTACGCCATCCTGCGGAGGCGACAGAGGCAGCACGTCGGGTTGGATTTCCTGTTTTATTAAAGGCGGCCGCGGGCGGCGGTGGAAAGGGGATGAAGATCGTTGCACGCGCCGAGGATCTGAGGAGCGTCTTTGACGAGGCTTCTGGCGAGGCCCTGAGCGCCTTTGGGGACGATAGGATATATGTGGAGCATTATATCGCAAACGCGCGGCATATAGAGGTTCAGATCATCGGGGATCGTTTCGGCAATATCATTCATCTGTTTGAAAGGGATTGCTCGCTTCAACGCAGGTATCAGAAGATGGTCGAGGAGGCGCCGTCCCCTGCGGTGTCTCCTGAACTCAGAAGAGAAATCTGTGAAGCAGCCGTCAGGATCGGCAAACAGATCGGATACGAAAACGCCGGAACCGTCGAATTCATGTTGGATCAGGATCACGGCCGGTTCTATTTTCTCGAGATGAATACCCGCATTCAGGTGGAACACCCGGTGACCGAAATGATCAGCGGCATCGACCTGGTCAAGGAGCAATTCAGGGTGGCTGGCGGGGATTCCTTTAGCGTATCGCAAGAAGAGATTCGATTGACCGGGCACGCCATCGAGTGCCGCATCAACGCGGAATCGCCGGGGGCGGGATTTTCACCCTGTCCCGGTTACATTACGGAATGGAAGGCCCCAACAGGAAAAGACGTACGCGTTGATTCCCATTGTTATTCAGGGTATTTTGTCCCGCCATATTATGATTCGCTTCTTGCGAAGCTCATCACCCGAGGAACCGACCGTCGCGAGGCCATTGATTTGATGCAATACGCCCTTGCCAATTTTGTCGTTTCGGGCATTGATACGACCATCCCTTTCCATCAGTTTATCATGAAGCACACCGACTATCTGAACGGGAACGTCAGCACCAATTGGATAGAAAACAGTTTGGTTAAGGAGTATGAAAAATATGGAGGAAATCCGTTTCGTTGATACCACATTGAGAGATGGTCACCAGAGTCTATGGGCAACACGGATGAGAACCGCCCACATGCTGCCCATTGCGCCTCTATTGGACGAAGCCGGATTCATGGCTGCGGAACTGATGGGAACCGTCCATTTCGACGCCTGCCTTCGTTATCTTCGTGAAGACCCGTGGGAGCGGGTCCGACTGGTTTCGGAGGCATTGCCCAATACCCCCTTACGCGCCTTGATTCGAAGCAGGTCCCTCACCAGTTTCAATATTGTACCCGATTCCGTGATTAAGCTCTGGATAGAGCGGTGTGGCGCCAACGGGATCAGGCACCTGATGATATTTGATGCCTTGCACGACTGGAACAATCTCTCAAAATCGGTGCCCATAGCAAAGGCGGTGGGGATTCAAGTGGTGGTACCGTTGGTCTACTCCCTCAGTCCTGTCCACACAGACGAATTCTACGCCACAAAAACAGCCGAAATGATGAGGACATTGCATCCGGATTATGTAATGATCAAGGATTCAATCGGTCTTCTGACCCCGGAGCGTGTCAAGACTCTGGTGCCGACGATCAAGGGAGAGATCGGAGATCTGCCGCTTGAAATGCATTCTCACTGCACCACCGGACTTGCTCCCCTATGCTGCCTTGATTCTGTAAAACTGGGCGTTGGGATCATTGACACGTGTGTCTCGCCTCTGGCGAACGGCCCATCCCACCCATCCATAGAAAACATGGCCATGAACCTTGAAAGGCTGGGTTTTTCACCCAAGGTGGACATGGATCGGGTCAGGAAGATATCCGAGCATTTCAGATATGTGGCCAGAAGGGAAGGCAAGCCCATGGGGGCCCCTGTCGAGTACGATGCCTTCCAGTACATTCATCAGGTGCCCGGCGGCATGATTTCCAATCTTGAATTCATGCTTTCCGAGAGAGGCATGGCCCACCGATTGGAAGAGGTCCTGGAAGAGGTCAGCGTGATACGGGAAGAGTGGGGCTATCCGGTCATGATAACGCCATTTTCGCAGCTGGTAGGCACACAGGCCGTATTGAATGTCCTCCTGGGGGAACGTTACAAGGTGGCGACAGAGGAAGGCATCCGGTATGTGTTGGGACATTACGGCAAGACGCCCGCGCCAGTTGATCCGAATGTCCTGGATAAGATGTCAGGACTTCCCGAGGCGAAGGGACTTCTGAACTGGGAACAGCCCCAGCCGTCAATCGAGGAGCTGAGAAAAGAGATCGGGCGACCGGGAATATCCGATGATGAACTCCTGCTCCGGGTTCTGTTTCCGGAAGAGCATGTGGAGGCGACCATCTCTGCCGGTCCTATAAAAAAGGATTATCCCCGAGGAGATAAACCGGTCATGGCCCTCGTCCACGAGTTGACGAAGCAGCAGGATATTTCCCATATCCGCGTCCAAAAAGAGGGGTTTTCGCTGAGCCTGAAAAGGGGATCTGTCTGAACGGAGATTCCATAAGGAGGAACCGATTTTGAAACAGCGGCTCATATCTGCGTAAGGGGGGATGGCCCATGACCGAAACCGGATCCGATGACGGGTATCTGATTTCAAAGGGGTACTCCCATTATATCTTTACCCTCCTCTTCCTCCTCTACATGTTTGACTGGCTTGACAGGATGGTGGTGGTCTCCCTCTTCCCTTTCATTAAGGCCGATTGGGGATTGACCGATACCGAGTGCGGCATGCTGATCTCCGGTGTGTCGTGGTCGATTGTGGTCCTGACATTTCCTGTTTCCATATTCATCGACAGATGGAGCCGAAAAAAGAGTATCGGACTGATGGCTTTGCTCTGGAGCCTTGCCACAGCCGCCTGCGCCTTTACCCGCAATTATGTTCAGCTCTTTGTGGCGAGGACC
>JAWOIH010000423.1:0-8571 GCA_046484725.1 Candidatus Desulfacyla sp. | reverse complement strand
AGGGGGGAGACCCAGAGCAACGGGAACAGGAGATCCGGCCACACCCCCACGCCTGCCAGACCCGCCCCGGATGCCATGAGGACCCCTGCCGCAACCGCCCTGGGACAGGGAATCCGGACCCTGACAACGTCCTTGAACCCCTGTTGGATAATAGACGAACCGGCTATCCATTCCCGGGTTCCCAAAACCGCGGGAAGGACCGTTGAAAAGGAGAGGGTGGCCAACCAGAAGTAGGCCCCCGGGCTGAAATGGACCCCCACATAGTGCCAGTTCTGGACGAACCGGTTCAGGTATTCGAAAAACCACCAGAAGAGGGCGCTGAAGGGGAACAGGGCAAGGAAGAACCCCGGCCGGTCCAGCATCATGCAGGTTCCCCTGCGTCGATAGGTCATGGCATTGATGACCACGATATAGGAGAACCAGAGGGGGGTGAAGGTGTGGGGCTGGAATGCCTCAAACCAGGGGAAACGGGTCCATGCAAGGCCCCAGAAGATCAGGCCCGCCGCCATCCCGAGCCGGCCCCACCATGGGAAGGGATATACGGTCAGAATCCGTGCGTCGGCCCGACCCGCCCCCCTGATCGCCCTGATCACGAGGGGAACAACCGCCCCCAGGATCAGCAGAAGATACGCGGTGAATACAGCCCACGAAAACGGGGCATGGGTCACATACCGGGTCTGAGGAGGAAACTCCAGATACCGGGGCAGGGGGAGTCCCTTGAGGACGACCCCCAACAGGGGAAGCCCCAGCAACATCCCGGAAAGGATGCCAAACCTGGCAAGAAGGGTCCTCAAGGATCACCGTTTCTTCACTTCTCAATCTGATTCAACCGGTACTGGTGATAGGCGTCTCTCATGGCAACATAGGGATCCAGGGCCGCCTTTTTGAGGGCTTCGTACTCTCCGATCCTCAGGGACGTCTTGTTCAACATATCGAACGTCCTGAAACCGACATTGGGCCAGAAATCCTCCACCATATAGTCCAAGGGATTCAGATACAGCTCTCCCACCCAGCCGGCCGTGTCCCTGAGCGTGGAGGGCCCCAGGAACGGAAGATTAAGATAAAAACCAGGCCCGATGCCGTAAAATGCAAACGCCTGACCCAAGTCCTCATCCTGGATCTCAAAACCCAGACCCTGCCTGGCCACATCCTGAAACCCCAGGAACCCTGCCGTCGTGTTCACCACAAAACGTACCAGCTCAATCCCAAACCCTTCAAACTTTCCCTGCAACAGACAACTGATGGCACGGGTCGGCATGATCAGATTGGTGAAAAAATTGCGGATGCAGACCCTTCCAAACTCGGGGACCACCATGCTATATCCGGTCCCTACCGGCTTGAGAACCCAGAAGTACATCTTGTCGTTAAATACGAAGAAGGCGCGGTTCATCGGTTCAAGGGGATCGGGGATCGAATCCATGGATTCCGGCTCATCCTCCCAGGGATCGGCATCCTTTGCATCTTCTGAAGCGTCGATGGTCCGACCGGACGCCGAGGGTGGATCCTCACGGATCGGGCCGGCCTGGGCGGCCTGGCTTTCTGAATAGGCCAGGCGTATGAGTTCATGCGCCTCTGTCTCTGATACGAGAAAAGGAGCCTCCGGGGCGATACTGCCGGTTGCTGCATCCGCTTTCCCGTCAAGAGAGGGCATCGCAAAGAAATTCAATAGGAACGCCAAACAGATAAAAAATCTCACGGGTGCGCCCACAAACAGGCTCCTTTTCCGAAAAAGGTTAAAACGTCAAAGGGTTGGATCGTTGCCCTCAATTCTGTTCCTCGACCTTTGACCTCAACTTCTCAATCAAGTCCTTAAAAGAAGACCGGGTCATAATGCTGTTAAACTGCTTCCGGTAGTTATTGATCAGGCTGACCCCTTCGATGGAGATATCATAAACAAGCCACTCGTTTCCCTTTTTCTGGAGTCTGTACTCGACCTGGACTTCCGTTTCTTGCTGGGTCACGATTTTGACCGAGACAATGGCATACTTCCCTTCCACCCTTTCGTCCATATACAGGACCTTCTCGCCTGAATAGCCCTCAGCCTTGTCCAGATAGGTACGTTCCAAGAGCTTGCCAAAGAGATCGATAAATTCTACCTTTTCATTCTGGGTCCGGTCCTTCCAATGCCTTGCAAGGGTCCTTTTGGACATCTCTTCCCAGTCGAACCGCTCATCCACGACATTGCGGATCTGTCGAGACTTCTCCCGGGCTTTTTCCGCTTCTTTCAACCCTGGGTCCATTACAATCGCAATAATTCTGTCGGTGGTCTTTCTGACATGTTCCGTCGGCTCTCCCGCCACGGATACAGATGAAACAGCAAACAGTATCAAAATGACAAACACAATCATTATAAAACGGTTACAAAGCATATATACCTCCAGCCTTGAGATTTTCAACGGTCAGAAATTAGCAGTCAGTGTCTTTGTGGCCTTTCAATCGCCAATCGAAAATCATCAATCATCCATCTCTCAAATCTTACCAAAGACATAATTGGAGATCAATTCTTCAAAATCAACCGCGGACTGTGTATCCCGGATCCGTCCGCCCGGTTGAATAAGCTCATCGGCCCCTCCGGGCGTAATCTCCACATATTTCTCACCGATCAGTCCCTTGGTCTTGATGGAGGCGATGGCGTCCTCCTGTATCTTTACATCCAACGGAAGGTTCAGCACTACCCTGGCCTGGTAATCATCCAGGGCCACCTCCTTCACCCGTCCCACGTCCACCCCTGCAATCACCACCGAGGAACCGGTCTTCAACCCCCCGCTGTTGGAAAAAACGGCCTCCACCTCATATCCTTTGTCGCCTAAGATCTCCATCTTTCCCAATTTGATGGAAATGTACCCTAAGCAGAGGATACCCAAGATCATAAAAAGGCCTACCGCGAACTCAAGATCAAACTTCTTCATGCATTCCTCCCCGCAGATCGGGTCGAGTCGTCAAATAGTCGCCCTCGATTTGGAAAAAGATCTGGCCAATCACCCGTCAACCGGTCACGTCATCTCCTTTACCGCATCCCCCAGAAAGGCCCTCACAACCGGATCCTCAGAAGAAAGGAACTGGGACGGCGTTCCCTCGGCCCATATCACGCCCTCATGGAGCATGGCTATCCGATCCACGATGGGAGAGACCCTCCCGATTTCATGGGTCACGATGATCCCGGTGAACCGGAGCCGCTGGTGGCAGGAATCAATAAGTTCGATAATCGACTGACCGGTTACCGGATCCAGGCCTGTGGTCGGTTCGTCAAAGAGCATGATCTCCGGATCACCCACCAGGGACCTGGCCAGGGCCGCCCGCTTGACCATCCCCCCGCTGATCTGGGATGGGTACTTGTATTCCGAACCGGACAGGCCCACATTCTCCAATTCCTTCAAGACCCTTGCCTGGATCAGGTTATGGCTCAGCCGGGTCTTTTCCCTGAGAGGAAACGCTACGTTTTCAAATACACTCATGGAATCGAAGAGCGCCCCCCCCTGAAACAGGAAACCCAAACGGTCCCTCAAGGCCGTCAAGGTCTTCCCCCTGGCCGAGCCCATCTCTCTGCCGTCCACCACCACCCGGCCCTTCTCCGGTTTGATCAACCCGGCCACGTGCTTCAGGAGGACGCTCTTGCCGCAGCCGCTCCTCCCGATAAGGGCCAGGATCAGACCCTTGGGGATTTCTAATGAAATCCCCCTGAACACCTCTTTGCCATCAAAAGACTTATGCAGGTTTTCGATCTGAATCATAGCCGCTTATTAAAACAGGATGGAGGTCATAAAATAATCCCACACGAGGATCAGGACCGACGACAGGACCACCGCCTGAGTGGTCGCACTGCTCACGCCCTCTGAACCGAAGCCGGTAAATATCCCGGCGTAATACCCTTTGAAGCAGGAAACCCACGCAATAATCACGCCGAAGCTGAACGATTTATAGATCCCCTCCATGACATCCGACATTTCCACATAGCTGGCCATCTCCCCGAAATAGGTGCCCGCCCCGACCCCGAGGAGTTTTCCCCCGATGAGATATCCCCCGAAGATCCCAACCACATCAAAGATGGCGGTCAGCAGGGGGAGCGATATCATGGCCGCCAGGAGGTTGGGGACCACCAGGTAACGGTAGGGATTGAGGCCCATCAGTTCGAGGGCATCGATCTGTTCGCTCATACGCATAATGCCGATCTCGGCGGCTATGGCCGATCCTGCCCGACCCGTAACCATGAGGGCGGATATGACCGGCCCCAATTCTTTGATAAGGGCAAGGCCCACCATAGGCCCTAAAAAGGCATCGGACCCGAACCGGCTCAGGCTGTAAAACCCCTGGAATCCCAATACCATCCCTGAAAATGCCCCGGTGAGAAGGATGACAACCACCGATTGCATGCCGATGAAGCGTATCTGCTTGAGGAACCTTCCGAACTTGAGGGGCGGAATACCCATAAACAGGACGGCCTTGAACAGAAAAAGGCCCATGACCCCCATTCTTCGGATATATTCTATGGTTGCGGCGCCGAATCTCTTAATAATCTCGAACATGGGCCGGAGTGTTGCAGAACTGGCCGAATATGTCAAAATCTTTCTATAGGTCGCACGCCGAGATGCCGGGCCTTGGATATTTAAAGGCGACATCCTTTGTGGCTTCCATTGCCTAATTGATATTATCCTTTCTATATTTCAAATAGTTAAAAGATATATACCCAGTTTGGGATGAAAAGGGTTCGGACACTCCTCTGTTGAATTCTCATCCTGTTTATACTATCAAGAAGGTCTACGGGCGGGGAAAAAGATAAAACCGTTAAGGCATCTATGGGAAAAGGAGCCTGCCAGTGTCGAAGATCAAGTTCATCGTGGTCGGCAACACCCGATCGTCTTTTCTGAAACAGGGAGAGGTGTTTTACCTGGAGAGGCTTCAGCGGTATGCGCCTACGGAATGGATCGAGGTAAGGCCGCAGAAGGTGAGCAAGGGGCGGTCACGAGAGGAGATATTGAGGGTTGAGGCCCGATCGATCAAGCTGAAATGTCTGCCGGACGACCATGTCATCGCCCTGGATCTGAAGGGAAAGGAATATGATTCGGAGGGACTTGCGGCCCTTGTGGAACAGCTTTCACAGACACCGAAACGGATCTGTTTTGTGATCGGCGGCCCTTTAGGCCTGTCAAAAGAAGTCCTCGACACAGCATCGGACATCGTTTCGCTCTCAAAAATGACCCTGACCCATGAAATGAGCCGACTGCTTCTCCTCGAACAGCTCTATAGAGCCCATACCATCATCAAGGGCCAAAAATACCACAAATAGGGGCATTCCCCCTATTCTTTATCGGCGCCCGCCTCCAGGGCCATGGCGATCTTGCTCTTGAGCTCCGAAAGGTCAAACGATTTGATCACATAATAGTCGGCGGCGATCGACTTCATATCCTCTTTGAAGGTGTCATAGGCCGTACAGAGCACCACAGGGAGGTCGTAGAACTTATTCCGGATATCCTGCAACAGATCCAGCCCGTTGTAATCCACCATCTTGATGTCCAGGACCACCAGGTCAGGTTTCTCTTTCTCAATCTTTTCCAGCAGGAGATGACCGTTTTCCGCTGTAATCACCTCGTAACCGGCATCACTCAGTTCTTCTGAATACAGGTAGCGGATATGTTCTTCATCATCCACAATCAATATTTTTGCCATAATCTCCTCTCCATTATATGACGCCCTTGCAAAGGGACCGTTTTACAAGGGCACCGATATCCGATGACCTCGCAAAAAATTGAATCCATTGCCGCCTCGCCACACACCATATCAGATGATGGGGCAATTTGCAAACCGTCCTGAACCGGCTTTGACCTCACCATCAGACTAACGCGCCCGCAACCCGGATAAGTGACTCAAGCATCTAAAGCGAGCTAACGTTCCTAAAGTTTTAGACACATTAGCTCACTTTTGGGCACTGTATTCACTTTCAGTACTGGTAAAACCCTCTTCCCGTCTTTCTCCCAAGCCACCCTGCATCCACGTATTTTCTCAAGAGCGGGCAGGCCCGGTATTTGCTGTCCCCCAATCCCCGGTGAAGGACATCCATAATCGCCAGGCAGGTATCCAGACCGATCAGATCGGCCAGGGCCAGCGGTCCCATCGGGTGGTTCATGCCCAGTTTCATGATCTCGTCAATATCCTCCGGTTTCCCAACGCCTTCAAACAGGGCGTAAATCGCCTCATTGATCATCGGCATCAATATCCGGTTGGCCACAAATCCCGGGAAATCATTGGCCGGAACAGGGGTTTTACCCAGTTTCAGGGCGAGATCCCGGGTGGTTTGAAACGTATCGTCGGATGTGGCCAGCCCGTTGATGATCTCGACCAGTTTCATCATGGGGACCGGGTTCATAAAATGCATCCCAATTACCTTTTCGGGTCTTTGGGTCGCCGCGGCAATCTTGGTGATGGAGATGGAAGAGGTGTTGGAAGAAAGGATAATCCCTTCCCTGCAGTGACTGTCCAGCTCCTCGAAAATCTTCAACTTCAAGACCTCGTTTTCAGTGGCCGCCTCCACCACGAAATCGGCGCTGGACATGTCCGCCAGGATAGTGGATCCCTCTATTCTCCCCAAGACAGCCGTTTTATCCGCCTCTGACATCTTGTCTTTCTTGACCATGCGGGCGAGGCTTCCTTCAATGGTTGAAAACCCTCTTTCCACAAACTCATCTTTGATATCGTTCATGATCACCGACAGCCCGGAGACCGCACCCACCTGAGCGATTCCCGAACCCATCTGTCCGGCGCCCACAACACCGAGAACCTTAATTTCCATCCTTCCTATTCCTCCTTTTTCTCGTTCGTCTCATTTTACAAAAACTTACATCGAAATTATCCAGATCACAAGCATAAACTGAAGGTGTTTCAGGTGATAACTTCCTTCGGGGGCAAAACGGCGGATGGTTGCAGATTTTTTCAATTTAGGGTAATCACCCGTTACAGAGAGTCCAACTGCCGTGCCGCCGGGACAACCACGGGTCATGAAAGAGACATACGAACATTGGCGCACGGCTTTTCTCCCTCACTCTGCGAGACCCGTGCTTCACTTTCACCCATAACGAACCAGGAGGATATTATGAAATTGAAAACCAAACTCTTAATAGGGCTCGTCGTCCTTGCCGTGGTGGACATGGTCATCCCCATTCCGTTTACGGCCCTTCTGCTCCTCTATGTGGTCCTTGAAAAGCCCCCGTGGTTCCGGACATGGGCCTCGGAAATATACCGGGAAGACCGATAGCGGAGGCACAAGGCGCGAAATGGGCCAGCAATCCCGCGTACCGCGGGATCTACGCTTCGCTCCGACCCGTAACCAACCCCATATAAGCCCTCACGAAAACGGGGTCATTCGCTCCCGCATCAGGCGGATGGTCTCTTCACAGTCTTCACTGTAGTAGATGGCGGAGCCGGCCACAAAGACGTCCGCACCCGCTGCCGACACCTGGCCGATGGTATCCGGACCGATGCCCCCGTCCACCTCGATTTCTACGTTCAAACCCAAATCCTTCACCGTCTGTCTCAGCTTCCGGATCTTCGGGATAACCTCCGGGATAAAGGCCTGTGCCTCAAAGCCCGGATTCACGGTCATCAAGAGAACCATGTCTAAGTGATTCAGCACATATTCGAGTGCATTCAACGGGGTAGCCGGGTTGAGGGCCACGGCCGGCCTGGCCCCTTGATCGCGAATAAACTGGATGGTCCGATGAAGGTGCGTTGCCGCCTCCGCGTGCACGGTGATAATGTCGGCCCCGGCCTTTGCAAAGTCCTCTATGAAATCGTCGGGATCAGAGATCATCAGATGCACATCCAGCGGCAGATCGGTAACGCGTGCAGCCGCCTTTACGATCATGGGGCCGATGGTGATATTGGGCACAAAATGCCCGTCCATAACATCCACGTGGATGTAGTCGGCACCCGCCTTTTCCACCTTCCGGATCTCTTCACCCAGCCGGGTAAAGTCCGCTGACAGGATCGATGGCGCGATCTTTCCCATATTATCTCCTCCAGTTGGTCTTGAGCCGTTTAGCCTTCGGCCGTCATTCCATGGTCATTCGGTTGTCGCTCCCTGCTCCCTACCCCTTACTCCCTACCCCCTACTATCCCATCCCCTGCACCTCGGGGCTCAATCCTCCGACTTCCGAAAAAGCGCCCCAAAAAAACCTTCCATCCCGTGAACATGAGGAAATGCCCTGAAAAACCCATTATCATCCACCAGATCCGTACCCCATGGGGGCATGACCTTTTTGATATCCTCCCGGACCACCCCGCGGTGTTCTCTGAGGAAGGCCTCCACCACTCCCTCGTTCTCCTCCTGTGAAATCGTGCATGTCGCATACAGGAGTCGGCCCCCCGGCTTCAGGAGCAAAACGGCCTGGTTCAGGATGGCGCCCTGCAACCGGGCCAGGCGTTGAATGTCCGCTTCCCTCTTGGTCAACTTCCCATCCGGATGTCGCGATATGACGCCAAGGCCCGAGCATGGAGCATCCACCAAGCTCCTGTCGAAGGGGCGCCGCACCCAAACGGAGAGGGGACCTGCCGCATCCGCAACCACCGGCAGGATAAGAC
>JAWOIH010000385.1:0-5215 GCA_046484725.1 Candidatus Desulfacyla sp. | reverse complement strand
GGTGGGGCGCAATTATAGAATTTGCGATTGACGATTTGCGATTTGCGATTGAACCACCCGTGAAAAGGGCTTGTCGGGTTTAGCTCCGTTCTACCCAACCTACGGGCCTAACCCAATAAGCTCAACGAACGCAACCAACCCAAAGAACGCTCGAATTTGAAACGACCACGCCGGTAGAACACCAGTGAAGGACTTGGGATTTGTGATTTGGCATGGCAAAAGGATACACTCTGATAACCGGGGCCACGGGATTTATCGGATCCCATATTGCCGAGAGGTTGTTGCGGGATGGGTCATGGCCTGTCATAGTGATCGTACGTGGAGGGAGGGGGTATAAGAATACCACCGAATTGGAGAAGCAGGGGGCGATTCTGGTCCGGGGGGGATTCTATGATCAGGATCTCCTGAAGAGGGTTTTCACAGAATTTTCGATCCGAAATGTTATCCATGTCGCCGCGCTGACCGGTGACGGCAAAGGAGGCAGGAGTGATTATGATGAGGTGAATGTCCGCGGGACGGAGACAGTGCTCGCCATTTCCCACAGGTACGGCGTGGACAAATTCATCCATTGCAGTTCAGTCGGCGTGTTCGGCACGATACCTCTTGAGGTCCCCGCAGACCTGCGCACACGGCTCAACCCTGACAACATCTATCATTGGTCAAAGCTAAGCGCAGAAAAGAAGGTAGATGATTTCATAGACAGGGGGCTCAATGCCTTCATTATCCGACCGACCATCGCCTATGGGCTGCGGGACAGGGGGTTTCCATTCACGCTGATACGGATGGTCAAAAAGAAGGGCCTGGTCCTGCCTGATAGGGACAACCGGATTCATCTCGTTTCTGCAGGCAGCCTGGCCGAGATGTTTCTGAGGGTATTAAAGGCTGACGGGTTCCTCAACAGGGTCTTCATCGCGGCGGATGAAGGCCCTGTTGCATTAAGGGGTCTGATCAATCTGATTTATCGGTTTTATTTCGGCAAAGACTATCCCCGGTTTTTGAGAATGCCCGATGTTGTTTTTGAAATTCTTAGAACAGTCTTTGGCATCACCCATAACCAGCGATGGCTCGGAAGGGTCGAGCGCATTTCAAAAGACTGGTTTTTCGATACCCGTGAAACAGATGCCCTGATCGGGTTTCATCCAGCCAACACACGGAAAGAATTCCTGAAATATCTTCGCTTCCTGAAATGACAAGACGTAGGATTTGCGATTGCTGATTTGCGATCTGCGATTGAAAAGCACATCAAGAATACCAGATAGCCAGACAAGATCCCAAAAGACTCTTCTTGACCAGTATAGTATACCCAACAACCATTCAATGATACATCGAAGTGAACCGTACAAAACGGTCTGCCTGCTGTTTCTCTTTTCGTACCTGTTCTTCCACCTTTTCCGGATTCCTGTACCCCTGAATGTCGATACTTACCTGTATGCCCGCGCCATAGAGACCTTTGAAGGCCCTATCATCCATTTTGGGTACTATCTGATCGGCGCATTCTGCCATGCTTTCCTAAGGCCTATCGGCGTAACGCCGTTGGAAACCCTGGGCTATATTTCCCAGTTTTTCGGCGGCATCTCTGTAGCCGGGATGTATGTTTTCACCTTCTTGCTCACTGAAAACAGGCTGCTCAGTCTCCTGAGCGCAGCCATCCTGATGTTCTCAGGCGCCTTCTGGCTCTTTTCCATTCATGGAGAGGTCTATGTCCCACAGTTGGGCTTTGTGCTCCTTTCATTGACATGTCTTTTGAAGATTCGGCCCCTCCTGTCAAGCCTTTTCATCCTTGTCGCTGTCTCTATTTCGCCCACATCGCTTCTGGCCTTGATCCCTGCCTGCTATGTTATGCATATGAGGCGTTTCAACAGGAAGCATCTTATGGCCTTTGCCGGCCCCATCTTGCTTGGTTATGCCATCGTGATGTCGTGGGACGGGCCAAGGGTCATTGAGGCCTTTGCACGGGCCATCCATACCCCCACGGCATTTGTAGAGCCATTCTCGTATACCAAACTTTTTACCCTGTTGATGTATCAACTCATGCAGGCCTACGGTAACTCCTTTAATCTCATCTGCCTCTTTGCCGTAGTGGGCCTTGTCTTCCTGTATTCACAAGATAAAAGGCTATGGGGAATGATGCTGGCCTTTCTACTCCCCTTCTCAGCGTATTTTCTCAACCTGGGGCTTTTTTCCGGAGACCATTTGATAGTATCATTTGTCGCAGTGAGTTTCTTAGGCGCATACGGCATGTTGTGGCTTCTTGATAAGATTCATGCGGGCTCAAAGACGCGAATCATTTTCGTGACGCTTTTTGTCTGTTTGCATTTCCTTATAACGTACGAACGATCTATCAGTCGGCAAAGGGCCTATGCAGCAGAGATGGGCAGAGTTGTTCATGCGCTTTCAGAAAAATATCCCCCCAATGGGATCATGCTTACGGATTTCGATTTCGGCACCATCTTTTTCTCCATGATGGGGAAGGATTACCCGTTAGCCCTCCTTAAAGGCAATCCGAATGAATTCCTGATTGAAAAGGACTCACAAGCCAAAGAAGCGATGGAAATGCTGAAAGGAAGGTTCTGGCTTGAATTCACTCGGTTGCTTGATGTTGCCTCGTGGCCGGGGTTTCCATCTCTGGTGGATCAAAGGCCGATCTATTTTGTGGATAGGAAATTCTGGCCCATAGGGATGATTCAGGTGCATATGGCATTAAGGGATGTCTTCTGCATAGCGAATAAAAGCGAGCCGGACAGACTGGAGAACATCCGGGAATATCTGGCATACAAGCTGGCGGCCGATGTCACGGTTGAAAAGATTGTCGAGTCGCCTTTGTATCCGGTCTATGTGATGCAGCCGGTCAGTAAATCGGCAAAATGATCCGGGGGAAAATGATTGGTGAAAATAATGTATGGCAAAATAATTTAGGACAAAATGATTAAAAAGAATGAATAGAGAACCGCATGGAGCGGAAGGGGTGGACTTGAGTTGGGGGCGGATTGGAAGCATTACTTTGAAACGCGGCATGAGGGGTTGGGAACGACCTATGAGCGATTTGTCCTCCATGCATATTTCAGAAGGATTAGGAATCGCTATGGCGTCAGGACCGTGCTTGAAGCACCCGCTTTCGGGATGACCGGCATTTCGGGCATCAACAGCCTGTGGTGGGCCATGCAGGGGGCACAGGTGACGATGGTGGATCACAGCAGGGAGCGATTGGAGGCCATCAAGGAAGTCTGGCATGAGATTTCGTTGAAAGCCCGATTGGTTTATGACCCGGGGGCATATACTTCTCTGTTGTTTGAAGATAGGGAATTCGATATGAGCTGGAACTTTGCGGCCCTGAATCCGGATCTCATACTTGAGGGATTTTTGCGAGAGCTGACCCGCATTACCCGGAAAGTCATATTTATGTGTGTGCCCAACCGGCTGAATCTATTTAGTCTTTTGTTCCCAATGCCGGAAGGGGAGGGCCGGTTCGTTCAACTGCGCAGAATGAATTCAGGGGTCATTCAAGGGATCATGGCGAACAATGGATGGGAAATGAAGGATAAAGGTTTTCTTGATGTGCCCCCCTGGCCCGATATCGCCATGTCCAAAGAAGATCTATTTCGGAAAATCGGTCTGAAACGGTACGCCAAGGACCTGGAAAAAGGTATCACAGCGGGACATAGAATCTGCATTCTCGATTATTACAGCGGCAGGAACAAGAAGATGAAACGGGAGATGGGCAGATACGGATTTCTGGAAAACAGCCCCAACTGGCTTAAGACCATCTGGGCACACCATCGGTACTTAATTTTTGCACCACGAGATCCTTTGTGACTTTGGGGCGTTCAAGGATAATCTCTGTTTTTGCTTGAGAGGCTTTGGAATCTTTATTTGTAATCGCACCTTGGGGGACAAGTTGCAGAGGAATATTGTTTAACCGCAAGGCGCGAAGGACCTCCGTCATTCCGGCACGGTTTTGGCCGGAATCCAGAAACACGCCGGAGTGGATTCCGGCCAGGGGCATGCCGGAATGACGGGACAGAACACTGGGATCTTGGTTGCGGGTATCCGCGTTAGGTCCTTTCCAATCGCAAATCGAAAATCGAAAATCAACAATCGCAAATCCTGATTCATGATATCCATCATCATCCCATCCTATAATTCGGAGCATACCATTCCAAAGTGTCTGGATTCACTTGAAGGGCAGTCCTATGCAGGGGATTTTGAAATTATTGTGGTGGACAGCTCCTGTGACAGGACTCCGGAAATCATTGCCTCTGGATATTCTGCTGTCAAACTAATCCGCCTGAATAAAAGGACCGATCCCGGAACCGCACGGAACATCGGCATCGGTGTTGCAAAGGGGGCCCTGATCGCATTCATGGATGCCGATTGCGTGGCCGACCCGGACTGGTTGGAGCGGATGGCCGCGGCCCATGAATCATCCTACAATATCGTCGGGGGCATTGTCAGGAACAGCCCTGAAAGCAACAATCTGGTGGGACGCGCCGGCTATATGGCGGAATTCAGGGATTTCCTGCCAGGGAAGGGCAGACAGGAAGTGACCCATATTCCGACCTGCAACATATCCTACAAAAAACGAATTTTCAGGGAATTCGGTCTGTTTCAAGGAAAATACTATCCCCAGGAAGACCTGATCTTTAATTGCCGTCTGTCGAAGAAGGGTGAACAAATCCTCCTGGATCCGGCCATTCAGGTGTGGCACCGTCACCGACCCAGGCTGGGGGATTTTTTGTATCATCAGTACCGGATAGGGGAGGCCACTTCAAGGGTTTTGCGAACAATCCCATTGGAAGGATCATTCATCGCGAAACGCCCCCTCTTAGCCATATCACTGTCGCCTTTCATGGCTCTCGTTAAATTTGCGAGGACCCTTCGGGTCTTTTTGCGGCATGACCCCAACTTCATTACAGGGCGTCCTTTGGTCCTGCCCGTATTTGCTCTGGGACTGGTCTCCTGGGCCATCGGATTCGCGGGCAATGCTTATGGGGAAATGTGATTGCCGCAATAAAGGCAAAATAATTTCGGACAAAATAATTCGGGGAAATGACTGGGCCTATTAAAGTTTTCGATATTGAATTATCTCTACCTGTTACCGATATGCACGGGTTGGACAACTACCCATCCCTTCAAGCCCTGGTCCGTCTGTATGGGAGACCGCTTGGATATGTTGAGATGCCTGTTACAGGGGGATGCTGCAGGGCGACCCGGATCA
>JAWOIH010000358.1:0-8915 GCA_046484725.1 Candidatus Desulfacyla sp. | reverse complement strand
GTCCTCAGCTTTGAGGAGTCTCTCGAAACGTCCAAGATCTACAGCGTCATGGGGTTGATGCCCAAAAATCACGGACTGATCACCATTCGTCCCTTCCGGTCGCCCCACCACACCATCTCGGATGCCGGTCTCATCGGGGGCGGGCAGAACCCCAAGCCCGGCGAGGTCAGCCTGGCACACAACGGCGTCCTCTTCCTGGATGAACTCCCGGAGTTCAGGAGGAATGTCCTGGAGGTCCTGAGGCAGCCGATGGAGGATGGGCTGGTGACCATCTCCCGCGCCGCCACCACGGTCGCCTATCCGGCCGAGTTCATGCTGGTCGCCGCCATGAACCCCTGTCCGTGCGGATTTTTGGGGGACCCCAAGCGGGAATGCACCTGCTCCACACTGCAGATTCAGCGCTACCGGGCCAAGATATCCGGGCCCCTGTTGGATCGGATCGATCTCCACCTGGAGGTCCCGGCCGTGCCCTACAAAGATCTTTCAGGAATCTCTGAAGGGGCCGCTTCCGAAGAGATCCTGAAACGGGTGATGGCCGCTCGAAAGGTCCAGGAAGGGAGGCTGACCCGGACCAAGATCTTCACCAATGCCCGAATGTCCAGTCGTCACATCAAACAGTTCTGCGAGCTGGATTCCGAATCCAGTTCCCTCATGGAAAGGGCGATGGAGCGATTCGGGCTGAGCGCCCGTGCCCATGCCCGTATTCTCAAGATCGCCCGGACCATCGCCGATCTGGAGGCCAGCCCCGGCATTTGCCCGCCCCACGTGGCAGAGGCCATCCAATACCGGACCCTGGATCGTAAGATCTTGAGATGAGCCGCGGCCTCATCCCCCCAACCAAATAATGGAGGGAATCATAGCCGTTATCCGTTCCCCTCCTGACTTGGGACAGGGTATCTGCGCTAAACCCGTCTCTCAGACAGTGTCTGAACCACCCCTCCCCTAATTGGGATTCAAGATTGATTCGCCGTGCCTTCAACTATCTGACTTTCAGAGGGTTTTAAAATCAGCACGCGTCCATCGACAATCGTGCCTGAGGAGGGGTTCCGTTCAGGTGCTATATATCCTTCAAGAGCCGGTTGGCAGGGGATTGCTCGATCGCCTCCCTGAACGCCTTCAAAGCCGCTGACAGAGACGCTGACGCCTCCGTTTCAGCCACCGGGATGGAACGTAACCCCCTCTGATCCAGGGCCTCGAGGACGCTGGCCAGCGTCAGACCATGGATGGTGAAGGCGGGCTGATAGGCCGGATCATTTTCGTCGGCGACCTTGATTTCAGACGCAATGCCGCTGTCAACCAGCTCGAAGAGGATCTGCCGCAACAGGCGAATGGGAATCTCGAGGGTCTGGGAAATCTCCTGGGCGGTCATCGGCTTCTCGCCATCCGCAAAACGCCGTATCAACAAATGGGCAACCATAAGAGACAGAAGTCGCCTGAAGGATACACTTATCTTCTGTGAATCGGGTTCAAACTCGTAAGTATCCACGTTTTGATGGGCAAAAGCGATCTCCGCGCCGATAAGGAGGATAATCCAACTGATCTGGAGCCATGCCAGGAAGAGGGGGAGCGCAGCAAAGCTGCCATAGATGGCATTGTACTTGGAAACCCCTACCTGAAAATGGATGTACCCCCACTGGACGGCCTGAAAAACAGTCCCGGCAATGATGCCCGCGATAAGACCCGACCTGAATTGCACCTTGGCATTCGGCACGAGGATGTAAACAAACGAGAAAAGTCCCCAGATCATACAGAAGGGCAACAACTTCAGCACCAGGAAGATCAGATCGCTGACGTATCCCAGCAGGGCGAATTTGGCGGTGATCATGGCCACCTGGGTATGAATGAAGATCGTGATACTGCCGGACATGGTCAAGAGGATGGGGGAGATGACGAGGATGGTCAGATAATCGCTGAACTTTCTTCCAAGGCTTCGTGCCTCCTCAATACCCCAGATGGCATTGAAGGAATTTTCGATATCCCTCAGGACCCGTATCACCGCCCAGAGGAGGATGATCAGACCGACGCCTGCAATCACCCCGCCCTTTGTTGCCTCCAAGAGCGAATGGGCGAAATCAATGATTCGCGTCGCCACCTCCTCCTGGCCCTGGAATCTCTCCAGAAGGTCTTTCTGCAGAAACTTCTCAAATCCGAACCCCTTGGCAATCCCGAAGGCCATGGCCACCACCGGGACAATGCCGAGAAGGGAATAGAGCGTCAGGGCCGAGGCCCTCAGATGAATCCGGCCCTCACTGAACCCCCGGGTGGCCAGTAGGACGATTCTGAGCAATCGGATCCCGAACGATCTCCTCTTGGAAAGATCCTTCAGGCGAATCCTCCAGACGCCGGTCCTGACAAAATCGAGCAGTCGTGAGATCACATCCCCACCTCTTACACATAACGACCTGTTGCAGTCGTATTTCAGGCACCAGAGCACTTATCTCTTGAGCCTTGCGCCTTGAGCCTCTTCCAAAGTATAGAGGAGGCCGTTTCTCGTGTCAACAAAGCATGACGGCTTTTCCCCGCGGTCCAATCCCATTGTAATCAGGGGCGCGCTGAATCCTTGAACCTGTTAACTTTCGGAAGCCTGGACCCCTGTGCGATGAGCCTGATTTTTGTTGTTTTCTGGTTGCATTTGTTATATGAGATCCATGAGTAATCGATCCGTATACCCATATAGACGACCCTGTTTCCGGACGCTGTACCATCTTGCAAGCCGCAGCATCCGCGGGCCGGAAGCCGGACAGGGAAGGGAGGTGACGTCACCCGATACTACAGCGTAATTTGCCGGTTGATGCGTTTGAAAAATTTTTGTTCCACCCTTAAACTAAGGAGGATGCCATGATGAAAAAAGGGATTTTTCTGTTTTTATTGATTGGAGTCATAGGAATCGTCTTCATGAGCGTCGGCACTTACAAGGCAGAGGCAGAAACCACAAAGCTCACCTACAGCATCTTCTTCCCCCCGACCCATGCCCAAGCCATAGCGGCAATGGACTTTGCAAAAGAAATCGAAAAACGAACGAATGGAAAGGTTCAGATCACGGCATTTCCAGGCGGGACCCTTACCAAGGCGCCCATGGTATATGACGGCGTTGTCAAGGGGATCTCGGATCTGGGAAATTCCTGTTTCGCCTACACGCGGGGTCGGTTCCCGGTGATGGAGGTGGTGGACCTCCCCATGGGATATGCTTCCGGCAAGGTGGCGACCCGGGTGGCCAATGACTTTGCAACATCCGTTAATCCCAAGGAATTGCAGGATGTCAAAGTTCTCTATATCCACGCACATGGTCCGGGGCTTCTCCACACCAAGAAGCCTGTGCGGACCCTGGAAGACCTCAAAGGCATGAAGATCCGTGCAACCGGTCTAAGCGCCAAGGTGGTCGAGGCACTGGGCGGCGTAGCTGTAGCCATGCCTCAGGGCGATACCTATGAGTCACTGCAGAAAGGCGTGGTGGAAGGGACCTTCGGCCCCATTGAAGTGCTCAAGGGATGGAAACAGGGGGAGGTCATCAAATACACCACGGATTGTTCCGGCGTGGGTTACACCACGGCCATGTTCGTGGTCATGAATCTCAACAAGTGGAATGCACTGCCGGATGACGTTAAAAAGATCATCGAAGAAACGGCTGAGGAATGGGTGGACGTGCATGGAAAGGCATGGGATGCAGCGGACGAAGAAGGCCGCAAGTTCACCCTGAGCCTTGGCAATGAGATCATTACCCTTTCCGACGAAGAAAACGCCAAATGGCGCAAGGCCGTGGAACCGATCATCAAAGAGTATGCATCCAAGGCGCCGAACGGCGAGGCCAATGTGGCCAAAGTCAATGAACTGATCGAAAAATGCAAAAAGTAGCCTGAGCATTCCCATCAAGACGTGGTGCGCCGGGCATTTCGAGTGTCCGGCGGCCCGCCTGAAAAGACGCATGCCATGAATACGTTCGAAAAATTGGCAAACTGGCTCGCCAGCAGGGCCTACTGGGTGGCAGGGGGGGCGATTGTGTTGATGATGCTCCTGACCTGCGCGGACATCGTCCTGCGCCTCTTCCGAATGCCCATTCCCGGAACCTATGAGCTGGTTTGCTTCATGGGGGCCGTCGCGGTGGCGTTTGCCATGGCCCATACGTCAAACGAAAACGGCCATGTGGCGGTGAGCCTCGTCATCCGCCTTTTGCCCAACAGGATTCAGGGCGCTATCGAAGTCATCACCCATATTTTCGTTCTGATCCTTTTTGTCCTTATAGCGTGGCGATCCGTGCTGTATGCGGAGACACTCAGGGTTACCGGCGAGGTATCCCTGACCCTGAAGCTCCCTTTTTATCCTTTCATCTACGGCATCGCCTTCTCCGCAGGGGTCGTATGCCTTGTGAAGATATTGGACATCTACAAGAGTTTTTTGAAGGTGCTTAGCAAATGAGCCTGACAGCGATCGGCATGATCGGCATTGCCATCCTGATCCTGCTTCTGTTTTCCAATATGCCCGTGGGATTCGTCATGGGTTTCCTGGGATTTCTGGGATTCAGTTATGTGGTAAATACTGAGGCCGGGATGGCCCTTCTGGTCAGGGACGTGTGGGACGTGTTCTCCTCCTACGGCCTGACGGTCATCCCCCTTTTTGTCTTCATGGGGCAGATTGCCTTTCACTCCGGGATCAGCCGCAGGCTCTACGATTCGGCCTATGTATTTCTGGGACATCGGCGGGGGGGCCTGGCCATGGCTACGGTCGGCGCATGCGCCGGATTTTCGGCCATCTCCGGGTCCACAAATGCCACCGCGGCCACCATGGCCACGGTGACGCTGCCCGAGATGAAGCGGTATAAGTACGATATGGGCCTGGCTACCGGGACGGTGGCTGCAGCGGGAAGCCTGGGAATTCTCATACCGCCGAGCGTCGTTTTTATCGTCTACGGCATTCTGACAGAACAATCCATCGGCAAACTCTTTGCCGCGGGTATCCTTCCCGGCATCCTCCTGGCCTGTCTGTTTCTGGTGGTCATTTATCTTCGTGTACGCAATAATCCCTCCCTGGCGCCCCCCGGTCCCAAGACCACGTGGGAACAGAGGATCCGATCGTTCGGCGGCGTGGCAGAAACCCTTTTTATTTTCGCCCTGGTCATGGGCGGCCTCTTCTTCGGGATTTTCACCCCGACTGAGGCCGCGGCCGCAGGGGCCTTTCTTACCCTGTTGCTCTCCGTGATCCGGAGGCAACTCAGTTGGAACGGCTTCATCCAGTCCCTTGCCGACACAACCCGAATCAGTTGCATGGTCATGATTATCGTGACGGGCGCAGTTGTCTTCGGGCATTTCATGGCCATCACCAGAGTCCCCTTTGACCTGGCCGCGTGGGTGGCGGCCCTGCCTCTCCCCCGTTTTGCCGTCATGCTGGTGATCATCCTCCTCTATCTGTGCGGCGGGTGTTTTATGGATGCCCTGGCCATGGTCATGCTGACAGTCCCCATCTTCTTTCCCGTAGCCCAGGCCTTGGGCTTTGATCCCATCTGGTTCGGGGTCGTGATTGTCCTCATCACGGAAATGGGGGTGATTACACCGCCCGTAGGCGTCAATGTGTATGTCGTGTACGGGGTGGCAAAAGATGTGCCTTTGGAAACCATTTTCAGGGGGGTTCTCCCCATGCTGCTCGCTTTGGTCATCTGCAATCTGATGATCCTGGTATTTCCCCAGATCGCACTTTTCCTGCCGGGTCTGATGAAATAGTCTCGGCATCACGGTTTCCGGAAAACGGGTCTGAACCTGCCAGGCGAGATGCATTTTTAAAGAGGAAAAAAATGACTGTACGAATCGATATGGAAGCAATGAACGACAGAATCCTGGCCCTAAAGCGGATCGCGACGGAACTGCAACAAATGGCGGATGACTTCCCGGCCGTCGCCAGAAACACGGCCCGGATCCTTTCCAGCGCCAAGATGCTGGAGATCAACCTGTCTGACCTCGCAACTATCGATACGGATCCATAGAGACAAGATGTGCCTCCTCCTTCTGGCCCTCGAAGCGCATCCTGCTTATAAGCTGATCATTGCCGCAAACCGGGATGAGTTTTATGAGCGACCTACCGCCCCGGCCGGGTTTTGGGATGAACGCCCCCACATCCTTGCGGGGAGAGATCTGCGTGCCGGAGGAACATGGTTCGGGATCACCCGAAAGGGCCGAATCGGGGCTATCACCAATTACCGCGATCCGGCCGCCCTCAAGTCCGCAGCCCCTTCCAGGGGCAGGTTGGTCACGGATTTCCTGACAGGGGACGAAGAACCCGAGGCATATCTCACCAGACTGAGTGTGAGCGCAGGAGATTATAACGGGTTCAACCTTGTGGTGGGCGTCAAAGATCGGCTCTGCTGGTATTCAAATCGGGGTCACGGCATCCGGCGCATCCTGCCGGGGGTCCATGGTCTCAGCAACCACCTCCTGAACACCCCCTGGCCCAAGATATCCCGAGCAAAGGCCGCCCTCAAAGACATCCTTTCCAATGACCCCGTCCTTTCACCAGAACCCCTTCTTGGCATGCTCCTTGACCGATCCATCCCAGGGGATGATACCCTGCCGGATACGGGGGTCGGAATCGAATTGGAACGGATCCTCTCACCCATCTTCATCGCCAGCCCCGGCTACGGAACCCGATCTTCGACAATCCTTCTTATCGACCGCCAAGACCGTGTGACGTTCCTGGAAAGGACCCACAACTCAAGGCCGGATCAACATACGGACGCAACATTTCAATTCATGGCAGAGGGATGAAAAACAGAAAGGAAGGAAGGGTTGTTGTAATGGATACTTGAAACCGGTGGTGTGAACCCAACAGGAAAACTTCGATCCTAACTCCACACGTCACACGTTAATGCATAGGCCGGCTATATGGAATTAACAGAATCCCTCAATTTTAGGCACTTTGCTCACGATAGCTCACGTTAGGCACTCGCCTGGGTTGCGTGTAGGGTCCGAATTCCTCCATTATTTGGCATACCCTACCGCCCGGGTTTCGCGGATCACGGTCACCTTGATCTGTCCGGGGTAGGTCAATTCCTTTTCTATCTTCTTTGCAATCTCATTACAGAGGAGATGGGCCTGGTCGTCATCGACGATCTTGCCTTCCACCATAATCCGGATTTCCCGGCCCGCCTGAATGGCAAAAGACTTGCTCACCCCATGAAAAGAGGTGGCAATCTCCTCGAGTTTTTCCAGCCGCTTCACATAGGACTCCAGCATCTCCTGGCGGGCGCCCGGCCTCGCCCCGGAGAGGGTGTCTGCGGCCTGGACCAAAACGGCCAGGACCGATTCGGGCTGTACATCTTCATGATGTGCGGCAATGGCGTGAATCACCTGGGCCGATTCCCCATGCCTCCTGGCCAGATCGGCCCCGATAAGCGCATGGGGGCCCTCTACCTCGTGATCCACAGCCTTCCCGATGTCGTGGAGCAGCCCGGCCCGCTTGGCCTGTTTAACGTTCACGCCCAGCTCGGCCGCCATGACACCGCACAGAAAGCTCACTTCCATTGAATGTTGCAGCACGTTCTGCGCATAGCTGGAACGATACTTGAGTCGTCCAATCAGTTTGACAAGTTCCGGATTGATGCCGTGAACTCCCACATCAAAGGTGGCCTGCTCGCCCGCCTCCTTGATGCTCGCTTCAATCTCCTTGTCCACCTTGGCGACAATCTCCTCTATCCTGGCGGGGTGAATCCTGCCGTCTTCAATGAGCCGCTCCAGGGAGACCTTGGCGACCTGTCTTCTCACCGGGTTGAACCCGGACAAGATGACCGCCTCGGGGGTATCGTCGATAATCAGGTCAATCCCCGTGGCTGCCTCAATAGCGCGAATATTTCTCCCCTCCCGCCCGATAATCCTCCCCTTCATCTCATCGTTTGGCAGACTCACCACGGAAACGATTTTTTCAGCCGCATAATCCCCGGCGTATCTCTTAACTGCCAGGGCGATGATCTCCTGGGACTTGCGGTCTGCCTCGGCCCTCGCCTCATTCTCAATCCTTCGGACGATCTTTGCCGCATCATGCTTGGCCTCCATTTCCATAGAATTAATGAGGATCTGCTTGGCCTCTTCCATGGAAATCCCGGCGAGTTTCTCCAATTGTTTTCGCTGTTCCGAAACGAGGCGGTTATACTCGTCGTCCTTCTTTCGTATCTCCTTCCGGGTCCTGTCGATCTCCTGTTCTCTTTCGGATATCTTTTCTTCCCTCTTCTCTAATTGCTCGACTTTTTTATCAAATTGTTCTGTCTTGTGAAGCAGGCGTTTTTCCTGGACCAGCAGGTTTTCTTTCTTCTCCCGGGTCTCCTTTTCAAACTCAAGCTTCATCTGATACACAGCGTCTTTGGCCTGAAGGGCAGTCTCCCTTTTTATCGTTTTGGCCTCTTTCTGTGCCTCAGCCAATATTCGCTTGGAGTATTCCTCAATGGCCTCGATCCTGTTTTCCACAAGCTTCTTGCGGACTAGGAAGCCGACAACAGCCCCTAAGATAAGGCCCCCCCCGATTAACATCATTATATAAACAACGCTTATGATCATTTTGGCGTAAGGCTCCTGATCCTTATTAAACCCACTCGAAACTGCTTGTGAGTTTTGATTTGTCCCTCAGATCTCAGGTATCGGATGGATGCGGAAAATTTTGACCGCAGCAGGGGTCGGAATAGGAGAGAAGGGAAAACCGTCCGGACCTCAAAACAGATTAACCGGACGACAGAGAAGGATAAAAGGCGCACAGCAACGCCCTGGCAACCATGACCAACTTCACTGGTTCTTCATTCGTCTTTCAAAAACCATGGCGACCTTGATACAAGATCTATATCTATCTCTACTGGATTGAACGACTATACCGCTCGCACGCAGTGCAGTTATCCCGGAAACCCCCTCATCCTCGACTTCCTTATATGACACACCTCCGGAATAGCC
>JAWOIH010000207.1:0-3779 GCA_046484725.1 Candidatus Desulfacyla sp. | reverse complement strand
TGATATTTATTCGCGTCTGTTGAAAGACCGGATCATATTCCTGGGCTCTGCCATTGACAGTGAAATTGCCAACCTCATAGTGGCCCAGTTGCTGTTTTTGGAATCGGAAGATCCGGAAAAGGATATCAGTTTTTATATCAATTCCCCCGGCGGGGTGGTATCTGCCGGACTGGCAGTGTATGATACCATGCAGTATATCAAGCCGGATGTGGCAACCGTATGTATTGGTCAGGCCGCCAGTATGGGGGCTTTGCTGCTGGCGGCCGGGGCCCCGAAAAAGCGGTTTACCCTGCCCAACGCCAGGATCATGATTCATCAGCCGCTGGGCGGTGCCCAGGGCCAGGCAACGGACATCAAAATCCAGGCCACTGAAATTCTGCGGATGAAAGATACTTTAAACGAGATTCTGTCTGCCCATACCGGGCAGAAAATTGAAAAAATCGCCCAGGATACGGACCGGGATTTTTTCATGTCAGGAAATGAGGCAAAAAACTATGGTATCGTTGACCGGGTGGTTGCCGACAGAAGCCAATTGGAAGATAAAGCCTAAGTCAGCTTTAAAGGAGTCCAGACAACATGGCCAAAAAAGAGGATACCAATGACCAGTTTTTCTGTTCTTTCTGTGGTAAAAATCAGAAAGAGGTACAGAAACTGATCGCAGGTCCCAGTGTTTATATCTGCAATGAATGCATCAAGCTTTGCGGTGAAATCATTGAGGATGAAGAAAAGGAAAAAGCGGCTGAAACAGAAAGTGCCCTCTGTGGAGGATACATTAAAGGCCTTGGGCGATCTGGCCGCGTGGTGGCGGCGGCGTCATTGCCTCAAGGTCGTGGGGATCACAGGGAGTTCCGGGAAGACAACAACCAAAGAAATGACGGCGGCCATCCTCGAACTGGGTCACAAGACCCTCAAGAACCCGGGGAACTTCAACAACCTGATCGGGCTGCCGCTCACGCTCCTGCAACTGGGAAGGGAGCATTCGTTCGCCGTCCTGGAAATGGGGATGAACCATCCCGGGGAAATCACCCGGCTGACGGATATAGCAGACCCGGACGTGGGCGTTATTCTCAACGTGGGCATGGCCCATCTCGAGGGGGTGTCGGACCTCGACGGGGTCGCCCGGGCAAAGGCGGAGATGATGGAGAGGATCTCAGCCAGGGGTCTGATGATCCTGAACGGCGATGATGTCCCCCTGATGCGGAGGGCCTCCTTCTTTAAAATGCCAAAAATGACTTTCGGCCTTGGGAAGGAAAATGATGTCAGGGGAACGTCCATTGAAAATGAGGGACCCAGGGGGACCCGGTTTTCGCTGGAATACCGCGGCGCGGCCTGGCCGGTGCGGATCAGAATACCTGGGACCCATCATCTGAAAAATGCCCTGGCCGCTGCTGCCGTCGCTCTCAGCCTGGATGAACCCGCTGAAAGCATTATCAAGGGGTTGGCAGGGTTTTCGGCCATTCGGGGTCGCTTTGACGTGATGTCACTTGAGGGGGGGATCATCCTTGTTGACGACACCTATAATGCCAACCCTTCCTCCCTGGGCGCCGCCATTGAATCGGTTGGGGCGATGGTAGCGCATGGCGGGAGGATCATCGTGGGTTTAGGGGAGATGCTGGAACTGGGAGATGCCGCGATTTCCGCCCACCGGGAGGCCGGCCGCAAGGTTGCAGAGGGAGGGGCTTCCCGGTTTTATGCCATGGGTGACCATGCCCGGGATATGATGGAGGGCGCCCTGACGGCCGGCATGCCTGAGGATCGTCTGAAGATCGTTGAAACCCACGATGAAATGGTAAAGGAGATCGGCCGTGTGATGTCGAAGGGAGACCTGATTCTTCTGAAAGGCTCACGAAGGATGCAGATTGAGAAGGTGGTTGAAGGATTGCGCACAAGGGCGCATGGCGCATAGGGCATGGAGCAGGGAGCATGGGGGGACGGCGGATGAGAGACACGTTTTCGGGAAAGGCGTTTCGCGCTCGGAATCTGTCCCACGGCAAGGAAATGGGCGCAACCCGTCTGATCGGGACGCTAATGAACTAAGGGGGAGGAAAGGCCGTGATGGATACCGCAAAGAAGGTGCTGGTGGTGGATGATGAGAAGGGAATCCGGTTTTTGTTGTCGGAGGTCCTGCACAACCAGGGCTTTGATGTAAGCCTTGCAAAAGATGGACAGGAATCGTTGGACAAGATGGAAAATGATCATTTTGATCTGGTCGTCACCGACATCAACATGCCCAGGCTGGACGGCGTTGCCATGCTAAAAAGTATGAAAAGAAACGGCCGTAACGAGAAGGTCATTATCATTACGGGAGATCCCTCGGACCAGCGGCTGTATGACACGGAAATGCCCAATGTGGTAAACCGCCTCTTCAAGCCCTTCGGGATTGGGAACTTCCTGAGTGCGGTGCTTTCCGCCACTGGAAACGGGGCAGACAGGGTCGGAGGCAAACAGGCCTGGGAGGTCACGACATAAGGGTAAAAAGGACCCACCATGCTCTATAAACTCATTTACTTCTTCCATACCGACCTGTCGTGGCTGAACGTCTTCAGGTACATCACGTTCAGGACCATTCTCTCCAGCCTGACCGCGCTGGTGATCTGCTTTGTCTTCGGGGGCTGGGTCATCCGGAAACTCAGGGCCATGCAGGTGGGACAGCAGATTCGGAACGACGGCCCCCCGGATCATCAATCCAAGGCGGGAACCCCGACCATGGGGGGGTGTCTGATCCTCCCGACAATTGCCCTCGCGACCCTCCTCTGGGCCGATCCGGTCAATATTTATATCTGGCTCGTCATATTCGTGGCCCTTTTCTTCGGGGGCATCGGCTTTGCCGATGATTACCTGAAAGTATCGCGGAAAAACAGCCGGGGACTGAGGGCCGCTACCAAGTTCTCGCTCCAGATATTCGGCGGATTTTTCGTGGTTCTGATCCTCTATCTGCACCCAGGCTTTGATTCCCATCTCAATATCCCCTTTTTGAAAAACATCTCACCCGATCTCGGGATCGGCTATATTCTCTTCGCCCTCTTCATTATCGTGGGTACGTCCAACGCCGTCAACCTGACCGACGGGCTGGACGGACTGGCCATCAGTCCTCTCATTGTGGCCTTTGCCAGCTACCTGGTCTTTGCCTACCTGGCCGGAAATATCAAGATCGCTTCCTATCTTCAGATTCCGTACATCCCCGGGGTCGGCGAGATATCGGTTCTTTGCGGCGCCCTGGTGGGGGCGGGACTCGGGTTTCTCTGGTACAATGCCTATCCCGCGGAGATCTTTATGGGCGACGTGGGCTCCCTGCCGTTAGGGGCCGTCTTAGGCACCGTTGCCGTTATCACCAAACAGGAACTGGTACTGATTCTGGTGGGCGGTCTCTTTGTGGTCGAGGCCCTGTCCGTTATCTTTCAGGTGGCCTATTTTAAACTGACAGGGGGACATCGGATCTTCCGCATGGCGCCGATCCATCATCATTTTGAGTTGAAAGGGTGGCCTGAACCCAAGGTGATTGTCCGTTTCTGGATTATTGCCATCATCCTGGCCCTCCTCTCCATCGGCACGTTGAAGTTGAGGTAAAGAGAATGAAAAAGGCCCCGGTCCGGAAATCCAGCGTCCCATCCACCGTATCTACGGGGACCGACGCCAAGGTCTTGGTTGTCGGCCTGGGGATATCAGGGCTTTGGACCGCGCGATGGTTGATAGAGCGAGGGGCCCATGTGACAGTCAGCGACATGAAGCAGGCATCGGAGCTGGACCCTGCCATGGTCAGGGAACTCGTGGCGTCGGGC
>JAWOIH010000084.1:0-5792 GCA_046484725.1 Candidatus Desulfacyla sp. | reverse complement strand
GTGGCCCCGAGAGTCCTTGCATCCATCCATCGAAGACGCTATCCCATCTCCCTGGCCATCTTTGCCACGGTCAACCTGGGCGTCTTTTCCAGCTACTCGGCGTTCTTCCTTCAGAATCCCGCCACCATCCTCGAGGCCACGTGCGTGGCCGTCGCCCTTGGCGCGATCTACCTGGTGGTGGGGATGGTTGTCCTCCCGAAGGCGCCCGTTGAAGACCGGATCGCCTCTGTGATCATATTCGGCAACATGAACAATGTCCTGGTCATCGTCTTTGCAGCGGAATTTTTCGGCCCCCTGGAGCCCACCGTGGCGGCCATGTACATGATCCCCTTCTTCGGCCTGATCCTCCCCCTGAGGGGCTATTCCAGGATCGCCAAATAGGAAACGCTTTCGAAAACGGTTCCGTGACGTTGTGCCATTGGAACGTGATCACGATGTTTTTTTGTGCATTTCACAGGAGAAGACAGGATGGATACGAAACGTCTTTTTGATACGGGCCATGGTCACAAGGCATGGGTGGTTTTTCTCATCTGTCTGGTCGTCATGGCAGGGGCGGTGGTTGTGGCGTCCCTGATACAGACCGATTTCGGACGGGTGGCGGTCACCAATGTCACCTATGAGAATTTCAACGGGATCGCGGTTAGGGCCAAACTTCTCGTGCCCGCAGAGGCCTCACCGGATCATCGTGTGCCGGGGGTCGTGTACATCCACGGCTACCAGAACAACCGGGAGACGGGCGACGCCTATTGCATCGAACTGGCCAAAAGGGGGTTTGCCGTACTCAACATCGATGCCATCGGCAGGGGCAATTCAGGTATTCCCAATGACCCCAAGGATCCCGATTTCGACGAAAGCTTTGGCGGCCTCACGTCCCTGAACTATCTGAAGTCTCTACCCTTTGTGAATGCCGAATCAATAGGCATGATGGGACACAGCCTGGGGGCTGAGATGGCCTACGAGGTGGCCCTGACGGATCCGACCGTCAAGGCACTGGTCATCACCGGCTTTGCCTACACCCTGGATGCCACCCTGACGCGTCCCAGGAATATGTTGATGATCCTGGGGAAATGGGATGAATTCCGAAAGCGGATGACAGGAACCCGGCACTTTGAGGCGGAATGGATGCGCACGCCTCAGACAAAACAGGCTTTCCCGGCAAAGGACCCGGAATTCGGAAAGACGTATGGGAATTTCAGTGACGGAACGGCGCGGCGGGTCTTTGTTCCGCGTACGATTCACTTCCAGGAATCCCATAGCCACGCGGCCATCGCCGAGACCCTGGCGTGGATGAAACAGGCGCTTCATCCCCCGGACCGATACTGGATCGACCCGGACAGGCAGACCTGGCAGGTCAAGGAGTGGTCCACGTTGATCGCCATGCTCTCCTGCTTTGCCTCGCTTCTCCCCTTAGGCCTTATGCTGCTCAGGACACGGTTTTTCAGCCCCCTTCAAGGTCCTGTTTCCGGATCATACGCCTGCTCCGGCAAGACCTATTTCAAGTTCGTCGGGCTCAACGGGTTGCTCATGTGGCTCTTTCTCCCCCTGATCCTTGTCCTTTTTGCCGTTCATATCTATCTGGCGCCCATCGACCGGGTCTTTCCCATGATGATGGTCAACGGGGTTGTCTGGTGGTTTTTCTGGATCAATATCATCGGCTTTCTGATCTTCCGGCGCTGGTTCAGAAAACGGGCCGCGAAGGATGGCCTTACCCTGGCGGATCTCGGCATCTCCACCCGAGAGGACCGTTTCGCGCTGAATGGGGCCATGATGGGAAGGACGATTCTCCTGGCCGCTATCCTGTTTGCCTTTGCCTATTTCAGTGAACACGTCCTTGAACAGATCTTTATCGTGGATTTCAGGTTCATCTTCCCCTTTGCCAGCGACCTGACGCCCTACCGGGCCCTCTTGTGCCTCGTATACTTCCCCTTTATCCTGGTCGGTTTTGTGATGATGGGGATATTTCTGCACGGCCAGCTTCGAAGACCCCGCAAGAGGACCTGGTTTAATACCTTTGTCGCCTGGTCCTTCACCAACACCTTTGCCCTGGTCGCCCCCCTGATCCTCTTTCTGATGATTCAGTACATACCGCTCTTTGCCACGGGCTTCATCCCCCTTGTGGGACCCGGGGGGATGTTTGTCTCATTTGTGATCAACCTGTTTCACATCATCGCTGTTCTAATCATGATGATACCGATCTCCACCTGGTTTTTTCAGATGACAGGGAAGATCTACCTGGGGGCGTTGATCAATGCCTCGCTGGTCACCTGGATGTTTGTCTCGTCTCAGGTGATCGCGCCGATACCGGTTTGATTCATAGGCGGTTCTGAGAATGTCATGGATCTTTGCTGAATCCATTGTACATTAAAATATCAACCTATTTAGAGGGGGTATGATCCATGGCGACCGTTAAAACAGCCATTTCCATAGATGAAGCGCTGTTCCAACAAATGGAGGCCATGGCAAAGGAGCTGGACGTCTCTCGAAGCCGTCTTTTTGTGCTCGCAGCCCGGGATTTCCTGGGACGGCATAGGAACAAGGCCCTGCTGGAAGCCATCAACGACGCTTATGACGACATGCCGTCGGAAGAGGAGAACCAACTCCATGTGGAGATGCACAATCGGCACTGCGAGGCGGTGAAAGAGACATGGTAATCCGTCAGGGCGAGATTTACTGGGTAAGTCTGAGGGAGCCATCCGGATCTGAACCGGGTTACCGGCATCCGCACGTGGTCATCCAGAACAGTTTGTTCAACCAGAGCCGGATCAACACCGTCGTTGTCGCCTCCCTCACATCCAACCTCAAGCGGGCCAAGGTGCCGGGAAATGTCCTGCTAAACAAGGGAGAGGTCAATCTGGAAAGGCAAGGCGTGGTCAACATCTCCCAGATTTTTACAGTGAACAAGGGCGATCTGAGGGAAAAGATCGGGTCGCTTGGCGGGGAGCGGATGGGCGAAATCCTGAGAGGACTCCGGCTCCTGACAGAGCCGAGGGATGTTTAGCCGCCGGTCCATCTGAGACCGGGGAAAGAGGGCGTCGAACATTGGTTCTTTGTTGACAATTTATTGCGCATGTCGGAAGTAATAAAGATACGCTGGAATAACTCAGCATTAAAGAACGTGCACGTCAGCCAAGGGTTCAAAAAACGTACTCCAGACCCAGGGAAAGGCTGAGCTGCCTGGACCAGACCTCGACCCCGTGGCGAAAGGTGAAATCGATGTCAAAGGGATCGTTCTGCAGGCGATGAGACCCGGTGGTGGACAGCCACAGAAAATCCAGCTCCAGGCCGAGGGTGAGGTTTTTTAACAGCCCGGCCTTGAGGCCGATGAGGCCGTGCCAGGCGTGACCGCGCGTATTCTCGAAGGTAAACCGTTGGCCGGCCCTGAGGAGGTGAAGGTCCTCATTTTCCCCCTGCACATAGGCCCAGTCCACCTGCATCGCCAGATTGAAACGGTGCAACGGGACATACCCGGTCAGGTCGAAATCGCTCTTCAAGCCGATGAAATACTGCCGGTAGGTCTGGGTGAACCGGATGCCGTCCCCCGGCAGGGGCATGGGCGGCTCTCCCTGTGCGTACTGAACCCCGTCGTGGGTGACCAGCCGGAAGTGCTGCCACCGGAATCCGATAACCGGCCGAAGATCTATGGTTGCGGGGAGCCCCAGCCAGTCCGAAACCCTCAGATCAGCGTCGACCCTGATGGCGTAGCTGGGCTCGATGCGGCAATAGGATTCGGAGTAGATGGTGCGAAGCCCGGGGTTTCCCTCGTCGTCCCAGTCCGAGTCGCTCATCTTTCCATCGGCCTCGGAGGAGAGGCTTGTCAAGGCCTCCAGGCCCAGTGAGAATCTTGGGTAACTGGCCCTGGCCTCCAGCCCGCCCCACCAGGAGTCCAGGGGAAACTCCAGTCGGCTCAGAGGGGCCTGATAGGGGGGAAAGGGATTTCCGAACTCGTAGGAGGTGCTGCTGTCGAGGAGCCTCCTGATCTTCACTCCCGCGGACCAGTGGCCTCCCAGAAATGATTCCTCTTCCTTGGCTGTCTCGCCGAAGGCGGTCCCGGCCACAAGGACCAGGACCAGGCCGAATCCGGCCAGCAGCCAATTGCGGCGAGGTTTAAACCGAGTAGTCATCCTTGCGCCGCAGAATATCCTTTCTGACCACTGAACATGCATAGAAACAGTATCCCCCTGTTTGGGTGTAGGCGGCACGGCTCTTTTGTTTCGGTCTTCGTCTCACATCGGCCGGGAGTTGTCAAGACCCAAACATGGCCCTAAGGTCTTGGATACGGCATGTCAGCAGGGCGTCCATGCATCTCTGGCTCTTTTACCGTGGAGAGGGAGATGAGGGACGGCCGATGCGTCCCCGAATCGGGCGAATTCGTGCCAAAGGGCTTTCCCTTTCATCGGATTTCGGCTAAAATCAATGATGACGGATGTGATCTTTATCGAAATGCCGGGGAGACTGAACTGATTGGGAATTTGGAGAGGGGTTCTCAGGGCAGTGATCTCAGCAATCCCAATCAAGGAAAGGGAGTCGCATCGGGTAGAACGGGTTTTTTCATATCGATTAAAGGAGGAACAAAAGTATGGATCAGAGCGTCATACAGTATGTACTTTCCCGTTTCTCTGCCCTTGGCGTGACCGACATCTTTGGCGTGCCGGGAGACTTTGCCTTCCCAGTCAACGACGCCATCTGCCAGGATGGCCACTTCCGCTGGATCGGAAACTGCAACGAACTGAACGCCGCCTGAAGGGGTACAGGCCTTGTGATTACTGATTGAATATAAGCCATCAGATACATGTTGGCCGATGTTTGGGATACCAAAATCGACATCCTGGGAATTTTTGGCATTGAATCTTTTTGGCATTGGGCTTAAACTGATAGATGTTTTTCCACTGGCGGGGGTGTGATTCGAAACCGGGATGAGCAACATTGTCCGGTTTGAGTGGAAACAGGGGTAAGGGACCAAAGGATCATTTCGAAAGCAAGTGAAAGGGCTCACATCTTGACCCCTGCCTGCATGAACCCATTGAGACGACCGTTTGTCAGTTGCGGGATGGTGGCCCTTCTGGGCTGCTTGAGCAACCAGGTTCATCCCCTCTTTTCCGTTTTTTTCTTGGCGTCCTGCCTGGTACTTCCCTGGCTGGGAAAGAATGCAGACCACGGACGGCTGATGGAAAGGCTCGTGCTCAGAAGAGATGGATGGCTCCTCTCCCTCACCCTTGCCTGCCTCTATGCACTGGGGCCCTTTTTGTTTCTTTTGGCTGTGATGCAATGGTTCTTTCAGGCCCTTTTCCTCAATCCAGGCCTTGAGATCTTTATCCAGCTCATAGGCAAGGGGATGATCGCCTTTCTGCCCATAGCGGTTGCCGAGGAGTTCTTTTTTCGGGGCTACCTCCAGGAGACCGTCTTCTTTTCGCGGTGGGGCGACCAACGCATTGGGCCTTTTCGTTACAGGAATCTTGCGGCCTCAGGCCTCTTTGCCTTGACCCATGTGCTGAGCCTTCTATCCCCAATCAAGGTCTTCACCTTTGTAGCTGGCATGATCTTAGGACGAGTGGTCATTCAATCCAGGAGCAACATATGGCCGGCCGTGGCCCTTCATGCCTTTGCCAATGCTGCCAACGAATGGCTGCTGGTCCTCTACCGCATGAATCTGCCTTGGATATGATGCTCATGGGTTAGTAAATTGCGTATTAACGATAGGTCCTATGCCACACTACGTCTAAGCAAATACATGGAATAGACAATGCAAACCCATCCCGAACTCATAAACGTCGACGAAGTACTGAGCCAGTTTG
>JAWOIH010000027.1:0-36689 GCA_046484725.1 Candidatus Desulfacyla sp. | reverse complement strand
GCAGCATCCAGACAGTTTAATGAATTTGTCAGAAGGTTTCAGAACCCCAGCCAGCCAGGTCAACCAGCCAGGTACTCTCGCCCGGAACGCCCCTGCCATCCAGCTTGGGGCTATGATCGGCGAGGCGGCTCTCCAGGGCATCGACAAATTAACCTTTATCTCTGACAAGTCCCTGTTCAGCTTCTCGGATTACGCCATCAAGGAGGCGGTTATCGCAAAGGAACATGCAGGGGCCGGCCTGGACTGCGCTATTTTTTACATGGATATGCGGACCCACGGAAAGGATTTCGAGCGGTACTACACCGATGCCAGGGAAAAGCACGGCGTCCGTTTCATTCGATCGCGTGTTCCCACGGTTGACGCACTCAAAGACTCGGGCGACCTGCTGATTCCGTATGTCAACGAGGCGGGAGACGTGGTCCAGGAGCCCTTTGACATGGTCGTCCTATCCGTGGGCATGGAGACCTCCCCTGAGTCTTTGGAACTGGCCCATCGGCTCGGCATCGAACTGACCGAGGGCGGGTTCTGCAAGACGGAATCGTTTCATCCGGTAGCCACATCCAGGCCCGGCGTTTATGTGTGCGGGGCGTTTCAAGGCCCCAAGGATATCCCCCAGTCCATCATTGAGGCCAGTTCGGCAGCCGCAGAGGCAGGCGCCCGGTTGAGCCGCGCAAGGAACACCCTGACCCGGCATGTGGAGGTCCCGGAAGAGAAACAGATCGCCGGGGAAAGACCCCGCATCGGCGTATTTGTCTGCCACTGCGGCATCAATATCGGGGGGGTGGTGGATGTCCCCGGGGTACGTGATTATGCCGAGTCTCTCCCCTACGTGGAATATGCCACCGACAATCTCTTTACCTGCTCTACGGATACCCAGCAGATGATCTCCCAAATCATCAAGGATAAGGGTCTCAACCGCATTGTAGTGGCGGCCTGCACGCCCAAGACCCACGAGCCCCTGTTCCAGGAGACCCTGGTGGATGCAGGTCTGAACAAATACCTCTTTGAAATGACCAACATCCGAAACCAGGACTCCTGGGTCCATAAGGATTCCCCCCAGTCGGCGACCGAGAAGGCCAAGGATCTTGTCCGGATGGCCGTGGCCAAGGCCGCCCTGATGGAGCCTCTGGTGGAAACCGAACTGGGGATCAGCCAAAAGGCCCTTGTTGTGGGGGGGGGGATCTCGGGGATGGCAGCGGCAAAGAGCCTTTCAGGCCAGGGCTTTCCCGTCTGTCTGGTGGAACGGTCTTCTGCCCTGGGCGGTCAGGCCCTCAACCTGTTCAGGACCTGGAAGGGGGAAGACATTCAGGGGAATCTCTCTGAATTGATTGAATCGGTTCAGAAGGACCCCCTGATCGATGTGCGCCTCGACACGGAGCTGGGCCATGTGGAAGGGTTTGTGGGGAACTTCAAGACAAGGCTTGTCTCAAACGGGGGGGATTCCCTGATTGAACACGGTGTTGCGGTGCTCGCTACCGGCGCAAGGGAATCAAGACCTCGAGAATATATGTATGGCGAGGATTCGAGGGTGCTCACCCACCTTGAACTGGATCGAAAGATGATTGGAGGCGACCCGGCATTGAAAGATATCCGGACCGCCGTGTTCATCCAGTGTGTGGGGTCCCGGGAGCCTGAGCGACCCTATTGCTCCAGGGTCTGCTGCAGCCATTCCATCGAGAGTGCGCTCCATCTGAAAGAACTGAACCCCGATATGAAGGTCTATATCCTGTACCGGGATATCCGCACCTACGGGGAACGGGAGAGCCTCTATCGCGACGCCCGCCTGGCAGGGGTGGTGTTTATCCCGTTTTCGGTGGATCAAAAACCCCGGGTCTTTTTGGATGAGAAACGCCTCAGGCTTGAGGTGCAGGACACCGCGTTGGGTGAAACCATCACATTCAGGCCCGACCTGGTGGTGCTGGCCGCGGCCATTGTGCCCTACGGGGACGAGACGCTGGCACAGTTGTTCAAGGTGCCCATGAATGAAGACGGGTTTTTTGTGGAGGCCCATGCCAAGCTGGGGCCTTCAGAGTTTGCCACGGACGGGGTGTTCCTCTGCGGGATGAGTCACTATCCCAAACCGATCGATGAATCCGTGGCCCAGGCCCTGGCCGCCGCTTCCCGGGCGGTGACGCTGTTGTCCAAGAAGTCGGTTCGAATGACCGGAACGGTGGCCAAGGTGGATCCCCGCGCGTGCAGCGGCTGCGGCGTATGTGCGACCATCTGCCCCTATTCAGCCCCCACGGTGGTGACGCAGGGGCCTTTTGCAGGCAGGATGGAAATCAATCCCGCGCTGTGCAAGGGATGCGGGCTCTGTGTGGCCTCCTGTCGATCCGGCGCGCTGAACCTCAAGGGTTTCGGCGAAGATCAGATCATGGCCATGATTAATGAGGTGTAGGCGGGGGATTGGGGATTCAAGAATTCAAGGATTGAGGGATTGAGAAATTAGGGAATTTAGGGATTCAGGAATGCTGGAATTTAGGGATCGGCAGGAGGAGCCCCCCTTCAATTCCGTAACGGATGCTATCAAGGTGATGCCATGGGAACCATAGACCTGGATCGGAGCGATCCGAATTTTTTAAAGGAGTTGGCCGGACAGCCCGGAGGGGAGATGATACAGGCCTGTTTCACCTGCCGCAGTTGCGTGGCAGGCTGTCCCATAGCCGCTGTCAACAAGGAGTTCAGCCCGGCCAAGATCATCCGAATGGCCCTTTACGGACTCAAGGATGAGGTCCTTAAAAGCGATTTCGTATGGCTCTGTTCCACCTGCTATACGTGTCAGGAAAGATGCCCCCAGGGCGTGACCATCACAGAGTTCATGACCCTCCTGAAAAATATGGCCATCAAGGAGGGGTTCGCGCCAGCCGGGATAAAGGCCCAGTTGAAACTGGTCACCGGTGACGGCCGGATCTATCCGATCGATGATTTTGACAACAAAAAGCGGACAAAGGCAGGGCTGCCGGTATTGCCGACCTCATGCGAGGAAATAAAGAAGTTGTTTGAATGACAGGCTGCCGCTTAAGATAGGATGTGTGCGACCGTTTTATCGTACGGAAGCGACCGTTGAGACGGATTCATTTAACAAGACTTCAAGGAACCGATTGATGAAATACGCATTTTTCTTGGGCTGTACCATTCCCGCCAGGGCCAGAAACTATGAGCTTTCCGCCAGGAGGGTGGCGGAAACGTTGGGGATGGACCTGATAGAGATGGAGAGGTTCATGTGTTGCGGTTTTCCCATTAAGGCCGCGGACAGGGACGCCGCAACGCTCATGGCCGCTTACAACCTTTCCCTTGCCCATGAGAAAGGCCTGGATATATGCTCCCTGTGCAGTTCCTGCGCCTCGCAACTGGCTGAGGCCGCACACCACCTGTCGATCGACGACGATGAAAAGACCCGCGTCAATGAGCGACTTTCCGCAGTGGGCCTGACCTACAAAGAGGGCCCAAGGGTCAGGCATTTTGCCCGGGTCCTGTTTGAAGAAGTGGGTGCCGAAGCCATCAAGCCCCATCTCAAAAAGGACCTGGGGGGGCTCAAAATCGCCGTTCACTACGGCTGTCATTATCTCAAGCCCTCTTCCATCCACGATCATTTTGACGATGTGGAAGACCCGAGATCCCTTGAAGAGCTGGTGGCCCTCACCGGGGCCGAGGTGGTGGATTACCCGGGAAAGAAGATGTGCTGCGGCGGTCCCGTACTCCCTGTGGATGAAAAGCTGGCCCTGTCGGTCACCAAGAAGAAGCTGGATACCCTCGTGGAGGCGAAGGCGGATGCGCTCTGCCTCGTATGCCCCTTCTGCTCGGTCATGTACGACGGAAACCAGAAGAGCATCGAAGCGGAATTCAATGCGACCTATAACCTCCCGGTCCTCTACCTGACCCAGGTCCTGGGCCTCGCCATGGGGTTTGACGTAAAAGAATTGGGTCTGAACATGAACGTGGTGAAGACCAAGGAAGTGGTCGCCAGGATAGGGCTATAGTCCCTCTGTTATTCTTCAGGGAGGTGATCCAAATAGATCTCCTTGTCCTTGGATTTCCTCTTTTTGATGGCAAAAAAGACGATCAGCAGAACGAGAATGCCGGAGATGATCATGACGAACTGGAGAAGCGCGCCTTTCTTGATTTGGATCACGCCGTTTGTTTCCTCCGCGGCTTCGGCCTTGACCTCCTCCTGAGCTTGGGTCGTGGATTTCGCAGACAGGGCAACGGGCGCAGGCACCGGAGGCCTGTTGGCGACCAGTTGCATCAAGCCTTTGGAAAGAAGCTCCCGGGCCTTGGCATCCCGGACCTTCCGGTCAGACGATCCGAGGACCACCGCAACGGCGCGGACTCCTTTTTTCTGGGCCGTTGCAGCGATGGAAAATCCCGCCAGTCTGAAATAGCCTGTCTTGAGCCCGTCGCAGCCTTCCATGGCCCCCAGCAGATGATTGTGGCTGCGCATCACAAACGGTTGTTGGGTATCCGCGCGGAAAGGGCGTTCTCTGGTCGAGGTATACTGCAGTGTTGCCGGCCGTTTCAAGAGTTTCCGGGAGAGTATGCCGAGATCACGGGGTGTGGAAATATCCGGTAGTTGATTTTTTCCCGGGGGCAGACCATGCACTGAATGAAAGACGGTGTCTTTCATCCCAATCTCCTGTGCGCGTCTATTCATTATATCCACAAAGGCTTCCTTGCTCCCCGCATAATGAAGCGCCAGGGCGGTTGCCGCATCATTTGCAGACTGGACAATCGTGGCATACAGCAAATCCTCCACCGGGAACACCTCGTGTTCTTTTAAAAAAACCTGTGATCCTCCGATCCGGGATGCCTCTGCCGTAATGGCAACCTGGTCTTGCAGATTGAGTTGTTTGGAATCTATAGCCTCAAGAATGACGAGGAGAACCATCAGTTTGGTGATGCTGGCGGGATACCCTTTTTCATCGGCGTTGTCCTCAAACAGGACGTCTCCGGTGTTGGCGTCAATCACGATGGCGCCCGCATATGGGTTTTTTGAGATGGCGCCAGGCTTGGAGGTCTGTTTTGCCTGGGTTGGCTCAGACTGGGATGAAGGGGCTTCATGACCCCTGTTTCTGTTTTTGGCGGCATAGGCGGACGAAACCATGAATGCACTTAAAAGCAGCCCAAGCCCAATGATCCGAAATAGATGCCTTTTCACGATGGCCTCCCAATAATCTCTGGTCGTTAGCGAAGGAAAATGGCGGAGTATAGTGGCATTCTCCGCTCGGTGTCAAGCAGCGGCATGGGCGTTCTGAAGAAGGGGTAGGGTCTCTTCTCAAGCGCTGCGGTCCTGCTTTCAGGGGGACGGACATGCCCAGGGGCGATGAACCCTACGTCATGAGCAGTTGCCAGGCATGGTGAAAAGGGAGCCTTCAGGAGGCGGTTAGGGCAGCGTTCACCGCGTCGAATTTTTCAGCAATGAAGTACTCGAATTCCTTCCCAAAGTAGCGACGGTTTTTCTGCAGATACCACTTGATGCTCCGCCAGTAGTCCTTCAATTCATCCATGTCGTGGATGTTTTCAAGAAACCCTTCAACCTCGCTGAGCTTTTCTCTCTTCAAGGCATCCTTTCGCATCTCATAAAGATCGTTCAGCCGGTGCTTCTGCTCAGGGGTGAGACCGATATCCCATGACCGATCCAGGAGGTCGTTGACCAGGTTGTGCAGGTCCTCGAAATCCCTGACCAGGCCCATCTGTTTTTCGGTTCGGTTCAGGATCATATCGGTTATTTCGGTCATCCTTTTTTCAAATGCCTCTTCCAGGCGCCGTTCGTAGTCATCCGTATAGAAGGGATAGGTCCGCAGGGACCTCAAGCTGTAATGGAAATAGTTTTTCAATTGTTCCAGGTCGTTGATGGATGACAGATATGAAATCTTTCGGGAGATGGAGATCCGGTCCTGAAAGCCCACGGAAAGGAGGCTGGGAAATTGGTCTTTTCTGAGGAGGATGCCGGTCTTGGCGCTCAAGAGATGGGCCAACGGATATCTCTCTTCCCAGATCCTTTGCACGGAAAGCCTGTTAAGCCAGTCGTTGACTGCTTCGTAGCGTTTGTCGATTTCGTGTATCATCCCCAGAAAGCTGAGGGAGATCGGAGGGCCGCCGGAGTCGATCTCTTGGGTCCCCAGCAGCCCTATCAAGAGGAGTTTGATCTGGTTTTCGTAGCTCAGAAAACCGCTCACCTTCTCATAGCCGAAGATACGCACCCTGTCTCCGATGAGCTGGTCGAGGATGAAGTGCCTCACCGGTTCCGCCAGGGCTTGAAGGGTCTTGTAGATGCGAAAGGCCTCGTAGACCTCCTTTTCAAACGTGGCGTACCCCACGTTATGAAATCTTCTTTTCTTGTGGATATATTTTAAGGGGACCTTCAATATCATGTTCACGAGGTCCTGGAATTCAACATATCGGATGCCTCTCAGCCTCAAGAGCCTCTCTGTTGCGAAGATCATCCTTCCGGCCGCGAGGGTCCTCAAGTGATTGCTCTCTTTCCACTCGGCCGATTCCAGACAGTCATCCAATGAAATTCCGTCGGGGAGTCCCTGGGTCCGGTACCTCTCCAGAATATGGTAGAGGGCGCCTCTCTCCTCAAAAATCCTGTTCAACTCTTCATCAAGCGTTGTGGTTCCATCGATGATCTGATGGCACATGGTCCTTATCTGGAAGAGGTGGATGGCCAGATCCTCGAGAATCAGATCTTCCCTGATCGCAGAGAGCATGATGAATGAAGAGACCAGAAAGGCGTCGAAGAGCTCCTTGTCCCGGGCCTTCAGGACGGATTGCAGACCGGCAAAGGATATCTCTCCGCGGACCGTATGGTGAAGCAGCCCATGGTGTTTGATTAAGAAAATGAGGTACGATTTCCCCTGTTGGGTCAGGTGGTATCTCTCGGCAGTCTTTTCCCTTTCCACCAGGAGGGCGCCGGTGTCGGCAAGATCCGCCGGATTAATCTCCTCCCTGTACGCCTCCCTGAGGGGAGGAACCCTACCGATATCCTGAAATATGAATGATTTGGCGAGTGCATCCGACAGATCCGCATTGCTTTTGAGAGCGTCCAGGATGTTCCAAAGGGTCTCCAGTTGCAATTCGCTGACGCCGACGATCCCTGCGGCCATCGGCCCAAATTCCTTCTGGGCGAGTTGGTGCAGAAATCCCGTGTCGTAGTAGCTCTGTCTGTCGTGGGCGATCAAGGCCTGAAACTTCCGGGTTGCCGTAATGATGTAATCGGTTACAGGGGCCGTCAAATAAATATGCCCGGAGATGTCGAGGTCCTGAAGGGCCATGAATTCAGGGATTAGGAATCTCAACAGGGAAGGCGCATTGCGATATAGGGCCTCCATATCCGAATAGAGGGATTCAGGCCGAAACATCACGCCCAAGAAGTTGGATTTCAGGGCGGTCCTCAGTTCCTCAACCTCCTGAAACCACCGCTTCTGTCTGGCAGGGATGCCGGGCCCAGGGTCTACGTCATGAACGATCCTCAGATGCCCTTGAAAAAACGCCTCCAGATTGGAAAACAGGGTCTCCAGCGTCTTGAGGGATGTTACGGAAATACTTGAAATGGGACGGCCCCGGATCCTCTGCGACAGGGTGCTTAGGCGCTCAATGTCTCGGGCCACATCCGTGTAGGAAATCTCCAATGCCTGGGTTTTTGAAGATACCTTCAGCTGAAAACCGGTACCCATGATAAATGATATATTCTCGCGGTTCAGTTGATCGCTGAACTCCTTGAGAACGGCGAGATTCAAATGCTCGATATTGATGGACCGAACGTCCTGCTCGACCTTTTCCACCCGGTTTTCGATGTCGAGGGTGTCCACATGAGCCAATACCGGGTTAAAGTTGATTATTTCCCCTTGTGCCACATTGACGGCGATCCAGAGAAGCACAAAAACATTTTCAGGGTCCATCCTTTCAAAGAGATGCCACGTCCCGTGGAATGTCAAATCAAGAAATTTTCGATAAAAAACATTTAGTTGAAGTGGATCGAAGTTGAGGTACATCTCCTCGAAGTGTTCCATTTTATTCACCAGCTTGATGACGTTTTCTATCCTTGCCAACCGCTCTTCATCATAATCAGCCAGGGATTCCTTCTCCATCCGACCCTTTTGCCTCAGTTCAGCCCAGTTGTCGAGGAACTCAAAATAATTCATCATCATGAATATTTTCTGAACGACCCTGTTATGAATGCCCCCCATGGCGGCGATCTTTTGGTCCAGAAGCTGGTCCCAGTCCAGTTCCCGATTGACGACCACCCTGACCGCGGATTCGTAGAGTTCAAAGAGCTGTTGAAGCTGTTCGTGGCTGAGCTCCGCATCACGGGCCGCTTCGGTTTCGGCCAGTGCCATCAATCGACAATACCGGAGCAGGTTGAGGGCCTGCTGCGGGTCATAGGTCCGGGCCAGGTCAGAAACCGGTTTCAATGCCTTCTCGGTGACCTTGCCCGAGATGATCCGGCCCATGGCGGTGTGTCCCAGGGCAATGAGGATGATCTCCTTGAGTTCATTGTGGGTAAACCCGAAGAGGGCCAGTGCCTCCAGGTTTTCAAAGAGCCTGGTCCTGGATCCCTCCATCCCGCCGGGGTTCAGGTAACCCTGTATCCTTTCGATGGAGTGGATCTTTTTTGTGAGCTTAATGACATCGTTGAGGGCGCTGAATCTCCTGCTCTTGCTCTCCAGCGGTAGCGTGAGGCGGTCAATAAAGACCTGGGGAAGGGCCTGATAGCTCTCTCTTCTGAGTTTTACACCTAAACTTTTCAGGGTCCGGATCAAATATTCAAATGAATTCCGGTAATCAGCCACAAGTTCAATCGGACAGCCCATCAGGTTGGACTTGGCGACGTCCTTTTTGACTTCGGCCACTGTGGTCTTGGCCGGCCGTATCTGGCCCAGGTAGATCAGCATGTACTTGGGAGAATAATCCCTGCATGAGAATCGCTTGTTCCACTCTTTCCTCACGGGATCCGGCACCACAGGCTTGAGCAATACCTTGTCAAAGAATGGAGACAACAGCCTGGGCCACGCCTTTTCCTGATCGATAAAGAAGGGCCAGTCTTCAAAGGGGGTATTGAGGTATGGGAGATCATGGATTTCCTCCATAGATAACGCTTCAAAAGACTTCCCCCCGAGCAACTGGTTGATGCCTTCCTGTTCCACGTAGGATGCGCCCAGATATTTCTGAAGATCGAAGATATTGATCCTGACCCGGTGTTCCTTGATCTGATACCGCTTTCGGGTGTCGAAGAGATGGGTGAACAATAAAAAGTTCTTTTCCTCGTTCTCGGTCTTGAATGCCAGCTCGACGCTTTGGTGGGTCCTGGCCGTGACGTGGTCGGCAAGGACAAAAATCTCGCCTTCCTCCGGCTTCAATACATTGCGGATTTTCCAAAGCAGATAGGTACAATACTGGTCAAGGCGTCTTTTTGAAAGGGCCTCCCGGGCCAGCGGGCTGAATTTCTCCATCAGGACAATCTCATACATATCGCTGGGCAATATGACAAGGTCCAGTGTCTGGTTCAGGTTCAACAATTTTTCGAAGGAATCCAGGACAATGAAATGATGTTCTTTGAGGCGAAAGGTCAGCTCCTGAAGAACCAGGTCGTCCTGCCGACAAAAGACGCCGATTTTGTGATACTCTTTCAGGAATTTTTTCCGGTGAAACCCAACGGTTTTGCTGATTTCGTCCACTTTGGCCATGACATGGATAAGGGAGTTTGACATCAGGTGGACGGGGACCAAATAATACCGTTTCCCATGGCTGGAAAACCGAATCAGCAGGCCCATCTTGCGGTAAATTTCATTGAGGATTTTGTAATGGGTTCGAATGTCGTCGGCATTTTCAAGATTGATGGACTGCAGCTGCTCGATCTCACTTGGCTTGAGACGATCATAATCCTCAAAAAGGCCGAATCCATAGGCATTGCCGCCGAATCTGCTGCGAAGCTGGGAGGGGTGTTTGAATGAGGCAAATGTTCCTAACGGGACAGACGACGGATCTATCCCTAAGGATGCAAAATCATCGGGGTTGATGAATTGAAAAGGGCCTTCTTGCCAGAGGGTCTGTTCCGGAAGGGGATTGCTGGAACCCATGAAGCTTCGATCTCCAGTGGTGGATGGATTGACGCAGGGGCCGCGTCCGGGCCGTCTGGAACTCAGTAAAGGAGAGTTGCATCAAAATTTGCGAACACGTGGGCTGTTTCGTATGGCAATAGAAATCGCTTCCTTAAAGAAAAGTCTGGATTCTTTGCAGCAAAAGGGGTTAGAGCCACCGTTTGCGGCGTTTGTAGGCCTTCACATTTTTATAGGATTTGAGCGCTCCCGAGGCGGCCGTGCCTAAATAAAACTCCTTTACATCGGGATTTTCCCTGAGGTCTTCCGCATCGCTCTCCATGACGATCTTCCCGTTTTCCATGACATAGCCATAGTGGGCGATTTGAAGTGCCATATTGGCGTTCTGCTCGACCACCAGGAGGGTGGTCTTCCTCTCCTCATTGATTCGTCGGATAATCTGGAAGATTTCCTTAACCAGGAGTGGGGCAAGGCCCAACGAGGGTTCGTCTAAAAGCAACAGTTTCGGGTGGGCCATCAAGGCCCTTCCGATGACCACCATCTGGAGTTCGCCGCCGCTGCAGTAGCCTGCCATAGATTTCTTCCTCGCAAGGAGGGCGGGAAAATATTCGTAGACCATCTCCAGGTCCTTCTGGTAGGGCTTGCCCCATCGGGTGGCCGTGCCGACCCTCAGGTTTTCTTCCACGGTCAGGTATTTGAATTCCTGACGTCCCTCCAGCACCTGAATGATTCCTTTCCGTGTGATTTCCTCCGGGGACGAATTCTGGACCGGCTTGCCGTCATATTCGATCGAACCTTCGGTCACCTTGCCGTTTTCAGGCTTGAGCAGACCGGAAATGGCCTTGAGTGTCGTCGTTTTTCCGGCCCCATTGCTCCCTAAAAGGGAAACCACCTGACCTTCCCGAATGGTAAGGGATACACCCTTGAGTACCTGTATGACATCGGAATAGACAACGCTGATATTATTGATCAGAAGTCGAATATTATCCTGCATGGTTTAAACTGCCTCTCAGTAAGAAAACGGCCATAACCTGAAGTTTGACCGCACGATGCGCCATACCTCGGCCAGCCCTTTCGGTTCAAAGATGATAAAGAGGACAATGGCCAGTCCATAGACAAATTCACGGAGCGGGGCGATGGTGATGGCGACCCCGGTGGAGACGCCGACATTCATCAGGTACTCTGTAATGTGACTCAGCACCTCATTGAGGGTTACAATGAAGATGGTCCCGAAAACAGAGCCCGGGATGCTCCCCATCCCTCCGATGATGATCATGGCGATATATTCGATGGACAGCCACAGATTAAAGGGCTCCGGTGTAATGCTCATGGTGTAGTACGCGAAGAGGGCGCCCGCGAAACCCGCATAAAAGGAGCTGATGGCGAAAGACAGGAGTTTATAGGGAAAGATCGGGATCCCCATCCCCTCGGCGGCCCGGTCATTATCCCGGATGGCGATAAAGGCGCGGCCGATCCGTGTACGAATCAGGTTGACGGCGATCCATGTCATGAGGACAAAGCAGAAAAATATGACATAATAAAACGCACGGTCGCTCCCAAGATCAATCCCGAAAAGGGTGGCGCTCGGAACAACGATGCCCTCCGCACCCCCTGTCAGGCCATCCCACTGGACCAGGACATACTCGATGATGAATTGTCCTGCCAGGGTTGCGATACAGAGGTAGAGGTGTTTCAGTCGTGCCGAGGGGAGACCGAAGACCATGCCTACGGCCGCAGCCACTACCCCTGCGATGGGCACAGCCAGGAAAAAAGGAATTCCCCCTCTTGTGGCCAGGATGGCGGCGGCATAGGCCCCGACGCCGAAGAAGGCACCGTGACCCAGTGAGATCTGACCGGTGAACCCGATGAGAAGGTTTAGGCCGACCGCAGCGATGGCATAAATTCCCATGTTGTTGATGATGTACAACATATAGGAACTGCTGATGAACGGCACGATGCCGAAAAGAAGCACGATGCCGATCCCCATCCAGAGTCGGCCGAAATCGGTGCTGAAGATATGCAGATCCTGATGGTAACTTGTCTTGAAGCTGCCGCAGGGGTGGAACTGGAGTTTACGCATGTCTAAATCTTTTCCTCGTATGAAACTTCAGGTTCAGAGGTTCGAGGTTCAAAGGTTCAGGGGTTTGACATGTTATACGCGTTCGATTTCCACCAGGCCGAAGAGCCCGTACGGTTTTACCATAAGGATGAAAATCAGAACAATATAGGGAATGATTTCCCTGAGCGAGGTGGAGATGTACCCGCCGGTAAAGGTTTCCAGCAGGCCGATAATGACGCCCCCCAGAATAGCGCCGCCGATACTGTCCAGCCCGCCTAAGATCACCACCGGAAAGACCTTGAGACCGATGGAACTCAGCTCGTGAACGTTGATGCCGTTGATGATGCCCAAGACGATGCCGCTCATGGCGCAGACCAGGGCGGCAATGGCCCAGGAGAGGGCAAACACCCTTCTCACGTGAACGCCGAGGGAGAGGGCCGCGGGCTGGTTGTCGGCCACAGACCTCATATAGATCCCCTGGGATGAGTATTTGAAGAAGAACCCGAACAGGATCAGAAACACGATTCCGATAATGAATGCCGCTACATAGGCGGCGGGAATCTGGATGGCCCCCCACTGCATGGAGAGGGCTTGGGGGAGGAAATCGGGATAGTCGTGAATGTCTCCGCCGAAAATAAAGAGCAACAACCCCCTGAACATCAGGGCCAGCCCCAGGGTCAGCATGATGACCTGGATAAGGGCCTCTCCAATCAGTGGGCGAAGGAAAAATTTCTCCAAAATAAAACCGAGGGTAAAACTCCCGGCCAGGGTCAATGCAAACGCCAGAACAATCGGCAGATCCGCCCATGCGGAGAGGGCAAGGAAGAGAAATGCCCCGATGGCCATCAGTTCGCCGTGGGCGAAATTGAGGACGCTGCTCGATTTAAAAATCATGACAAAACCAAGCGCGGAAAGGGCGTAAAGAAACCCCAATGAAATCCCGCTCACCAGAAGCTGAAGAAAAAATTCCATACCGGTAGATGCCCCCTTACACCGTCACTATCTTTACGGTTGTTTCGATGGTCCCTATGGTTCCGTCCCTGTATCGCACTTCGCCCTTTATCGGCAGTTCCGTCTTGTCGGAATACATGGCGTCGATGAGGGTCTTGTACTGCTCAAAAACATACTTACGCCTCACCTTGCCCGTTCGCGTCAATTCCTCGTCGTCCGCATCCAGAAGCTTATACAGCAGGATAATCCGGACCAGTCTCATCGGTTCGGGCAACTGGGTATTGACCTCCGCCACCTCGCCCCGGATCAATTCCTCCACAGCCGGCTGTTGGGAGAGGTCTGTGTAGGTGGTATAGGGTATCTTTCTGTCTTCGGCCCAGTTTCCTACATTGCCGAAGTCGATATTGATGAAGGCCGTGATGTATTCCTGTCCTTCTCCCCAGATGACGGCTTCTTTGATGTACGGGCTGAATTTGAGTCTGGTTTCGATAAAATCAGGCGAAAAGGCCTCGCCTTCGCGGGTCCGCATGATATCCTGTTTTCGACCGATAATGAGAAGGTGACCGTCATCGTCGTAATAAGCGGCATCCCCGGTATGGAACCAACCGTCTTTCAAGGCCTCGGCAGTGGCCTCCGGGTTCTGATAGTATCCGACGAAGTTCGACTTACTGCGAACCAGGACCTCCTGGTCTTCGGTGATCCTGACCTCTGTACCGGGAAGCGGTTTGCCGACCGTTTCCGGTTTGACCTCCTCATCCGGCTGCACCTGAAAGATCCCGCAGGTTTCCGTCAGTCCGTAACATTGTTTCAGGTTGAGGCCGTTGGCCCTGAAAAACCGGATGACATCCGGGCTGATGGGATGTCCACCTGTGTAGGCCGCGCGGAAGTTGAGGCAGCCGACACGATCCATCAACGGCCGCGATACGATCCGTGTCCCCAGCCACCTCAACAGTCTCAAGCGGCTGGAAGGCTCCCTTTTTTCTGATTCAAGATCGACGATCTGCCTGCCGATTTGCTGCGACATGTCATAGAGCCGACGTTTGATAAATCCTGCATCATTGATCTTGACCCGGATCTTGGATGCGAGATCTTCCCAGAATCTGGAAGAGGAGACGATAACGGTCGGACCGATCTCCCTGAAGTCCTCCACAGCCGTCTCAAAGGTCTCCGGGAAATTCATGACCATCCCGCCGCAGAGCGTGATGCCCACGCCCCACATCTGGTCTACGATCCAGGCGGTGGGAGTAATGGAGATCCAGTTGTCCTCAATGCCGATGGGGGCCGTTTGGAGCCACTTGGAGGCCATATCGGTGAAATTGCCGTGGCTCAACATGACCAATTTGGGGACCCCGGTGGTCCCCGATGTCATGAGCATCAGCGCCACGTCCTCGGGCTTTCCCTCCCAAAGCTCTCTGTTATAGAGTTCGGGCTGTTCCCTGTCCAGTTCTTCGCCCAGATCCAGGAGCTGACTGAAGCTGATCAGCCAGGGGTTATCCTCGTAAGTCCGCATACCTGTGGGATCGGTGTAGATGACGCGTCTCGTTTGAGGCAGTTCCCCTTTACAGGCAAGGAGTTTGTCCACCTGCTCCTGGTCCTGGGCAAAGACATAGGCCGCTTCGGCCCGGTTGAGGCCCCCAACCAGTTCTTTGGCCACGGCCGATGTAAACAGGGGGAGCGCCACCCCCCCCACAGACTGCGTCCCCAGCTCTGCAAAAAGCCATTCCGGGTCGTTATCGAGGATCAGACCGACATTCTCACCTCTTTTGAGACCAAGGGAGATCAGACCCATTCCGATGAGCTTGGTGTACCGGAAATAATCCTTCCAATGATAGGTCTGCCATATGCCGTAGGCCTTGTCCCGCAGGGCGATCCGTTCGGATCCCAACCGCTCCGACTGTCTCAGCAGGATCTGAGGCAGAGTAAACTGACCCAGAGAGGATAATGTCTCCGGGTCAATACGCTCTATTTTACTGTTGCCGTTCACAGACATCCTTTTCCCGATTCCGTTAATCCCTCAATCCCAAAATTCGCCATTTCGGTTAGGGTGTTTATCCGACTGCCTATTCGATCTTGGAGGTATCCCCGAGATAGGCCTTAACGACCTGAGGATGATTCTGAACAAAATCCGGAGATCCCTCCGCTATCTTGACCCCGAAGTCGAATACCGCCACCCGTTTCGAGATGCTCATGACGATGGACATGTCATGTTCCACCAATATCATGGTCTGGTTCCATGCTTCATTCAACTCAACCAGAAACCGGACCATGTCCTCCTTCTCCTCCAGGGTCATCCCCGCAAAGGGCTCATCAAGGACCAGGAGCTTGGGTTGCAGTGCCAATGCGCGTCCTAATTCAACACGCTTTCTCATCCCATAAGGGAGGGAGCCTACCAGTTGCTTCCGGATCGGCTGCATCTCCAAAAAGTCGATGAGTTCCTCCAGGATCTCCCGGTGGCGAACCTCTTCCTCTCGCACGCTCTTCAGAAAGAGAGAGGCCTTTCCCACATGATACCTGCAGTGGACATGCCGGGCCAACATCATGTTGGAGAGCACCGTCATACCGGGGAAAAGCTCTATGTTCTGATAGGTTCGACCGATGCCGACCCTGGTGAGGTGATGCGTGGAGAGGCGGGTGACATCTTGCCCGTTAAAAGATATCTGGCCTTCCTGTGGTTTGTAATAGCCGGTAATGCAGTTTAAAAGGCTGGTTTTACCTGCGCCGTTGGGTCCGATAATGGAAACCAGTTCGCCGTTACGGACATTCAAATCAATCTTGGTCAGCGCCGTAATTCCACCAAACTTGAGAGTCAGATCTTTCACCTCCAGCTCGGCCCGTCGTTCTTCGGGCCGGGCTGAGGTGAAGATACTGGGTTCACCGCGAAAGGCTTTCATTTTAGGATCGTTACCTTTTGCTTTTCCGGGTTCCAGAAGCTTGTGAGCGGTTTAAGTGTCTGATCTTCATTGATTTTTACAATCCTGGCACTGAAAGAGCCGCTGTGGTCTGTGTTTGTGTAGGTGACGTTGGGAATCAGCCCGCCGAAATCCTCGTTTTGGAAGGTCTCCAGGGCTAGGTTGATGGACTCGCTGTCTATTTTACCCAATTTGTCATGCGCCCTCTGGAAGGCCCTTGCCATGATAGCGCCGATAACAATTCCCTCCCAGTAGGAACAGTCAAATTTTTCTACGGTTTTATACCTCGCCATCAGGTCTTCAATCAACTTGATGCCTGGGGTGCCGTCGCCCGGCAAGCATCCCGGGAATTGCATGTGCATCCGGTCTCTGATAAGACCCGCGCCTCGTTTGAAAAAATCGGGGTCCGTCGATGTCCAGGTCCCGAAAAAGGGGACGTCATAGCTCACCCGGTCGGCGGACTGAAGGGCCATGATAATGGCGGAAGGGAGGCACTGCATGAAGACATACTCGGCCCCCTTTTCCTTCAGTCTCAACAGCTCGGTCTTGAGGTCCAGGCTCTTGGGCGGGAATTCCTCGATCGCAACGATCTCAATATTGTTTTTTGAGGCATATTCCTGGCTGGGTTCGTGAATCGATTTTCCGTAGGCGTTGTTGTAGGTCAGGAGTCCCACCTTGGGCGGTGCGTTCCCTTTGTGGATGGCCTTGATGTATCCGAGAACCGCATATGAGTCCATCACGTAACTTCCAAAGGGGAGATATGCGTAGTCGACCGGGGGCTTGAGGATGCCCTGATAGGTGGAATAGTTGATGTTGGGGACCTTATACTTCTGGATGATCGGTTTTGCCATGATCCCGGACCCTGCATCCCAGGTGGCAATCATATCCATTTTGTCGGACGTACAGAATTTCTTTACGAATTTAAGGGCTTCGGGGACCTTGTAGGCATGGTCAACCACCGTCAGGTCGATCTTGTTGCCGGCGATGCCCCCCTTCTCTTCATTGATATACCGGAAATAGTCTTGTTGTCCTTTGGCGTGGAATTGACCCCACGTGGATGCCGGACCTGTCAGGTTAATAACAGCGCCCGCCTTAATGTCTTTGGCGAAAGCGCCCGTTGGGATGCCGATAGCGACCAATCCTGCTATAACCAAGCAAATAGTCGTCAAAACCAGTAATCTGCGCATGGTCCCCTCCTTTATCAACTAAAGAGTTTATTCGCTACATCCTTAAAACCTCACGCCTGAACCGAATCACCTCCCTTTTTTTCTGGAATTGTCAAATATGGATGGGGCGTTGTTCCGCCGCCTGATCACCGTTATAATTCTCTTGTTTGTTGCTGAATTTGCTCTGCCAAATGGCGCGTATACGCACTCTAATTCAACTATGAATTTTTTGTCAAGAAGTTATTGCCACCCGATTTCCTATTATTTCCACACGCCGCCGCATCGTTCAGCCCGCTCAAATTTGCCGCAACCTGTGTCTGGCATAGGAAGCGCGGATTCATCCGCGGGGCTGCCCTCATTCCAAATTCGAGACGATGCACCTTGCCGGGCTTGAGAGCCGCGCGTCTGTAAAATGTGGGTCCCGGCATCTCCAAAACCCCTGATCCGGACCGCTCTCCTCTAAGGGTTCACTGAAAAAGATGCAGAAAAAGGCTTGACAGCGCCTGCACGCAATGGTATCTGCTTTCTGAATGAATAGTCATTCATTAACGGTGCGAACTGATGGCAAAGAGAAAAAACAACGAAAAATATCAGAGAATTATTGCGGCGGCCACCAAGGTTTTTGCCAGGAAGGGTTTCTATCAGTCCAAGATATCGGAGATCGCGAGAGAGGCCCAGGTCGCGGATGGAACCATCTACATCTATTTTGAAAACAAGGATGATATCCTGATCTCCCTGTTCGAGGAGCAGATGCAGGCCGTGCTGGATAATATGAACTCACGGATGGTGAACCTGACCGATCCGGCTAAAAAGCTTGAAGAATTCGCATGGACCCATCTGAGCCTTATCCATAATAATAAGGACATGGCCGAGATCATTCAGGTCGAACTGCGCCAGAGCGGCAAGTTCATGAAAGAATATAAAAATGAAAAATTTACTCAATATCTCAACATTATTGAAGACATTATTGTGGAAGGTCAGAACTCGGGCCTTTTCAAGAAAAATGTGGTGCCCAACGTGGCCAAGCGGGCATTTTTTGGGGCCTTGGACGAAGTGTCGAGGTGTTGGGTGTTGTCAAGTCGCAGGCAATATGATATCAAGACCGTCGCCAGGCAGATCAGCGAATATTTTTTGGACGGGATAACGGCTTGTCCCGGGTCAACAGGTATCCAGGCATAGGCCGGCATTTCCGTTCATATGTCAACCGGAGACACCCGGAGCAGGGTGCGTCGATTTTTTCAGGCATCATGACGCGTGGGGTGAAGGGAGAAGGCTCATCATATTGTCGACAAATCATATTGTCGACAAATCAATCTGTTAACGGGGTTTGAAGAAAGGAGGATAACGTGAATATTATCGTTTGTCTGAAACAGGTGCCGGATACAGAGACCCAGATCAAGATCGGATCGGATCGCCAGTCCATTGTGACCGATGACGTCAAATGGGTCATGAATCCCTATGATGAATTTGGCGTAGAGGAGGCCTTGCGCCTGAAGGAAAAGCATGGGGGCGAGGTCACGGTGGTGGGGCTCGGTCCGAAAAGGGTCACGGAATCGATACGCACCGCCCTGGCCATGGGCGCGGACAGGGGGATTCTCATCAGCGACGAGGCACTGAACGGAAGTGATTCGCTTGGCCATGCGAAGGCACTCGCTGCGGCTGTCAAGGACCTTGAGTACGATCTCATCTTTACCGGACAGCGGGGCGTAGATGATGATTTGGGCATTGTCGGCGCCACCCTCGCGGAGCTGTTGAATATTCCCCAGGTTTCTCTGATTGTCAAGATGGAAGTGGCGGAGGACGGCAAGTCGATCAAGGTAGAACGGCCGATTGAGGGGGAGACACTGGTCATCACATCGACGCTCCCGGCCCTGGTCACTGCCCAGAAGGGCTTGAATGAACCGCGATATGCCTCATTGCCTGGAATAATGAAGGCCAAGAAAAAGCCCCTTGAGGAAAAGTCTCTTGCAGATCTGGGATTGAACAGCGCCGATTTCGGAGCGGGCGCAAGAAAGCTGAAAATCCTGGAGCTGACGCCGCCCCCCGGCAGACAGGCGGGCAAGATTATCGAAGGGGAGACGCCGCAGGAAAAGGCTGCACAATTAGCGAAGTTGCTCCACGAAGAGGCAAAGGTTCTCTAACCCTTGCGCCGGATGCATGGCGTCGCTATGGCGTGATGTTTGAACGTGGAATCAATACAGACAGGTAAGGAGATAAAAATGGCACAGGGAGTTTGGACAATTGCTGAGCAAAGGGACGGAGAAATCCGAAAAATTAGTTATGAACTCGTCAGTGAAGGGAGGCGTCTGGCCGATGCCTTGGGTCAGGAACTGACAGTGGTGCTGCTCGGTTCCAATATCAAAGACAAGGCCGCGGAATTCGGTCCTTACGGGGCGAACAAGGTCCTGGTGGCTGACGATTCAAGGCTGGAACCCTATACGACGGATGCGTATGTCTCTGTTATTTCCCAGTTGGTAAAGGCCAATGAACCGGGCATATTGCTTTTGGGTGCATCTGTTGAGGGAAAGGACCTGGCCGGCAGATTGGCTGCCAGATTAGATGTGGCCATGGCCCAGGACTGCACGGCCTTTGCCATTGAGGACGGGAACCTTGCGGCGATCCGCCCCCTCTATGCAGGCAAAGCATATGCAAAGGTAACCTTTGAAAACAGTTGGCCCCAGATGGCCACTGCCAGGCCAAAGGTAATGGCCATCAATGAGCCCGATGCTTCCAAATCCGCAGAGGTGACGGATGCGGCCTTCACGCTGGATGATGCCGACCTCAAGACGAAGGTCCTTGATGTGATCAAGGATGCGAGCGGCAAGGTCGACCTGACAGAGGCAGACAAGATCGTCTCGGGCGGCCGCGGCATGAAGGGGCCTGAAAATTACAATGTTTTAGAGGCATTAGCCGATGTAATCGGCGCCAGCGTCGGGGCTTCCCGTTCGGCTGTGGATGCAGGCTGGCGGCCCCATTCAGACCAGGTGGGACAGACAGGAAAGGTGGTGTCGCCGAACCTTTATGTGGCATGCGGCATATCCGGGGCGATTCAGCATTTGGCGGGCATGAGCACCTCAAAGGTGATCGTGGCCATCAACAAGGATGCGGACGCCCCCATATTCCAGAAGGCCGACTATGGGGTGGTCGGCGATCTATTTGATGTGGTTCCGGCCTTGACAGAAGAGGTTAAGAAGTACGTGTAAAGAGGAGTTTGGGGATTGAGGGCATTGCCTTCAATCCCCCCATCCCGTATCCCGTTTAATTCCCTTCAAGCGCCGATGTGAACCCGCTGTCATTATTTGATTGACAAAAGATGAAAATTCGATAGATTATAAGGTTTGTGGAAGTAGACGGCGGTGTAGCTCAGTTGGTCAGAGCATACGGCTCATATCCGTAGAGTCACTGGTTCAAATCCAGTCACCGCCACCAATATAATAATCCCGCTCAGATATTGACAAATGCCGGGTCGGCCTTATTTTCTGCCAGAATCATATCCAATCCACGAGCCTTTTGAGATGGCCTCTTTCAGGCAGAATGAACTCATCACGGTAAGCGATGCCCTCGACATTGCAGAGGATGCAACAGGAAATTTTTTCAAGACGTCGATCGGGCAATCCAATAGGTATGGGTATGATGTGAAGACCCTTTCCGCTCTGAATCAGGAGGAGATCAGCAGCTTTGCCCTAGCGGTGCTGAGTAAGGGGGTGAGGGCGTTAAAGGATTTTGAACCCAGGACCAAGACGCGCGACTTTTATTTCATCTGCCTGCAAGACCATCTCATTCTGAGGGCGCTCAGAAGGGATGAAGACCTGGCGCTTCTACCGTTTCTGGTATATATTTTCACCCACGAACTGGTTCATATTGTCAGGTTCTGTAAGTTTTTTCAGAGGTTTGATGTGACGGACAGGGAACGGGCGGAGGAAGAAGAGACTGTTCATTCGCTGACCTTTGACATATTGAAAAAATCATCCCTGGCCCGATTAGACTATGTTTTGGACTCGTATCAGGGCCACCGGATCTGTCAAATAGGCGTGACATAAAGGAGGAATAGGGGAATGCCAATTTACGAATATGAGTGTGACGCATGCGGACACCACATGGAAACCTTGCAGAAATTTTCAGATCCACCGCTTAAAGAGTGCGATGCGTGCCATTCTCAAAAAATCAAGAAGGTTATTTCTCAGAGCACCTTTCACCTGAAAGGTACAGGCTGGTACGTCACTGATTATGCCTCCAAGTCCGGATCCGCCTGCAGCAGGGGCGCGGAAAAGGGTTCTGACGTCGGCAAAACGTCAGAGGCCGCATCTTCGACAGACGTTAAGAATAAGAAGGAAGCTCCGGCGCCTTCCAAAGCCAAGGAATAGGCCGCAAAGGTTTTCCATGTATACACGAGATTCGGGCAGGGTTCAGGATAAGTTGATTAATAAACTTGAGAGGCAGGAGAAGCAGAGGGCCTTTCAGCAGGGAAGATTTTTCAGGTTTAAGCTCCCTGAAATTCACAACAAGCTGCGTCAGACCCTGTTAGAGGAAAAGATTATCGAAACTGAAAATGCGGCAGCTGTTTCCGATTCTATCCTCAAAGGCCTGAAAATGGCGCTCAACAGCTCAGAATTTGATTTCAAATATTTTGTGTCGCCGATCCGCAACCTGGTCCCGCGTCCAAATCCCTACTCCCTGTATATGACCCAGTATCTCATGGAGATCCTTATCAATGATCCGGACGTGATCGAGATCTACGGCACGGATGAAGATATCTACCGCTCCATCGACCGGATTTTCACCCAGAGTCGTAACCAGTTCGAAAAGGTGGAGAAGGACGTCGTTGGCCAGTTGGCCCAGAAGAAATCGCTGACGCCCGGGTCTGCCGAGTACAAGATCGCCATGGATCAGCTCCTCCGCGAAAAGCTGGGGGACCCTCAAAAATAGGTGCGGACGTCTAAGAATCCGCCTCGTAGCCCAACAAATATCGCTTCACATCCAGCCCGCTTCCAAAACCGCCGAGGCCCCCGGCAGCCACCACCCGATGTCACGGAAAGATCAGGGGAAGGGGGTTCCTCCCCATGACCTGGCCCACGGCCCTGGCGCCGAGGGGCCTTCCCACCATTGAAGCCACCGCCCCATACGTCCGCGTCTGGCCAAATGGGATGGTCGCGACGGCTTCCAATACCGCCCATTGAAACGGGGTGAACGAGACATCCATGGAAAGGGCGTTTTCTAAAGGTGTATTCCGCAAGGCCGCCTCCACGGCATCGGCAAGGGGTCGATTTAGACGGTCGTCCTCTGTGAGATGCGCCGTCGGAAACAGACGGCTGAAATATGGTACGGGAGGGGTGGATGGGTTCAAACCCAGTCCGACCCGGAATGCCCCTTTCACCGTAGATGCCAGATATACGGTCAGACGATCTACCTTTATTCTCGAGCAGTAGATGTCTGGAAATGCCTTCCCTGCCATGTGTTTCTCCTTTGAAGGGTGTCTTGAATGAATCTTAAATTTATCTGCTTTTCTCCGGCCCATGCCGGGGCCACCAATTCGGAAGGTGCGGGGTCGCCGGTGAGCCGCTGGATCACCATGTCCGGGGGGAGTAGTTCCAGGAGATCGGCGACGAGATTCGCGTATTCGTCTCTGCCCAGGCATCTGAAGTCTTTTTTGCGATAGAGTTCGGCCAGGGCGGTTCCCTTGACAACATATAGGAGGTGAATTTTTACGCCCTGGATAGGGAGGTGGGAGAGGTATCGGGCGGTTTCGAGCATCATGTCGCGGTTTTCACCCGGAAGCCCCAGGATGATGTGGGCGCATACGTTGATGGCCTGGCCAGCGGCCATTCGGACGCCCTTTTCAAAGCAGGCTGCCGTATGCCCCCGATGGATCCGCCTTAGCGTTGCGTCATGTGACGATTGCAGACCATATTCAAGCCAGACGAGGTAATCCCTCCGATACGATCCGATGAGGGCCAGGATTTCAGTGTCCACGCAGTCCGGTCGAGTGGCCACAGATAGGCCCACCATCCCCTCGTGGGCCAATGCCTGGTCATAGAGGGATTTGAGACGGGGGGCAGGGGCATAGGTGTTGGTGAACGACTGAAAGTAGGCGATGAATTTTCGCGCTTTGTAGCGCTTCTGCATAACCTCCTTTGCCCGGGCGATCTGATCGTCAATGGAGAGTCCCTCGTCAATGAAGGCACCGGTTCCGGATCCCCTTCGGTCGCAGAAAAGGCACCCCTCTCGGGAGAGGGTCCCGTCGCGGTTGGGACAACCGAGCCCGGCATCCAGAGATATCTTCTGGACCCTTTCACCGAATATCTCTTTCAGATAGGTATTGAAGTCTCGGTATCTTTGCATGCTTGGGTTCAGAGGTTCAAGGTTTAGGGTTAGATGCGGCACTCAAGGGTTTCATCTGAACTTTCCCATAACCTCCCGTGCGATGATCATCTTTTCCACCTCTTTGATCTCCTCGTAAATCTCCAGCACCAAGGCATGCTCCAGAAGCCCAGAATCGGGACACCGTATTCCTCTGCCGGAAAACGTTATCAGAGACCCGGTTCCCTTGCCGGCCTTTCGATGTCCTTCTCCTCACTGGTCAAATCAAAATCCATTGCCACACCTCATGATGTCTCTTCACTTTCATCGAATCCATTAGATATTTGGCGGCCCCGGATATTGCGGAATGCGGATGCCGGACAGGTTTTCCCCTTTGCAGGGAAATAAACAGAGAATGTGCTTCCTCCTGTTTGCCGGCAATCCACAGCAGTTGTGCAATAAGCGCAGTCGCTGATCCGCCCGGGGCACACATCCGTGCTTTCCGGTATAAATCTGCATCTGGAGGATTCCATGCGGATCTCAAAACCGTACCGCTCGGAAAAGATCTTCATGCGCAATAGATCGGCCCCTTTTCCTCCGGCATTGAAGTCAAAGGCCCGCTTGGATGAATAGGCCATGGTATCCTGGGTGGCAAAAAAGCCTTCAAAGATCCTTCTTTGATCCTCTTCTATGATGCCGACCCCATCGTCATGCACCACCAGTTCGGTCCCCCCCTCCTTTTCCCTGACGATGACCTCTATCTTCCCTTCATCCGGGGTGTTTTCAACGGCGTTTTTGATGAGGCCGTCAATGGTCTTTTGCAATGGATCGAGGGGCATGCAGATGGATGGCGCAGTCTCGAGCCGGGGTATGATTTCGACCTGGCGATGGGAAAACAGGGGCTCGAGGAGTGCGATTCTCTCCCTGACGTATTGGTCCAGGGCCACCTCTTTCGACTCAAGTTTTTTGGGGCCAAACAGGACATCGATCTTTTTTCGGATGGTCTCGACAATCCGCCCCTCTCCCACCTCCTCTGCAATCAGGGTTTCCAGCTCATCCGTACACTCGTCAAGTATCTGGGTCAGGAGCCCATAGGACCTGTACTGCCGCTCCCGCATGATGTCTTCCACCTGGCTCTGGATTTCTATGATGCGGTCCAGATTCCGCTTGCTCCGGGTGACGGTATTCTTCCACTTATCTTCAGGGAGCTGTCTCAGATTTTTCTCCAGTATGTTGAGGGAGCCGGAGAGGACAGAAACCGGGGTCTTCAATTCATGAGAGAGGTGATTAATCACCTTGTCCTTGGCCCGGTTCATGCTCGTGACCTCAATGTATGCGCGCTTCAATTCTTCAGCGAAGCGGGCATTATCGATGGAAAGGGCGACGGTTCCGGCGATCATGCTCAGCAACTCCACATTGGCCTGGTCGAAGGGCTCCTCTCCCTTTTTGTTGATGGCGCATAAGACCCCGATAATCCGATCTTTGCTCTTCAGGGGCACCAAAAGGAGGTTTCTCGTATGGTAGCCGAGTTTCTTGTCTCTCTCGCCGTGAAGCTCTCGATTTGTGGATGTGTCGGAAACGATGACGGGCTCGCCGGTCTTGATCACCTTTCCCGCCACGAGCTCATCCAGGGGAAACCGGATTTCCTTGATCCGTTTTTGGGTGGCGGTGTCGTCATAGGCCGCGCCGATGAAGTAGAGCTCCTGCTTCTCTTCATCCAGCAGGATGACAAGGGCGCCCTCGGAATCCAAGAGTCGTTTGATCTCCTGGCTGATGTAATCCTGGAGTCCCTCCAGCTCAGGGTACGCGGGGAGGGCCTTGCTGATCCTGAGCAATGACTCATTGGTCCTGTAGGCCTCGATGATTTCTTCAGAGAACCTGGCGTTTTCTATGGCCAGGGCAACGGTCCCGGCCATCATGCTCAACAGCTCGAGGTCTGTTTCGTCGAAATCGCCTTCCTTTTTATTGCGTCCGCACAAGGCCCCGATAATTCGGTCTCCGCTTCTCAAGGGCGCCTCGATCAGATTCCGGGTTTTATAGCCAAGCTCTTTGTCTATCCCCGGATAGAAATCCGGATCCTTGGAGGTATCGGGAACAATGATCGGCTGGCCGGTTCGAATAACCCTGCCGGCCACGCTTCTATCCGCGGGAAATCGGATGTCTTTTATCTTCTCTTGGGTTGTGTTGTCATCGTATGCGGCGCCCTTGTAGGAAAGTTCCTGATTTTCTTCATCCAGGAGCACCACCAAACCACCCTCCGTGCCCAACAGCTGTTTGATCTCGGCGCTGATATAATCCAGGAGTTCTTCCATATCAGGATATTCATGGAGAGAGGTGCTGAACCGGAGGATGGTCTGGTTCATGCGGGCAATCTTTTTCTCACGGGTAATATCCCTCAACAGGACAAGCTCCCCTGCGGGTTCATTCCTGTCTTCGGAATAGACGGCGGCTCTCATGACCACGTCCAGGACCCGGCCGTCTTTTGTGAGCCGCTTGGTTTCGTGCCGAAGGATGACCTTTTTTTCCAAAAGCTCTCTTATGGCCTTGCCGGTTTCTTCTTCAAGGCCCGGGGGCGTGTAAGGGATGGCCTTCCCTTCCAATTCATCGAGGGTCCAGCCGAATATTTCGGTAAAAGAGGGGTTCACGTAGTATACGCGACCCGTCAGGGTAAATACGACGATCGGGTATGGGACGAAATCCATAAGGGTCCTCATGCGCCGCTCTGATTTCTGAAGGGCCAGTTCCGCCAGCTTTTGTTCGGTAATATCCTGAAGCGTTTCAATGGCGCCGATAAGATTCCCTGAGGCATCCTTCAACGGTGATGCAGTGAAGAAAAGCCATCTGGTCCCCTCCCTGAGGTGGCGAAACTGTCGCTCGGATTGATAGCCTCCCTCCACAAATGCGGATTTCTGGTACCGACCCTTGTAATACCTGGCCATGTCCTGTTCCGGGAGATTGTCCACGATCAGGTCGGCCATGGTAGGTCTTCGTGTGGGATAAAACGCCCTCCAATGGTTCCGGGTACCGATGATGTCATCCGCAGAGATGCCGGTCAGGGTTTCGAAGGACTTGTTGACATGGGTCACCCGGTGGTCGCTGTCAATGACAAAGGTCGGGATTGAGGTTTCCTGGAGGATCTGTGACAGCCGTTCGCTTTTCTCCCGGAGTTCCTTTTCCCTGTATTCTCGTCTGGCGAGTTCCTTTTCTAACGTCTCGACCTTTTGTTTGAGTTGCTCGGTTGTCAGTTGGTCTACCATATAAGACCCTCCGGGGTTTGTTCGGATACGATACACGGCCGCCGCACATGGGCGTAAGCTTGCTTTATATAAGGCTTTACCTTTTTTTTCAAGCTTTGTTTATGCACGCATCCACGCCTTGACCCATAGAAGGCACTGTGTTAAATTTCCAGCAAAATGATGACATTGCAGCCGGACAGGCCCCGGCGTCCGGCTGAGGCCCGCCCCCCCTGTGGCGGGGTCTCATTGAGAGCCGGCCCAATGGATAGGCAGAACCATAGGTTATTCCAGGAATAATGGCCCCAGGCCACGGCCGATCGGAAGGCGGCAGGATGCCTGAAGGCCCCTGACCCTGCTGAGGAGGGCTTTGGAGGAGACCCCGGACGAACGCTTGCCTCAGGCCGGCCGGGGACATGCGCATGAAGGAGCAGCCTGTGCAGAAAGTTTACCCCTTGGATGGGCCGGAAGAGTCCTCCCCACCCCGATATTTTTATGGGTATGTGGTGGTCGCCACATGTTTTCTGATCCAGGTGATCGGGTGGGGCATCCACAACAGTTACGGCATTTTTTTTACGCCCCTCGTTCAGGAATTCGGATGGACCAGGGCCTCGGTGGCCGGTGCGGCCTCCATGAGTCTGCTTGTCCACGGAATCGGGGGCGTCATTCTCGGAGGACTGAACGACCGGGTCGGGCCACGGCTCATTATGACAGGCTGTGGCCTCTTTATGGGATGCGGATATATGTTGATGTCGGGCCTGGATCGTCTCTGGGAGATCTATCTTTTTTATGGTCTCATCATCGGAACGGGGCTGAGCGGAACCGATGTGGTGCTGCTTTCCACCGCTGCCCGGTGGTTTTACACCATGCGGGGCATCATGAGCGGAATCATCAAGGTCGGCACAGGTCTTGGCATGGTGATCGCCCCCCTTTTCATCGTATTGATCATGAAGGTATTTCCATGGCGCACCTGTTTTTTCATCCTGGGCGCGATCATACTTACCTCTTATGTGGTTCTGGCCCAGTTGCTCGTGCGGGATCCCGCCCTTAAGAAACAGTATCCGGACAATATGAGACCGGTTGAATGGGGCGGCAAACGACCGCCTGAGCAGGGAATCTCATTTCGGGAAGCCCTGGCCACCCGGCAGTTCTGGTCCCTTTGCCTGATTTCTCTCCTCGTGGTTTCCTGCACCTACACCATTCTCCTGCATATCGTTCCCCACGTGATCGATGTGGGGATCCCGAGTGCAAAGGCCGCCACGGTCCTTGCGATCCTGGGAGGAGTGAGTATGGCAGGCCGCCTGGTCATGGGGGCGGCCGCGGACAGGATCGGGACCAAGAGGGCGCTGATAATCTCTTTTGCTTTCATCTTTGCAGCCATGTGCTATCTTCCCTGGGCCAGCGCATTGTGGATGTTCTATGTCTTCGCTGTCCTCCAGGGCCTTGGCCATGGCGGATTTTACGCCCTCATATCGCCCACGGTGGCGGAGTTCTTCGGGACGAAGTCCCACGGGGTCCTTTTGGGGGCGGTCATTTTCAGCACCACCATCGGCGGGGCCTTAGGCCCTTTTCTGGCGGGGTACCTTTTCGATGTCACCCATACCTACCGGGTGGTTTTCCTGTCCCTTGCCGGGACAAGCCTCGCAGCCCTCATGCTAACGGCAACCCTCACGCCTACGGCGCACCAAAGGGGCAGCGCCGAACTATAAAGCGAGGGTAAAAGATGCGTTACCGCATGATCCCGTGGCGCTGGATCTTTCGTCTCAGGGTGTTCTTGTCTATTCCCAGTTCCCGGGCTGTGGCCATCCTTTTCCAATGATTCCTTTGGAGGGTTTGTTCGATGGCGCGCCTTTCAATCTCCTGAAGGGTGAAGCCTGTGGAGACCGGCATCGATTGGTCCTTCGGAATCAATTGCTCGGGAAGATGCTGCAAAAGAATCATTTCCCCCTGAGAAAGCACAAAGGCATGCTCGACGGCGTTTTCCAGCTCTCGGATATTTCCCGGCCAGTCGTAAAGCATCAGGGCGGCCATCGCCTCCTGGCTTATGCCCACAATCCTTTTGCCATTCAATTGGTTGAACCGGTCAATGAAGTGATCTACCAGGATGGGAATATCTTCCTTTCTTTCACACAATTCCGGCAAATGGACCCTGATCACGTTGATTCGGTAGTAGAGATCTTGCCGAAATCGGCCCTCCCTTGTCAATTCTTCCAGGTCTCGATGGGTCGCGGCAATCACCCGGGCGTTGGTTTTAACCGTCTTTGTGGACCCTAACGGTTCAAACACCTTTTCTTCCAGAACCCTCAGTAGGCGAACCTGAACAGACGGCGATATGTCGCCGATCTCATCCAGCAGGATCGTGCCGTCCTGGGCCAAGGCGAATCTTCCCGGCTTGTCTTTTTTGGCATCGGTGAAGGCGCCGGCCATATATCCGAAGAGCTCTGATTCACATAGGGTTTCCGGCAGTGCGCCGCAGTTGACGGCGATGAACGGGCCGTTCCTTTTCGGGCTGTTATTGTGTATGGCCCTGGCAATCAGCTCTTTTCCGGTGCCGCTGGCGCCTTGGATAAGCACGGTGCTGTTGCTTGCAGCGATCTGGGGAAGGACGGAAAAGACCCTCATCATCTTCCCGTTCTTGCTGACAATATCTTCAAAGGAATGCTGCTTGAGGAGTTCCCTGCGAAGGCGATGGACCACGGTCAGATCCCGGAAGGTTTCAACTCCGCCGATCACCTCACCTGCATCGTTCTTCAAAAGGTTGGTGCTCACGCTGATGGGGATCACCTTCTGATCGGCGCGGACAATATGAACCGGCATATTCCGTACAGGCACCTGCGTATGAATGGTCTGCCTGAGGGTGCAGTCGGTCTGACAGACATCGGCCTTGAAAACCTCGGAACAGGGTCGGCCGACCGCCTCTTCTCTTGAAATGCCGGTTATCTTCTCCGCTGCCTTGTTAAAAGAGGTGATCCGCCAGTTCAAATCCACCGTAAAGACGCCATCGGCGATACTGTCTAATATCGTCCGGTAATGCTTTTTGAACGATTCCAAGGGGTTGCCTCAACGGAAGCATCATTACGTAAACTTGCATGCCAATCTACCCAAGCTTCCACAGCGGAGGCCTGAAAGGGGTCCAACTGTACTGGTCGCAACTTACTTGTGAAAGCGTGGGAGGTAGCTGCCAGAACCTCTACAAAACGGAAAGAAGCTATCAAAAACAGAACCCTCCCGTCAATCAAAAATCGTAATAAAGGTGCATTCTGTTCCCTTAAGCCTTGGTTAACGGGCTATTCTGTTTCCATTATCAAAAAACTTTTTCTGCGATAGAAAGGGAGATATGCCTATTTATCTTAGATATCAATATATTATAAATAGGCAGTCCATTTGAAATTCTGTGGTATAAAACTTGCTGACCTGTAGAGAATATCTCTTTTTTTAAACCCGCGCAAAACAGGAGGAGTTGGAATTATGAAATCGGCCAAATTTGCAATCGGCACAGTGGTGACATGCGCTATCTCTCTTGTCGCCCTGGGAATCGGGATCGCCGGCGCCCAGGAAATCTCGGACTGTTTCTACCTAAAGAGCCTCCATTACACCGCCGCGGGAATGGAATACTGGTACAAGGCGGAGCAGGGCGGTCTTGAGAAAATCACCGGCGTCCCCTACGAAAAGCTCAGCTGCAAAGGTTGCCATAATGGAGGCTGCGATGTCTGCCACAAGGCCGAGAAAGTCCAAAAAGACTGCAAGCAGCTCTCGTATACCAAGGAAGCGGCCACCAAGTTGAGTATGTGCCTGAAGTGCCATGCCCGCGAGAAATCGATGATCGGCCTCGACCACAAGGCCGGCCAGGACGATGTCCATATCGCCCAGGGCATGGTCTGCACAGACTGTCATTCAGCTCGCGAGATGCATGGAGACGGCACAACCTACGTTTCTCTGAAACAGCCCGGTGCAATGGACACCCAGTGTGAAAAGTGCCATGACGAGATCAAACCGACCGAGTCGCACAGTGTGCATAAGGATCGACTTGACTGCAAGGCCTGCCACGTGCGTCACGTGGTGTCCTGCACCAACTGCCATTTCGACCATATGGCCAAAACCGGGGAGCGCAAGGCGCGGCCGGTCCATGACTGGGTGTTTCTGATGAATTACGAGAACAAGGTTTCATCGGCCAACATGCAAACCTTCCTGGTCGGCAAGAACAAGACGTTTCTCATGTTCGCCCCCCACATGAGCCACTCCATCATGAAAAAGGGCCGGGATTGCGAAACCTGCCACGCCACTGACATCGTCTCCCAGGCGCAGAAAGGCGCTGTGAAACTCACTTGGCAGGAAGATGGCAAGCTGCTGAATCTCAAGGGCGTCATTCCGGTGGTCGATGGGGTGGACTACAGTTGCGCCTATGATGATTTCGTAGACGGCAAATGGATTCCGGTCAAGGACCCGCTCAAGCCGGTGGTCCAGTATGTGGGTTACGGCACGCCATTGAGCAAGGAACAGCTGGCCAACATGGCCAAAAAGCACGAAACCAATCCGGTAATCATTCCGCAACCCAAGAAATGATATCGACTAAGCGCTTAAACAACCTCTTTTCTTCACCCACCCAAAACAGGAAGGCGCGACGTATCGTATAGTCGCGCCTTCCCCCACCCCGGGGGCCCCAGTTCACCATCATCTGAAGCGCATCTCAGCTTTCGCTCACTTGGGTGTCTCAAAACGATCCAGATATCGGCCGTAGCCCTCTTTTTCCAGGTCTTCTTTCGGGATAAAGCGGATGGCGGCCGAATTGATGCAATACCTTCTTCCCGTTGGCTTGGGACCATCCGGAAACAGGTGTCCCAGGTGGGAATCGCCATGGCGGCTTTTGACCTCTGTTCGAACCATGAAAAGACGTTGATCTTCTCTTTCGATGATATTGCCTGGTTCAAGGGGTCTGGTAAAGCTGGGCCATCCGGTCCCGGAATCGAACTTGTCGATGGAAATGAAGAGCGGCTCTCCGGAGACCACGTCCACATATATGCCGGGTTTTTTGTTGTCCCAGTACGCATTTTGAAACGGCGGTTCGGTACCCTCTTCCTGGGTCACCTGGTATTGCATCGGTGTCAGCATCGCCTTAAGGACAGCATCATCGGGCTTTTTGTAGGGATCATTCCCTCTGTATGGATCTTTCGCGGGCGCCTTTCCTGATGCGTCCCATATCCTTTGAATGAACCGGTCCCTGCCCGATCCCAGTCGATATTGCCGATAACGCATGGGATCTCTTCTGTGGTAACCCTGATGGTAATCTTCTGCCGGATGAAATGTCGTCAGCGGCAGGATCTCTGTGACGATCGGCCTGTCAAATCTCCCTGAACGGCCGAGCGCCTGTTTTGAGGCCTCTGCAAGTTCTTTCTGCCCGTCATTGTGATAAAAGATGGCGGTTCGGTACTGGGATCCCCTGTCAACAAACTGGCCGCCCGCATCGGTGGGGTCCACATGCCGCCAGAAGATATCCAGCAGATCTCCATAGGAAACCCTTTTCGGATGGTAATGCACCTGTACGGCCTCCGCATGACCGGTGACGCCGGCGGATACCTCTCCGTAGGTGGGGTTTTCAGTATGGCCTCCTGTGTAACCGGAAACAACATGGACGACCCCTTCCACCTTCTCGAAATCCGATTCCATGCACCAGAAACACCCCCCTGCAAATGTGGCTGTTTCCAGACTGCTTTCATGTGATTCCATTGATACGTTTCCTCCCTCTTCTGCAAACGCCCAGCATGGACATCCCAGGATCAAAAAGAGCAATCCTGTCATTACGGTCGGCTTCATCATCTTTCACATCCTTCTGAGGTCTCACTGCCCCTACAGATCCCTTGCATCACCTCGGTTGCCGGGATACATATTCCCGCAATTGGGGCATAAATTTGTGATTGGCCTTGGGAAACGGATAATCACCCAGTTTCTGGAGCGAGATCCAGCGATGATCCACCGGCCCCTTCAGCCTGACCCTGCCGGAGACATGCGAGCAACAAAAGACATCCATCACAATCCTGAAATGGGTATATGCATGCCTGACGCTGCAGAGGTATGAATCCACCCTGATGGTTAGATTGACCTCCTCCTCCAGCTCTCTCATGCAGGCGGTCTCGGGGGTTTCTCCATCCAGGATTTTTCCCCCTGGAAATTCCCAGAGGCCCCCCAGCAATCCTTCCGGCCTTCGGCGGGTGATGAGTACCCGCCCATTTTTGAATACGATACCCACCGCAATCGCGTACTGAGGTGTTGGACTTTTCTTCACCCTTTTTGGAAATTCCGTGACCCGCCCGGCCTGATATGCGAGACAGTGGGCATTCACCGGACATCTGCTGCAGCGCGCTTGCTGCGGCCTGCAGACCATGGCCCCCAGTTCCATCATGGCCTGGTTAAAGGTCCCCGGATCCTGATGATCCAGGAACTGCGCGGCTGCCCGGCAAAAGCTTTTACCGGATGTCGACTGGTTTACCGGGTCTTCCAGGAGGAGGAGGCGGGAAAGGACGCGCTTCACATTGCCGTCCACCACCGGATATGGTTTTCCAAAGGCCATGCTGAGTACGGCTGCGGCAATGTAATCCCCCACGCCGGGCAGTTTCCTGAAGTCTTCCCAGTTATCCGGAACACTTCCCCCGTGCTGCCGGGCGACTCTCCCTGCAGCCTTGAAGAGATTGCGGGCCCGACCATAATATCCCATCCCCTCCCACGACTTCAGGACCTCTTGCAGGTCTGCCCCGGCCAGGTCCTGAATGCCGGGGAAGCGCTCCAAAAAATTGTGATAGAAAGGCAAGACCGTGTTGACCTGGGTCTGTTGCAGCATGACCTCGGAAACCCAGATGGGATAGGGATCCGTTGTGGTTCGCCATGGCAGCTCCCTCTTGTTGGCAGTGTACCATTCGGTCAGTAGGTTTCGAAAAAGCTGGAGCCGCGTTTTTGTCATGTCAATTCAGGGAGTTTTAATAGCTGATGTATCACCGTCTCTGTATCGGGGAACCGACTGGCGGTGCGGACGCGCCATTCGAACACCCATGGACAGCGGGCCTCTGGTTCACTGGAGACCCTCTGAATAAGCGCAAACGATGCCGGTCCCAGGGCATTTTACCCGGATAACCCGGTCCACTAATGATCACCGAAAACCTTTCAGTATCGTCTGATCCTCTATCTCGGATACGTCCAGCTTTTCGGCAATCGCCCGGGTGATTTTTGTAAAGCCTTTGGTATCCCCCAACATGATGCACCCGACAATCCGTCCGTTATCCATGACGAGTTTTTTGTAAACCCCTTCATCCGTGGCCACCCGGGCCCTCAATTCATTGTCAGCATCGATATTGCCGGCGGAGGCCAGATCCACTCCCGCCACCTTGAGGGTGTTGGACATGGTGGTCCCTTGATAGACCATAGCTCCTCCTGCCATGTTCGCCCCGGCGATCTTTCCCTGCTCCGTAGCGGCCGGCCATATGCCGTAAGGAATTCCTTTGAATTCAGCCACGTCGCCTGCCGCATAGACACCGGATTGGCTCGTCTCCATCCGTTCATTTACCCGGATGCCCTTGTCCCGGTCGAGACCCAGGGATTCAGCCAACGCCATGTTGGGACGCACGCCTGCGGAAATGATCACCATCTCTGCCGACAGGTTTTCACCGCCTTCCAGGAGAACCCCGTCGACCCGGTCCTGTCCACTGATTTGCTCTGTCTTGGCCCCCAATCTGAAAGAGAACCCCATCCCCTCCAGCATCTTCCGGAGTCTCTTCGCCCCCTCCACGTCCAGTTGCCTCGGCAGGAGTCGAGGAAAAAATTCAACGACCTTCACCTTTTTTCCCTTTTTCCGAAGGGCGTTTCCTGCCTCGAGGCCCAGGAGACCGCCCCCGATCAGGACCACCTCCTCAATTTCCTTGCCATAGGCCGAGATGTCGCGTGCATCCCGGATGGAACGAAGGGCAAATACACCCTTTTTGTCCGCGCCCTTGATGGGTGGAACAAATGAATGGCTTCCTGTGGCGATTAGGAGCGAGTCATAGGAAATCCTCTCCCCATTTTTTAAAATGGCCCTCTTTTCCCGTGGTTCTGCGCCCACAACACGGACGTTCAGTTTTAAGTCAATCCCCTGATCCAGGTACCACGATGCTCCTTTGGCGACCAGGTCCTGCTCGGAAAGGTCTCCTGAAAGATATTCGCTGAGCCGGATCCGGTAGTAGAAGGGGATGTCCTCATCCGTAAGGATCGTGATAGGCCCGTTTTTGTCCTCCTTTCGGATGGTTTCCGCGGCAGTTGTCCCGGCAACGCCGTTTCCCACAATCAGATAATCGGTCATCGGTTTTAGCCTCCTTTCTGGAGTGATGTATCGGTCGTTACAGTCAATATTTTTTGACATCCAGCAAACTTTCTTATAATATGGGGATTAACAATAACCTTAGCAAGGAGAAAATCATGAGCTTTCAATCCTTTGAAGAAATCGTTCGCTATGCCATCGACAAAGAGGAGGAGGCCATCGCCTTCTACGAAGATGCCAGCAACCAGGAAAGTTATTCCGGGGCCAAAAAGGCCTTCGAGGATTTCGCCAAGGAGGAACAAAAACATAAAGCCCTGTTGGAGGGTCTCCTCACGGGTGAAACCAGGTTGTCTGATTATAAGTTTGAATGGATTACGGATATCAAACGAAGCAATTATATCGAGGATATGAAATACGAAAAGGGTATGGGCTATCCGGATATCCTGAGACTCGCCATGAAACGGGAAGAAAAGGCCCTTCAACTCTATAGAGATCTGTCCGAAAAGACGGATAATGCGGAACTGCTCAAGGTATTGAAGTTGTTGCGCCAGGAGGAGGCCAAACACAAGCTGGCCCTCGAAACGCTCTACGACGATCACATGGCGGAGATGGGAGATTAGAGAGAAGCCGCGGGATAGGGCGTCGTACGGCCCATAGCGTCGGGTTTGGCTCTATTCTACCCAACCTGCGGGCTGCGGCCGCTATCCGGCCTCCAGTTCCCAGTTTTACCCGAGGATCCCGGAAATATGCCTGAAAATACGGAAAAGAATCTCGCCTATGCCTTTGCCGCCGAGTCCAAGGCCGCGGTTCGAAACGACGCTTTTGCAAAAAAAGCCGAGTCGGACGGCTACCCCCAGATCGCACGTCTCTTTCGGGCCATATCCGACGCGGAATCGGTCCACGCCCGCAGGTACCTGCGGCTGATGCGCGGCAAGATCGGCTCTACCGAAGAAAATATCGAAACCGCTTTTCAGAACGAGATCAAGGCCAACGTGGAGGAATACCCCAAACTTATCAAAGACGCTTCGGATGAAGGGAAGGAGAGCGTATCGAATGCCTTCTCCCAGTCCCGCGACGTGGAAAGCCGCCATGCCGACCTTTACAAAAAGGCCATGACCGATATGCTGGCGGATCGACATAGCGTCTATTATGTCTGTCAGGTCTGTGGGTATGTCAGCGAGGACGAGGCCCCGGAGAACTGCCCTGTCTGCGGCGCGGTTAAAGCCAAATTCAAGCTCGTGGAGTAATTCCCCACATCCGTTCGTCCTGCCGTTAGCGCCAAAAAGCGGAAGCGATCCAGCGGCAACCCTCCCCCCATTTTCAATGGTGTGCGCACCGAGGGCCATATGGGGAGATCCCGATGTCCCTTAAGGATGCGGGGGGGTGGCCAAAGTGCATTCGACACCCGGGCATCGACTCTAAGGATACGTTCACGCGCTGATGAGATAAAGACATATCATTCCCATCATCACCATCACCGCCACATAATCGGCCCGGCGCATGGCCAGTTCCCTCATGTAGGTGCGAGGGCCCCTTCGGTATCCCCGCGCCTCCATGGCGGTCACAAGTTCGTCCGCCCTGCGCAACGTCCGTAAGATCAGAGGCAGCAACAGGGATATGGCGGCCCGGGCTCTGCGAATAAACGGGCCCGACCTGAAACTGGCCCCTCTGGCCGTCTGTGCAGCCTTGATCGTGTCAATTTCTTCAAGAAACGTGGGCACGAATCTCAGGGCCA
>JAWOIH010000006.1:0-17409 GCA_046484725.1 Candidatus Desulfacyla sp. | reverse complement strand
CCGCAAATCCTTCCGCGAGCGCTACCTGAAACCGGCGTTGACCGACGGTCTGATCGAAATGACCATTCCCGATAAGCCCAACAGCCGCCTGCAGAAATACCGCCTTACCGATAAGGGTCGCCAGTGGCTGATGCAGCATGGCGATGAATAACTTGGGGTGGTGGGGTAAGGTGGGTCGGGCCAAACTAACTATCAGGGATTAAAGGGAATGCTCTCGAAATAGCACCTCATTTTCGGGCTATGTCGCGCTTTTTGGCAGGAAAAACGCATTATTGGAATTGACCCATGGCGAGAGCTAAACGGCACTATATTCCGGGGCAAATATGGCAGGTTGCCCACAGATGTCATCAAGCGAGACTTTCAAGCCGAGAACCTGCTGCGCCCTATCTTACTCATTTCGGGCGCAAAAAGGGCGATTAGGGCCTGAGAACACCTATTTATGGGATATTAATCTTTAAAATTCAACAGGTTATCTTGGCCCGACCCCCATAGACCATAGACATATCAGGGCGCGCATCCCTTGTCAAGTTCCTTTGCAGGGCGATTGGGCTCCCCTTTTAGGGAAGGCACTATAAGAAAAAGAAGTGGTCACGTACAATCATCCAGGGTGTTGAGGGAGAAGATCAACAGAAGGAAGCTATAATGGACCCAGGAAGATAGATGATGGACTACGGCAAGAACAAAGGAATCTTGGGAAAGACCGGCTTTCTCTACCGGCTCCTGGTTAATTTCAAGCTGATTATACCCTTGATCAAGGACTATTTTACTGGGAGGTATCGGAAAATCCCCTTTCTGTCCATTATCGGGATCTTGTTCACAATCCTCTATGTAGTCAATCCTTTTGATATCATTCCCGATTATTTAATTGGAATTGGCCAGATTGACGATGCTGCGGTTCTGGCCCTTTGCCTGTTCTTACTGGAGAAGGATCTGGCGGAATACAGGAAATGGAAGACAATTGAATCATCCCAAAGAAAGAAGAACGACTGAAAGAGATCATCATTGATAATCAGTAATTTCCGGTTAGGTTTTTGCGTGCGGTGGTTTGGTGTATAAGCTTTCTGGACGTCTCGGAGGTCATAAGACGTTATCTTATAGAAAAAACATGGGGGGTGAACATGGAAAATATGGATGCAAACCCGTACAATCGGGAAAAGATCACCGAAGACGTTTTGAAAGAATGGCAGAACCTGCTTGATGACACAGCTGAGATCCTTTGCGTTCCTGCGGGGCTGATCACGCGCGTTGACGGTAATGAAATTGAGATCCTCCTCTCAAGCGAGACTGAGGGCAACCCCTATCCGGCAGCGTACAAGTCACAGTACCCGGATTCCGGATGGTACTGTGAGCATACTCTGAAAAGCAGGGGGCTTAATCTAATTTCAAATGCTCTCCAAGATTCTCAGTGGAAAGACAATCCTGCTGCAGTCGACCTGCACATGATCTCCTACCTGGGATTGCCCATTGAACGCTCCGATGGAAAACAGTTCGGGACTGTATGTTTCCTTGACAACAAGCAGAACGCTCACAATGACACACACATCAAACTGGTCAAGCAGATCAAAAGGATGATTGAACTGTCCCTTCGCATTATTTTAGCCAAGGAGGAGATAGACCGCCGGGATCGTTTGCTTGATGGTTTGAGTAAGATTTACCCGATCTGCAGTTATTGCAAGAAGGTACGGGATAAAACGGGCAAGTGGATCTCGGTAGAAGAATATGTCCATGATATTTCCGGTGCCATGGCCTCTCACGGTATCTGCCCTCAGTGCTATGAAAGGGAGATCACAAAAATTACCTAACCGGCGCATAAACCGTGAAAGTTTTCGGGACGTCCCGGAGGGATTACCTCCTCTAACCACAAGGCAAAAAATGCCTCCCTGACGAAACCTTTTCCCACCCGCTTGACCGCGCCGTCATGCCGTCATTTGGGAATACTCGCGGACCCGCTTCACATAGTTCCGGGTCTCCTGATAGGGCACACTTCCGTTGTATCGCTCAACCGTACCAGGACCCGCGTTATACGCCGCAAGGGCCTTATTCAGATCATTTCCGAACCGATCGAGCATGGATCTCAAATAGCGGCTTCCGCCATCAATATTCTGATCAATATCAAATGGATCTTCCACCCCCAGGGAACTGGCTGTTGCGGGCATCAACTGCATCAGGCCCCTGGCCCCGGCAGAAGAAATCGCATCGACCCGAAAACTCGATTCAGCCTGAATCACACCCCTTATCAGCTCAGGCGGCAAAGAATACTTTTGAGCTGCATTCTGAATACTTTTTTCGATTTTCTGCGACACGGTATCTTTTCCGGAAGCTTTTAACTCTTTTTGCTTGCCTTTGGGGGAAACATCGGTAGGTTGCGGATCCTGTTTTTTGGCAGACTCTATGGTCTTGACTGGAGAGTGTTCGACCCTTCTTTGAAAAGTCCCTGAAGATGGCGCTGATCTTACAACAACAGGATTGGACAGATAATCCTGGGCTGTCAGCCCTGTCTTTTTCCCTTCTTCAAGGCATGCTCTGAATATCCCGCTGAAGCTGAGATTGCGCGAGCGTTCTGAGTCTCTTGATAAGGGTCGCTCCTGCGCCAAACGTTCGGCGGTTTTCTGTCGGCCAATTTGTTGCGAAACGATCAAATTCTTTTCCAGCACAGTCAAATCCTCAACAAGTTTCCGGGGTCAATAACGCATATGGTTTCTATGGGCTGCCATGCCCTATCCTGTGAGGATGGAACAAGCAAATATTGTGCCAAAAATTGCAACCCCCGTTGCAACCATAATATCCTACGGCAATATTTCCCTTGGCTCCCAAGGCCAAATCCCGTATGGTCGGAGCTCGAAAAAGGGAGTCCTTATCACCTTCCCTTATCACCTATCACGCACTCAGGTTTCGTAACCGTTCACGGGTTCAGAGGTTTCCCGCTGCCCGCCAGGTCCGGTCCGCCATCAGGGCCTTGTTCATGTCCGGTTATACCGCCAATGTCATTGCCCACCAGGGGGTACTGGATGAGGGTGTCCATTTGATTGAAAAGCCCTTTACATTCGAGGGGATGGCCCTTAAGGTGAGAGAGACGATTGATGGCGAATAGCGAATGGGGGGCGGGGAGCAGGCAACTGAGGGACGGAGGACGGAAGGCAGGATGGCAAACTCTGAATATGGAGGGAGTGTGTTCAGGGCGTACTTACCGTTGTCCGGTGGCGCGTTCACCGTTCACAGGAGGGGCGTGCGGTTTCAGACGGCCTGGATGAGTTGCGTAAGGCGATCGGTCAAGCGGCTTTAGGAAAGGCCTCATGGGAGGGGGGAGATAAGAACTGAAACCAGGCGGCCTTTTTCCTTGACTGACAGTGTGAAATCTCATAAGGTCCTCTGGCAAAAAGGAATCCCCTTTATCTTCAGGCCGGCTGTTCCCTGCCACATTTGGGCCATGTTCAGCAGCGGCAGGGAATGTTTTGGCTGAGGAAGTCTGAAAGGGGAGCAGGTAACAGAATCGAGATGCCCTTATCGCGAAGGTCCTTTCTCAAACAATTAATGATCGGGAGCGCCGCTGCAGTGACCATCCCGTGGCTGGCCGCCCCCTCCGCCTGGAGCCGAACCCTCCGTCATGAGATATCGGGCCGCCTTTCCGTGGTCAATACGCACACCGACGAGTCCCTTTCCATCCGGTATCTGGGGCGTGACGGCAACTGGGACCCAGAGGCCTTGGCGGAGCTGAACCAGCTCTTTAGATGCCACTACAACGATCAGGTGGAAACGATCGAACCCGGCCTCTTTGTCCTTATGGACCGGATCCACACGCGCCTTGGGGCAGGCAGACGGCCCTTCCATCTGATCTCAGGCTACCGCTCACCCGAGTACAACCGGCGCTTGATGGCCAAGGGAAGGGGGGTGGCCAAGCGGAGCTACCACCTGAAGGGAATGGCGGCCGACATCCAGATCGAGGGCGTCCCCCTCAGGCGGGTGTGCCAGGAGGCCAAACGGATCGGAAGGGGAGGGGTCGGGTCGTACGCGAGATTCGTCCACGTGGACGTGGGCCCCGTCCGCTCCTGGTAGCGACTAAATCGAGTTCGTCCTATTTCAGAGCCTATAACACGTCAGCCCTGTGAGAACAGCCACATATTACGTCGTATTCTCAGAAAGCTGATGCCAGAGACTACCCTTTTGTTTCCACCCCCACATTCGGATCCAGTTCGGGCAAGACCCTCGGAGGCTGCGTCAATTCAGCTCCCGGAAACGCATGCAAAGCCTTCCACAAGACCCTGTCGCGATGGTAAATATCCGCCCGATAGTGGGCTTTCCCGTCTCCATCCACCCAGAAGGTCCAGTAGACCAGGTGAACGGCGACATCGTCCTGGACCGGAACGGCCCGGGTCTTTCCGTCCGCGAGCAGGTCATTGATTCGATTCTGGTCCCAGCCGGATGCGTTTCCCAGGACAAAAGCGGCCAGTTCGACCGGCTTTTCCACCCGGATGCAGCCGCTGCTGAAGGTCCGGACCATCCTCTGGAACAGGTGCCGTTCGGGGGTGTCGTGGAGATAGACGCTGAACCGGTTCGGGAAGATGAATTTGATCCGCCCGAGAGAGTTCCAGGGGCCGGGCCTCTGTCGCAACCTCCCGGGAAAGTTGTCCGCACGGACCCGTGACCGCTCGATGGTTGCCGGGTCCACAAAGACCGGCGGTTCCTTCCAGCCCTTGATCAACTCGAAGTGGTTCTTGGCAATGTAGGCCGGGTCTTTCTTGATCTTGGGGAGGATTTTTCGGGAAAGAATCCCGTGGGGAACATTCCAGTAGGGGTTGAAGACCAGATAGGCCATGTCCTGGCTGATCGTGGGCGTCTGGGTGTATACCTCGCCCACAATGATGCGCATTTCCAGCACCTGTTGATCCTTCTCAAAGGCCTCCAGTGAGAAGGCTGCCACGTTGACCAGGATGTGGCGTTGGCCAAGATTGCGTGGAAGCCACCGCCATCGTTCCAGGTTGACCAGGACGGTTTGGATCAGATCCTCTGGAGAGCGGTTCAGTTCGGCCAGGGTGTTCCGGCCTACGACCCCGTCGGTGACGAGCCCGTGACGGGACTGGAACCGAATCACTGCACTTTCCAGTTCCGGATCAAAAATCGTTTCTTGGTCATTCGCCGGCTGTGTTTCCGGGAGATAACCGTCCTTGATCAGCCGGTCTCGAAGCGGGATAATTCTTGGAGACCGGTCACCCTTTCGGAGGGTCTTTCCCTCAGGCACGGCGGGCCATCCACCCGCGGCCGTCACCTGCCTCAGGCGGTCTGCCTCGGTCATGGCAGATCGGTACCTATCGCTGTCCGGGGCCAGGGCCTTCAGCGCGGCGCGCACATCCTGTGCCGTACGGATCCCTGCCAGGAATTCAAAAATCGCCTGTTCTTCCTTTTCGACCACCCAGTGAGGATAGATGGACACAGGATCCACTTTTCCATTGGCCAGATGGTCTGCGAAGTTGACAAAGGCGTCTGAAAGCCCGACCTCCAGTTCCGCCAGTTCTCTGGCCCTCTTCGATGTCGACAGCTTTGCAAACGGGGCCTTCAGCCATTGTGACAGACAGGCGTGATGATAGTCGCGTCTCGACAATCCGTGGCGTTCAGCCTGTCCCAGGGAGGCCACCAGTTCGCCGGCCGCCTCGCTCGGTTTTCCGTTTGATATCCAGATGGGCTTATATCCGCGACGGCTGTAGAAGGCTCCAAGCGCTGTTTTGGAGCAAACCGGGCCGCATTCAACCCATGACGGGCCCGGCTTTTCCCGTGCCTCCAGGCATTCTTGGAGCGCCGTTGAGATATCCGGGCCTTCGGCCATGGCAAGGGGAAGGCATAGAAAGGGAATCAGGGGCAGGACAACCAGGACTGATAACAGGCCGACAAGGCAGGACTGTCGGGGTTGCATATATAAAATCCTTTCTGTGGTTGGATTGACCAACAGGATCTTCAAGCCCATGGTCAACCATCATTAACACTTATAGGATACCAGATTTGACGGGGGTGTGCAACGAGTCTGGCGGATCGAACCAGAACAGAGAGACGAAAGGTGAAGGCAAGGAGTCTGGTCCCCATCCCCATTCAAGGAGGTCATTGTGAGTGACAGTTGTTACAGAATAAGGACAATGACTCGCGATGAGGTTGAAATTGCTGTTGAGTGGGCGGATCAAGAAGGGTGGAATCCTGGATGGCATGATGCTGAATGCTATTTTTCAGCGGATTCAAAAGGTTTTTTACTTGGGTTGCTGGGAAATGAGCCTGTTGCCACAATATCCGTAGTGAGATATGGTGGCTCTTTCGGTTTTCTTGGGTTCTATATCGTCAAACCTCAATACCGTGGAAAAGGATGCGGTATTCAGATATGGAATGCCGGGTTGAAATATCTCGAAGGCAGAAATATCGGGCTGGATGGGGTGGTGGCGCAGCAGGATAACTACAAGAAGTCAGGATTCAAGCTTGCCTATCGTAACATGCGTTTTGAAGGGGTTGGAAAAGGGAATTCTTCAGAAAGTTCAGCTGTTGTTCAATTGGCTTCGCTTCCGATTGAGGTACTTAAGCGATAGGAATATGGCTTTATCTAACTCAAAAAAGCGAGAAATGCCGCCAACACATCCTGGTGAAATGCTCAGAGAAGATTTCATGCCGGATTTTAAAAGGAACTATCTCACATTCAACCGTTACACCCTGCCCGAACCAACGCTGTTTTTCCCACGCTACGGACATCTCTCTATTTCCAGGCGTGCATAAGCGGCCGGCGTAACCCGCTCATTCACGCCTGCGGCGTTGTTATTGACCCATCCCGAGAAATCGTCTATGATCCATGATCGAGGAAGGGGTTCCGCGGACATGAATTCCAGGCGGTTAAGATTGCCCCTCCCCCAATGGAGCGAATGGAACAAAATCAACGCGTCTTAATGAGTCTGGCCACGCCTTGATGAAAGGAGCTTCTCATGAAAATCGCCTCCGCATGGTCCACAGAGCCGAACCCTGAGACCGCAGCCGCTCAGGCATACGATATGCTGGTGAAGAAACTGCACGATACGCCCCGGCTCATGTTGGTACACAGCTCTTGCGAGTACGACAACAGGGAAATGGTCTCCCGCCTGCGGTCCCTGGCGCCGGGCGTGCCGCTTCATGGCGGCACATCCTGCCTGGGGGTCATGACAGAAGCGGGGTTTCATACCCGGGAGGGTAAGGGCATGGGCATCCTGGGCATACTGGATCCAGGGGGCGACTACGGGGTCGGCATTTCCGATGCGGGCAACAATCCCGAAAGGGCCGCGATATCCGCCGTCGATCAGGCACTGGCTCAGGCAGGACGGCCGGGCGAAGTCCCTGCGGCTGTTCTCACTTCCAATTACCCGGGGCACGAGGACGGGGTGATCCGGGCCATTGAGGAATACATCGGCGTTGATGTGCCGATCATCGGCGGCACCTCGGCGGACAACGACATGAGCGGCCGCTGGCAGCAGTTCGGCAATGATGTGGTGTCCGCTCAGGCGATCTCTGTGGCTGCCCTTTTCCCCTCAGGGGATATCAGTTATGCCTTTCACAGCGGCTATGAACCGACTCGCTTCCGGGGCCGTGTGACGCGCGCCGAGGATCGCATTCTGCATGAGATAGACAACAGGCCTGCGGCAGAGGTCTACAATGAATGGACAGAGGGGCTCATTGCACACGTCCTCCCGGTCGGCGGAAGCCTCGTGCCGACGACAACCTTTTCTCCTCTGGGAAACCAGGTGGGGTATGTGGGCAGAATTCCCTATTATCGGCTTTCTTATCCTGTAGAGGTCGTCCAAAACGAGGCCCTCCTCCTCTTCGCGGAAGTGGTTCCTGAGGGGAGCGAAATTGTATTGATGACAGGCACCCACGACAGCCTTGCCACACGGGCAGGCAGGGTCGCTGGTGTGGCCGTTGAGGCAGCCCCATTTGGCATGGATGAGGTTGAGGGCGCCATGGTCCTCTTCTGCGCCGGGTGCATGCTGGCCATCCAGGATCGCATGGGGACGGCCCTGGCAGATCTCAACTCGGCCCTGAGTGGCTCGCCTTTCTTATGCGCGTTTACATTAGGGGAACAGGGCTGTTTTATCGGCGGGGAAAACAGGCACGGCAACCTCATGGTCGCCGCCCTTGTCTTTGGCCCGATGAAATTGGAGTAGGACATGTCTTCCTCTGAAGAACTGCGCGAGGCATTGTTAAACCTCGAAAAGGCCAGAAAGCGGGAGGCACATGAGCGCCAGATGGCTGAAGCGCTCGTGGCCGGTCTGCGTGCCCTGCTCACAACAGAGGATTCTAACGAGCTGTTTCAGCGTCTTTTTGACGTCATGCGCAACCCCCTTGACTTTGAGCGGGCCTTTGTCTTGATAGAGGAAGAAGGTCCGGCCTTCAAGGCGGTGGCGAGCTCGGATCCTCTGTTCGTCGACACAGTCTGGCATCCAAAGGCAATGTTCAGGCGAGTGATGGAGGGCAGGCCGACTGCTGTGTTCGATACGCAACTCGTAGAGGAGTGGCGGTCACAGCCAGAGGCCGTCAGGCGGACCTGCCGATCCGCGCTCCATTTCTCAATTCAAACCCTGGCGCGCAAGGCCATCTTTGTCTGCACACACTCAAGAACCGCGCATTTTTCGACGCACCACAGCACCCTGGCCAAGCGTTTCTCCGCACTGGCGTCTCAGGCCCTCAACCGGCTGGAATCAGAGGCGAGAATCGCCAATCTTGAAGAGAACCTCCGGGCAAAATCCCAGATAGCGGAACTGAACCGGAAACTCGCCGAGAGCGAAAAAAGACTCTCACAGGCCCGGAAAATGGAGGCCATAGGACTTCTTGCAGGCGGGGTTGCGCATGATCTCAACAATATCCTCAGCGGCATTGTAACCTATCCCGAACTGATCCTCATGGATCTGGCGCAGGACAGCCCCCTCCGAAGGCCGATCGAGACCATCAGGGACTCCGGGGTGAGGGCCGCCGAAGTGGTGGCAGACCTGTTGACCATTGCCCGAAGGGTGGCCACCGGGAAGGAAGTCGTGAACCTCAATTCCATTGTAAAGAGGCATCTGGAGTCTCCCGAACACAAGGAATTGGAACGGGCCCACCCGTTTCTTCACATAGAGACCCGGCTGGATCCAGACCTCTTGAACATGAGCGCTTCCCCGGTCCATATCCACAAGACCCTGATGAACCTTGTCACCAATGCCTGCGAGGCCATGAACGGGAGTGGAACGATCACCCTATCCACGACCAACCGGTATCTGGATGACATCCTGAAGGGGTATGAAGAGGTGCGAAGGGGTGAATACGTAGTCCTTGGCGTGGCAGACGAGGGGGCCGGGATCTTGCCTCAAGACCTTGATCGGATCTTCGAACCCTTTTATACAAAAAAGGTGATGGGGAGGAGCGGCACGGGTCTGGGACTGGCGGTTGTTTGGAATACCGTGCAGGATCACGACGGATACGTAAACGTCTTGACCAGCGAGAGAGGGACGGTATTCGAGCTCTACTTCCCGGTGACCAGAGAGAACCTGACGGCTGAGACGACCAGATTGTCTCTGGAAGACTACACCGGGCATGGCGAGAAGGTCCTGGTCGTCGATGACGAGGAGAGGCAGAGGGAGATTGCGTGCGGGATCCTGAACAAGCTGGGCTACAGGGTCGAGGCGGTCTCAGGCGGAGAGGCGGCCGTCGAGTACGTAAGGCAGACCCCTGTTGACCTGATTGTCCTGGACATGGTCATGCCCAGGGGGATGGGCGGCAAGGAGGCCTATGAGGAGATCATAAAGATCCGACCCGGACAGAGGGCAATCATCGCCAGCGGTTATGCCATGACAGAAGACGTGGAGACGGCACAGCGTCTGGGGGCAGGGCAGTATATAAGAAAACCGTACACCCTGGAAAAATTCGGGATTGCCGTCAGGAAGGAACTGGGACGGAAGGGGGGGATCCCGGTTAAAAGGTAATTCGAACGGGAGTCATCCCCCTTGCCACGGCAGTGATAAGGCTTCTAATGGGCCATTTTGTCAGCTGTAATCGGCGCCAAGATAGGTTGCTGTCATTAACCCGCGTTAGAAGTAGAAGGCCAGCCACATGATCACGTTGTTGGACGGTCGGTCGGTGAGGCCGGTGCGCCCGATATCCACCCCGCCGTATTCGGTTCCGTGTCCACCCCAGTATATGGAGGCCGACACATTGAGCCGGAGGTTGTCGTGAAGGTCCCAGATGAGATACGGCTGGATGACGCCGCTCGGATCGACGATATTGGTGATGGCCACCAGTTGGAAGTTGACCAGGGGGTGGAGTTCCACCCTCACCTGGGCGTCCACGTAATGGCGGCCTCGGACGTAGAGCTCTCCCCTTAACAGCCGTTCGCGGAGTGCCTCATTCTTCAGGGCCTCGGCATACCGGCCCCGCGGCTCGCCCAGACCGTTGTAGTAGTATTCCACCCATCCGTAGAAATTCAATCCCCACCAGACCCACCCGTAATCCATATTGGCCACCAGGCTCAGGAATCCGGAATCCTCTTTTTTCAGGTGGGTCCAGGTCGTGTTGAGCCGCAGCGCGCTCCCTCCCATATAGCCGACAACCCCTGCCCCTACCGGGAAATCCTCATAATGGCAGGCGGCCATGAGACTCAGTTCCCATTCGCTGCCGGGTATCGGGAAATGATAGTTGGCCGCCACTGAGGATTCCGCCCAGCCCACATCCCGTGTGACGATGTTTCTGCGGGGGATATAGATGAGTTGGAGATCTCCATACGGATCGCCGGGGGTCCATTGCACGGACAGGGCGTCTTCTCCCTGTTTGTAGTCGCGGTCCAGGGTGGTGGGCGCAAACGGGGCAAAGATATCAAAGGGATTGAAAAGCATCCCGTTCCCCCAGCTGATGGCCTGACGACCTGCCTTGACAACGCCCCAGGAGGGAAACAGGGTCAGGGAGAGCCGATCAAACCGGTTCACGGCGTAGAGCTTTTTCCCCTCCTCCCATGTCCACGTGAGATTCATAAGGCGCCTTCGGTCATTGATGAGCAGTTGCGGCGTGAGCACGTCGCCGCTCCCCCCGCCCTGGCCTTCATCCAGTTCCGAGAGCACCCCTTGGGTCTCACTCCAGACAAGGAAGCTCTCGTTGTGAACCTCAAACTCCGCAACGTCCTTAAAGCTGTAGCGCCCTTTCAATCGCAGCTCATTCTGATTGTCCCATGCCGCGCCGCTCTCCATGGCATGATAGATGCTCCCTGAGGCCGGATCATTGACGGCCAGACGGGTCTTCAGATGTCCGCCCAGTTCCAACTGCTCCGGGGAAAAGAGGGGCCTCTCATCGGAAGCAGATGATACCGGGGGTTGCAATGCGGCTGTTTCCTGGGCAGGGACATCGAGACAATGGAAGACGATCCATAAAAACCATCCCAGTTTCCATAAAAAGCGATGACGCATTGCAGACCGCTGCAGGCCGACACCCGATGCCATGTCTCAAACCCCCGGGCGGCACGACTCAACGGTCATTGATGACGGTGTCAACAACCATGCCGTCCCTTAAAAGAACGATCCTCTGGGCCCGCTCCATGACCATTTTATCGTGGGTGGAAAAAATAAAGGTGATCCCCTTACTCCGGTTGAGTTCCTTCATCAGGGCCAGGAGTCTCTCCCCGGTCTTGGAGTCCAGGTTGGCCGTGGGCTCATCCGCCAGGACAATGGCGGGTTCCGAGACAATGGCCCGCGCCACAGCCACCCGCTGCTGCTGTCCCCCTGACATCTCCGCCGGCCGACGCCCCATGAGATCCACCAGCCCTACCTCCTCCAGAATAGCGTGCGATCGCTTCAACCGCTCGGATCGGGGGATGCCCTGGAGCATCATGACAAATTCAACATTTTCCACGGCCGACAGAACGGGAACGAGGTTGTAGGATTGAAAAACAAACCCGATCTTGTGAAGCCGCATGTCTGCAAGCTGGGATGACTTGAGCAGGGTGATATCCTGGCCGTCCACCACGATCCTCCCCCGGGTAATGTCATCCAGGCCGCCGATGAGGTTTAAAACCGTGGTCTTTCCCGAACCGGAAGGTCCGGCAAGGGCGATAAACTCACCCTTGTCCACGGACAGGTCAATGCCTTGCAAGGCGTCTACCGCCACCTTGCCCTGCTGGTAGGTCTTCCGCACGCCCACGCATTCGACAATAGCCATTTTCTCTCTCTTTCAGTTGTGCGTCATCGCCTCCACGGGCGGGATGCGACCTGCCTTGACGGCAGGATACAGATTGACCATGATGCCTAAAAAGAGGACAAAGGCATTGGGGATCGCCAGGTCCCGGACGTGGAACAGGGGGATGATGATCTTGGGAAATCCCATCTGTTCGGCGCTGGCCGCGTAAGCGCTCAAATTGATCCCGCCAACGTGGCGGAGCCATTCAACCGACACAAAGCTGAGCAAATCGCCCAACGCGATCCCCATGATGAGGAGCCATACGGCCTCGATGCTGATCTGGGCGACGATCCACCGCGATCTCATGCCGATGGCCCTCAGGACCCCCAGTTCCCGAAAACGTTCATAGACGGCGATCAGCATGGTGTTGACCAACCCGAATGACATGGCAATAAAGAGGATCGCATACCAGATGACCATGAAGCCGTCCCATATATCGAGGGTGGCGGTGATCAACGGCATCAATTCCTTCCAGGTCATCACCTCATAGGTCCGGATATCGATGCGCGATTCAAGCCATTGACGCAGCCGGGGCGCCTGATCCGGATGCGTCCCCAGCAGGCACAGTTCAGAGATCGCGTCTCCCATCTTGAGCATCTCCTGGGCCGATGGCAGGAGGATAAAGGCGAAGCCCTCCTCGGTTGCATCCAGCTCGGCCCGGAAAATCCCCACGATGCGATAGCCTCCCGATGAGATGTTCCCTCCGGCGTCCTGCGAGGTCAGCACCAGCTTTTTGCCAACCCGGGTATCGAATTTTCGGGCCAGCGATTCACCGATGAGAATACCGTATCCATCCTCTTCGGTGAGATACCGCCCCTCTGTCACCGCGGACCCGATGAACGACACCCGGGCCTCGTCCTGGGGGACGATTCCCACGATCACGATGCCCGACGAGTGGCGCGCATTGCTCACCACACCCGGGACCTTCACCCGTTGGGATGAAGCCACATCCCCGGGGAGCCCTTGCACCATCTGAGAGAGGTCCTTTGTGTCCGCCATCATATAGTCGATGCTCGGATCGTTGAAAAAGCCCTTCCTGTGGATCTGGACGTGTCCGGTCAAGGTGCGGATCCCGTTCGCGATCATCTGGTGCATGATCCCTGTCATGAGGGATTTCATGAAGACCATGCCCCAGGTGCCGATGAGGATGGAGACCAGTATGATGATGGTGCGCCTCGGCATGCGCCACAGATTACGCCAGGCGAGTTGTGCCAGCATCCCTATGCCCCGTATGATCTGTTGTATTGCATATGATAGACCGTGATCCTTTCACGCGACCGGGGGGGCCGCCCACCAAAACCGCTTGGTCAAAGCGCTCGAAGGGCCCTCGCAGGCCCCAGTCCAAAAATCCGTAACACAGGGTAGACCGCCGTCAGCAGGGTAACCATCACGATGACCGCAGGGCCGGTAACCATCGACATGAGGCTCAGTCTCGGCCACATGCGCGAGGGCAGCCCCCACTGGGCCATGATCTCTTCGGCGCCCGGTATCTGAAACCCGTGGATCTGGAAATAATAGGTGATGACGCATCCGCCCGCAAGGCCTAAGGCTATGCCCAACAGGCTCATGAACGCGGCCTCCAAAAGGACCAGCCGGGCCACCTGGGAAGGCCTCATGCCAAGGGCCATCAGCATGCCGAATTCCCGGGTCCTCTCCATGACGCACATCACAAAGGTGTTCATGATTCCGAAGGCCACAATGATCACCACAATCCCGTAGTTGATCCATCCGCTGACCATATCCACCCGGATGGATTGCTCCAGGCCCGGCAGCAACTGCTGCCATGTCAGGACGTGCAGACCCTCGAATAAAGAGGCAGATGCGAGACGCTCCCGGATTGACCGGGCAAGGTCCGGCAGACGCTCCACATCCGTTGCCACGACGACCAGTTCGTGAACCGCATCCCCCATGCTGAACGTCTCTTGAAAGGTCTTCAACGGCATTTGGAGAGCCGACCGATCAAACTCGGGTTGACCGGTGCTGAAGATCCCCTTTACGGTGACAGCCGTTGCAGCGATGGAGCCGTCCAGACCCTGGCCCAGAAGCACCAGTTCATCACCCAGCTCCACCGCCAGATTCTTGGCCAGGATGCCCCCGAGGACGACCTCATAGGCGGTGTCATCGCTCAGATAGCTCCCCTTGCGGATGACGCGGGCAATGGTGGTGACCTCCCTTTCCCTGGCCGGATCGACTCCCGCCACCCAGACGCCGTAGGTGCGCTGTTCGGAGGAGACCAGACAAAAGGCATTGCCGCGGGAGGACATGGCCTTTATGTGGGAAAGATCCTGGATGGACCGGACAACGTCTTGCGGATGGGCGATTACCAGGCGCATTTCCTTGTCCGTATGATAGCCCTCCGCCTGGACCTGGAGGTGCCCCGTATGCCTTTTGACTGCGGCGTCGATCATGGTATCGTAGGAACTGAACTGGAGGGAAATGGAAAAGATGAGGAGCGCAGAGGCAAACAGGATGGCGCCAATGGTCAGAAGGGAGCGTCGCTTGTTTCGCCAGATATTGCGCCAGGCAATTTTCGTGTTAATGGACATGACCAGACGTTTCTTCGTCCCGGGACAGGTCCTGGGACTTACGGTATGCCAAGATCCCTGTTTTTAGGCATCACCGGACCCTCGGGTCTTTGAGGTTGGGTATGGAAAAGAAGGCATCGGTGATGGGGATATCAAAGGCCGCCTCCCTGTAAACCACCTCGGTGTATTCGTCTGGGGTTTCGGCCTTTCGCATCCGCCAGACGCGCGGAAAGAGCTTTCCTCCCAGCATGACGATGTCGGATGCGGTCATCTCTTTCACCAGTTGCCTGTCTTCGTCAAAAAAGCCCTGCTCCAGGAGAATGTGATCATCCCGGATCTTCATACGCTGCATTCCCCAGACCACGGGGGCCCTGGGTTTCGGGGTCAGCCTGATCGTGTACACGGTGTGGTTATCCTCTGATGTCACAGACATCATTTCATGGGTATAGTCTTCCAGGATGGTGTCGGACTTGGCCAGGTCGTCGTTGGAAAAGTCGGACCCCATCCAGGCCTGGGACATCATGGAAGGGGGGAGCTTGATCACGCGGTTTACCTTGGGATTGTAGGTCCACATCTCCCGACCCTTCTTGAGTGTGGCGTTTCCCGCATCCTTGGCCGGGGCCACGACCCGGATGAGTGCGTCTTCCCTCCCCTTGCTCCAGCCCTTGAGCGTCATGGTGCGCTCCCAGGCCGGACGGTGGATGATCATATCCACCTCGGTTTCGGAAGACTGGCCCCGGTAATAATCAAAGGCCTTCTCCAAAACCGCCCTTGCCGTGGGTTCACCCCCCACGGGGTCTGTGATGAGCAATGCCCCCATGCCGAGGATCACTGCTGCAACAACCGCCCGTGCCCTTGTTTTCTTCCCCATTCTAGATCCCTGCATTTGGTCCTTATGGCCCTGGACGATACGCGACAGGGCGCAGCATATCGAAATTTCAGTCAGGGCCCTACATCCCCCTCTTCCCTCTGTCCAGGGCCTCCCTGACCTTCGTGGCCCATTCCTGGATGGAGAAGGGTTTCTGTATAAGGTGATGAGAAGCTCCTCTTTTGTGCATTGATCATAGGGAATTGCGTCTTGTGGGTCAACAAGAATCCGTTTTGAGGATATTGTGGTCGCAAGAATGGAGGTGTTACTTGCGCACGGTCCAGGAAGTGGTGGGGAGGTCACGCTCGATCCGCAAGGTGCGCTTGCGCGTTCCCTCCGCGCTTCGCCCTCCGGCGCCCGGTTACTCAATCGTTATCATTAAATAACATTGACATCTATGCATAGGGTATGCATACTGAGGCATCACATTTATATGAGGTAATATTATGAGAACCACGCTGAATATTGAAGATGGTTTAATCGATAAAGCATATAAACTGACTGGAATAAAAGAGAAAACAGCACTCGTTAAACTGGGCTTGGAAGCGCTTATCGCCAGAGAAAGCGCGAGGAGGCTTGCAAAACTGGGTGGAACTCAAAAACAGCTGCAGGAAATACCCAGAAGAAAAGGAGCCTGACCGCTCATGGTTCTGGTGGACACGTCTGTCTGGGTCTCCCATTTGCGGGATGGGAATGCCGAATTGGCAAATTTGCTCAATAATGGCACGGTATTGTGCCATCCATTCATCGTCGGGGAACTGGCTTGTGGAAATCTTAAAGACAGAGCCGCTATACTTTCATTTCTTCAAATGCTGCCGATGAGCATTGAAGCCGAACATGCAGAAGTATTGTCCTTTATCGAGAATAGCCGTTTGATGGGAAGAGGTATAGGTTATGTGGATGTTCATCTGATTGCGTCCGCTGTATTATCGGGCGTTTTAATTTGGACACTTGATAGAAAACTGGCGCAAGTAGCTGACGGCCTGCATATCGCATATACAATTTGACAGCCTGAACCCCCTCCCATTATGATGGCAGGGGGATTTAAAAACCAACACAAGGAGAAAAACGGTTATGGCAAATCTCATTCTGGATGAGAGGGATCAGCGGTTTTTGTTGTACGAGATGCTGGATGTGGAGCGTCTGTTCGAGGCCCCGAAATTTGCGGAGTTTTCAAGAGAGATGCTGGATATGATCCTGGAGGAGGCGCGCAAATTCGCCGTCAATGAGATCTTCCCGACCCTCAAGGAGGGGGACAGGGAAGGGTGCCGGCTCGAAAACGGGCAGGTGCGCGTGCCTGAGGCCTTTCACCGCTGTTACAGGCTCTACTGCGAGGGGGGCTGGGGGGCCATGGGCTTTCTGCCGGAGTCGGGAGGGCAGGGCCTTCCCCACATCGCCTCCCTGGCGGTCAAAGACTGGTTTGTCCACAACTTCGCCTTCTTCGCCTACCCCGGGCTTTCCGAGGGGGCGGCCCGTCTCATCGAGTCCTATGGCACGGACGAGCAGAAGAAACGGTATCTGGAAAAGATGGTTGCGGGCGACTGGGGGGGCACCATGTGCCTCACCGAGCCCAACGCCGGGACCGATGTGGGCAACTCGTCGACCCGGGCCGTTCGTCAGCCGGACGGGACCTACCGGATACAGGGGACGAAGATATTCATCTCCTCGGGGGACCATGATCTCACGGAAAACATCATCCATCCCCTTCTGGCGCGGATCGAAGGGGACGAGCCGGGCACAAAGGGGCTCTCCATCTTCCTGGTGGCCAAGTAGCTGGTCAACGCCGACGGCACCCGCGGCCGGCGCAACGGTTACGGGGTGGGCAGGGTG
>JAWOIH010000457.1:0-5324 GCA_046484725.1 Candidatus Desulfacyla sp. | reverse complement strand
GCCCTGCCGGAGACCCATTTCAAGACCGCGAGCCTGACGGAAAAGGGGGCAGCTGAACTGACCAGATCCCTCTTCCCTGTGGAAACCGCCGAGATCCTTTCGTGGATAAGGGATCATCCGGAGACGCGACTCCCCTGGCCCCTCAAGACGATTTATCCGCTTCAGGAAAAAGGATGGGTGCGGATCGAAGGACGGGTAAAAAAGTCCGGAATCACAAACCCTTACGAGTTTAAGTTCATCCGGCCTAAAAGGGATCTCGATCCCGAGATCCTACTCGCGGAAAGGCGGGGCCCGTCCACGGCCGCAAATGAGGAGGCGTTTCTGGCGGAGGTCTTTCAATCGGGCGCTATCCTCTTGAGTGAACTGAAAAGTCGGTTTAAAAACGGGGCTTATCTCGCCGATAAATGCGTTAAAAAGGGGATGCTTGAAACGCAGTGCATCCCGGTCCACAGGGACCCGGGGCTTGCCGCTGTCCCGCCGCCGGCCCCGCCCGGCGAGCTGCATGCGCACCAGCAACAGGCATTGAATCGGATACGGGAGGGCCTTGACACCTGCGCGTTTGTCTCCTTCCTCCTCTACGGGGTCACGGGAAGCGGCAAGACAGAGGTCTATTATCGGGCAGTGGAACGCGCCATCCAAATGGGGCGACAGGCCATATTGATGGCGCCCGAGATATCCCTGGTCGGATATCTGGAGGGCCTGTTCCGGTCCAGACTCGGGGACCGGGTCGCGGTCTACCACAGCGGGCTCACCCAGAGGGAGCGGCATTATCAGTGGATGCGCATGATCCGGGGAGAGGTGGATCTGGTCATCGGGGCCCGCTCCGCCCTGTTCGCCCCCCTCCCCGAATTGGGATTGATCATCGTGGATGAGGAGCATGATTCCGCCTATGTCCAGGAGGAGCGGCGCGGGGGGCCCCACTACCAGGCCAGAGATGCCGCGGTGGTCCGTGCCAAGATGGAGGGCGCCCTCGTTATCCTCGGCTCCGGCACCCCTTCCGTCCAGACCTATCAGAACAGCATTACCGGGAGATACCGCCTCCTCACCATGCCGGAACGGGTCGAGAACCGTCCGCTCCCGGAGGTGGAGATCGTGGACATGAAGGAGCAGACGGACGGCCGTGGAAAACAGCAGATGATCAGTCCGAGGCTCTTCAAGGCCCTTGGCGACAGCCTGGCGGCAGGGGACCAGGCGATCCTTTTTTTGAACCGGAGGGGGTTTCATCGTCTCTATCTGTGCCGGGCATGCGGTCAATCCATCTCCTGCCCCAACTGCGACGTGGCGCTCACCTTTCACCTCCAGGAAGACCGTCTCATATGCCACTATTGCGGTTTCACCTGCGGGACAAAGGTCCAATGCGCCGCCTGCGGCCAGGGCCGGTTCAAGGCCTATGGGTTCGGCACCGAAAAACTGGAACAGGAGGTGCGTAGGCTTTTCCCTGAGGCCCGCATATCCCGGATGGATGCAGACGCCACCCGGCGAAAGGGCGAGGCCGCCAGGATCTTACGCCAATTTGGCAGGCGCGAAACCGATATCCTCGTGGGAACCCAGATGATCACCAAGGGCCATGACTTCCCCCATGTCACATTGGTGGGCGTCATCTCTGCCGAGCTTTCCCTCAGTTTTCCGGATTTCAGGGCGGGGGAACGGACGTTTCAGCTCCTGTCGCAGGTTGCCGGCCGGGCCGGGAGGGGGACCCGGAAGGGGCGGGTGATTATTCAGACCTTCAACCCGGATCACTATGTGGTCCGTTCGGCCATGGCCCATGATTTCCGCTCTTTTTTTGACAAGGAGCAGGGGCTCAGAAAGGCCCTGGGCTACCCCCCTTTTTGCAGCCTGGCATGCCTGAGGCTCCAGGGGACTGACAAGAAGAAGACCGACGAGGCGGCCCGGCAGTTAGGTACGGATCTGCGGGCGATCCTGCGAAGATGGCCCCGGCGGGGGAAAGAGATCCAGGTCCTGGGTCCGGTCGAGGCCCCCATCGCACGGATCAAGGGAAAGACACGGTGGCAGCTTCTGGTCAAGAGCAAAAGCCCGGCGCTTTTGAGACATTTCCTGGTGGAGATTGAACGCTCGTCGAAGTGGCTCCGATCGCAGGGCGTTTATCTGCGTTCGGATGTAGACCCTTATGACATGCTCTGACCGTCGCCAGGGTCCTGTCTTTAACAGGCGAGGCGGGCGGCGGCGGATCAGCGCGATATGGAGACGGCAGCATCATGATCGGCGTTTTTGATTCAGGCCTTGGGGGGCTCACCATTCTCAAGGCCTTTCTGACCAAACTCCCCTGGTATGATTATACCTACCTGGGCGACAACGCGCGGACCCCTTACGGCAACAAATCGCAGGCCGTCATCTATGCGTATACCCGCCAGGCCGTGGAGTTCCTGTTCGCCAGGGGATGCGTCCTGGTGATCCTGGCATGCAACACCGCCTCGGCCAAGGCCCTGCGCAGGATCCAGCAGGAGTTCCTCCCGGCAAAGTTTCCGGACCGCCGGGTCCTGGGCGTGGTCATCCCCCTGGCTGAAGCCGGGGTGGAGGCCTCCCGGTACGGACGCATCGGGGTCATCGGGACGCGGGCGACCATCGAGTCGGGCGTCTACGAACAGGAACTGGCGAAACTGAGGCCGGATATCAAGGTGTTCGGCCAGGCCTGTCCGCTCCTGGTCCCCCTGGTGGAGGAAGACTGGGTCGGAAAACCCGAGACCCGCATGATCCTCAAGAAGTATCTGTACCGGATCAAGCGAAAAAAGATCGACTCCCTCATCCTGGGCTGTACCCACTATCCCTTTCTGCAGAAGGACATTGAACGGATCATGGGGAAGAACTGCCGGGTCCTGAGCGGCCCTGACACGGTCTCGGACAAATTGATCGACTACCTGTCAAGGCACCCGGAGATCGAGGAACGTCTGGGTCGGAACCGGACCGCGACCTTCTTTACCACGGATGACCCGGACCGGTTCAAACTCCTGGGCCAGAAGTTCCTTTGTAAGAGCATCCCTGGGGTGGAACAGGCGGTATTGGGGAACTGAAAATTGAGGGATTATGGGATTCAGGGATTGCGCGGGGTGGACCGGGCCCTGATATGGACAGGGGCCAGTTCATCCTGCTCCCGTTTCAGCTGCAAGAGGATGATAGCCCCCACCACCATGGCCCCTCCGACCATCTGAAGCGGAGAGAGCCCTTCCCCCAGAAAAAGATAGGCAAAGAGCCCGGCGGAGATCGGTTCCAGCGTTGCCGTGATGCTGGCCCGCGTGGACCGGATCAGATTGATCCCCATAAAGAAGAGGGCAAACGGGAGGACGGTCCCCATGACCGAGACATAGAGCATCCCTCCCCACTGGCCCAGGGTATATCCTGCCCGGAGATAGTGAAAGGGGGGGTAGAAGATGTGCCAGGAAAGGGTTGCGAAGAGGAATGCATAAAAGAGCACGGTCCAGGGGGTGTACCGGTGCATCCCCTTCTCCCCCAACAGGGTATAGGCAGCAAAGCAAACCGCTGAGGCCAGGGCGGAAACAATCCCCACCCGGTTCATCCTGAGCAGATCGAGATTATATCCCCCCACCACGAGGTAGCAGCCCATCAGGGAAAAAAGAAGAGACAGGAATTTGGTCGGGGTCAGGCGTTCCCTCCAGAAGCAGACGGCGTAAAAAGCCACCAGGATCGGCGCCAGATACTGGAGAAGGATGGCCGCAGCCACCTGGATCTTGCTGACGGCGTAAAAATAGGTAATCTGGACCAGGGCCATGGCCACCCCGCCCAGCAGACCAAAATAGGGGATGTCCTTGGCGCCGATTTGGAACAGGCTCCTGTCGCGCAGGAAGAAAACCACTGCCATGAGGACGGCGGATACGGTGACCCGGATCTGCACCAGTTCGAACGGCGTGACGCCCCCGGAGAAAAGGGCCTTTCCGGCCACCCCGGATGAGGCCCACAGGACCGCGGCCCCGACGACATAGAGATATCCCTTGGCAGGAGGTGATGGCATGGCATCATTCCGATAGTTGATAAAGCCCGGCAGACCTGTGCCAAAGCGCCGCGCCAGCGATTCTCATTTTGCCTTTCGCAGTGATGCCATAGGTTCGTCGTGGGGCCGTGAGGCCATAAAAAACCGCCTTACGACGACACTACAAACGGGAAATGCGTTCAATTGAATCGCAAAATGAGAATTGCCGGCGTCCCGAATGCCCGCTTGCAAACAGGGGCCAAAGCTTGTTATGGTAGGGCGGAGGTGCAAGGCGCAAGGCGTGAGGCACAAGGGCTTAGGCCCAGCGTCCATCAGCCATCAGCCATAAGCCATGATCCATCCGCCATTCACCAGCAGCAACCGGCAACCCGATGTCAATCGTCAATCGTCAATAGAGAATCCAACGTCTTTGCCAGAGGACACAAGAGATGCTTCATCTGCTGGGAGACGCTTCGGCCCTGTGTACGCAGATATTGCGCGTGCTTCACGAGAAAAGCGGCGATGCGTCCCTTTTCCCGGACCGGGTCTCCGCTTCCCCGTCCGCCTCTGCCGTACTGCTCCTGTTGGGCCGGGGGCCAGGCCGGCCGGGTCTGTCTCCTGAGCCCTGTCTGATTTTTAACAAGCGATCCATAAAGGTAAAGCAGCCGGGAGATCTCTGCTTCCCGGGCGGCCGGATGGCCCCGGGTTCGGACATCTATCTGTCCAGGATACTCCGTCTCCCCCTCTTTCCCCTGGCCCGCTGGCCTTACTGGCAGCACTGGAGGCGCCTCCGGCCCACAGAGGCCCGAAGACTCTCCTTCCTTCTTGCGGCCAGCCTCCGTGAAGCCCTTGAGGAGATGCGCTTGAACCCCCTGGGGGTGACCTTCCTGGGTCCCCTCCCCCGCCAGAAGCTCGAGATGTTCGATCGGGTCATCTACCCCATGGCGGGCTGGATAGGCCGTCAGAAGCGGTTTTTCCCCAACTGGGAGGTGGAAAAGATCGTCCATATTTCGATCCGGGACCTGCTGATCCCGGATGGCTATGGATGTTACCGCTTGCAGATGGGGCCCCGGCCGCAGAACCGGCCGGTTGCCGGACAGCGTCAAGGAACGCCCCCTGTCACCCGGGACTTCCCCTGCTTTATGCATCAAAAGGGAAACGAACGAGAGGTCCTCTGGGGCGCCACCTATCGGATCACCATGCTCTTTCTGGACCTTATCTTCGGTTTTACCCCGCCCCCCGTAAAGGCCCTTCCCATCATCGAAGGGGCCCTGGATGACGCATATATTACCGGGCCCGGGAGACCGCAGACTGCGTAACCCCTATCGGTTTTTCCCCTCTTCTTTCAGGGAAAACCGCCACCTGCAGAACATGTCTTCAG
>JAWOIH010000307.1:0-11518 GCA_046484725.1 Candidatus Desulfacyla sp. | reverse complement strand
GCGGCAGGTCAAGGACCCTCGAAGCCGTCATGAGTACGCCATGCGCTCCATAGGCAGCGGCGGGGAATCCCTTGGCGCTGAGCTCCTGGACTGGGGAAGAGAAGTCATGGGACTGACCATCAATGAGTTTTACGGTCAGACCGAGGTCAACCTGGTGGTGGGAACCTGCTCCGAGGTCATGGAGGTCCGGCCCGGTTCCATGGGAAAGCCCATCCCCGGGCACCGGGTGGAGGTGGTGGACGAATCGGGCATTCCGGTTTCTCCGGGGACCCCGGGTGAGATTGCCATTCAGCGTCCCGACCCGGTCATGTGTATTGAATACTGGAACAACCCCGAGGCCACCCGGGGGAAGTACATCCACGACTGGTGGCTCACCGGAGACCTGGCCAAAAAGGATGAGGATGGGTATTTCTGGTTTGTGGGGAGAAAGGATGATCTGATCACCAGCTCGGGGTATCGGATCGGGCCGGCCGAGATCGAAGATTGCCTCATGAAGCACCCGGCCGTGGGCATGGTGGCGGTGGTGGGAAGCCCGGACAAGGTCCGGACAGAGGTCGTCAAGGCCTTTATCCTGCCAAAGGCCGGTATAACCCCCGGTCCTGAACTGGAAGAGGAGATCAAAAAGTACGTCAAGGTCCGGTTGGCGGCCCATGAATATCCCCGTGAGATCGAGTTCGTGACCGAACTCCCCATGACCACCACGGGAAAGATCATCCGGAAAGAGCTGAAGGCCTTGGAGGTAAAGCGGAAATCAGGGCATTGATCCCCTTATTTCTGGGGCAGACGGACCACCAGCACCGGCTTCTTCGAACGCCGAAGCACTCTCCTGGATACGCTCCCGATCATGGCGTCTCCCAGAATCCCGTGCCCGTGGGTGCCCATGACCAACAGATCGCAGTCCATCTTCTCGGCCTGTTCCAGGATTGCCTCCACCGGGTTTCCGATTTTCACGACAATGTCGTCCGTGATAAAGGGACAGGCGGGGAGTTGGGCACTGACGCTGTCGCAGAATTTTCCAAGCCCATCTTTCAGGTCCTGGATGATCTTCTCCTTGTTTGTCTCCATGAGGCCCTTCCATTTCTCCTCACCCAGGATATTCATCATGAGGGAATCCCGGTACGGGGACATATCCTCGAGGACGTGGAGGAGCGTGATTCCTGCGCCGTATCGGTTGGCAAGGCTGACGGCATACTCGAAGGCATAACGGGCATTCTCGGACATGTCTGTGGTGTAAAGGATCTTTTTGATGTCGGGGATCATGGCAGTACCTCCATAGTTTGGATAAGATGCATGGCGCAGGCAACATGAACTGGGATTTTTCCCTCGATTCCGGTAAGTCGCCATGTCGCGCGTAAAACTCCGAAGATGTCAAAGGAACATGTGTCAGGCGTCCAATTTTTATACTAAAGAAATGGCCCTTGAATCAAGAAAAATGCAGGGCTCAGCCAAGCCCCGGCTGCCCGAACAGGAGAATTAGCGAGTTGGACAGCTCAGAAACATGGGAAATCATTATCGGTGTCTGCGTCCTGATAGGGGTCTATATCCTTACCAGGCGCTATCATGCGTGGCGGATGGCACGGGCATACAAAGCGATTGTCAAAGACCTTGAACAAAAGAAAGCACTGAATCCGTCTTCGGCCGTTGACCTTCCCTATTCCCGGCAAAACCTCTTTCGAATGGGGACCCGGGATTACCTGCCGAAGATGCTCCAGTATATGACGGCCCAAAGCATCGTCGGGGTGACTGCTGACGGCAGGTACTATCTATCACATCCGAAGGGCAGTGGTGACCGGCCTCAGGGAGGCTTCTGATATCCGGCGTTTTTTTGGATGTTTCGAATGTCTGTTTCGCCGGCCATGGCGCCGGAACGAATCTTGGCCAAGTCCGCGTGCTGTGGATCCCTGCGTTCATCGGTCCACTGGCCCTTGGCGGTTGACAAGGGGGTGAAGGGGCCTTTCATCCACATGTTCTACGTTGTCGAGGAGGTTAAGGAGACAGTATATGATTTCAGATGTTGTGAAAGATGAGATGCGGGCGATTGTAGGGGATGAATGGTTCCTGGATACGCCCGAGGACCTCATTACCTATTCATACGACGGGTTCCTGCCGGAATTCATGCCCGATGCCGTGATTGTCCCCGGTGACAGGGATGAGATCGCCAGGGTGATGAAGGTGGCGAACCGGGAGAAGATCAATATTATCCCCAGGGGCGCAGGGACCAATATCTGCGGCAGTTCGGTGGCCAGAAAGGGCGGCATCATTATTGCCTTTCACCGGCTGAACCGGATCCTCGAGATAGATCCTGAATCCAGGTGTGCGGTGGTCCAGCCCGGTGTGATCAACGCCGACCTCCAGAAGGCGGTCGCAGCATACGGACTGATGTATCCTCCGGATCCTGCCAGTATGTTTGTCTCCACCATCGGCGGCAATGTGGCCCTGAATGCAGGCGGCCCGAGGGGTGTCAAGTACGGGGTGACAAGGGACTATCTCCTGGGTCTCGAGGTGGTCCTGCCGAGCGGAGAGATTATTCGAACCGGGGGAAAGACCCTCAAGAATGTGAGCGGATATGATCTCACACGGCTCATGTGCGGTTCCGAAGGGACCCTGGGGATCCTGACGGAGATCATTGTACGGCTGGTGCCCCTGTCCCCCGCCAAGGCCACGCTCCAGGCTATCTATGCCGACCTGGACGATGCAGCCACCACGGTGTCGGCCATCATCGGGGCGGGCATCGTCCCCACCACCCTGGAACTGATCGACAGGACCGTCCTGGATGTGATCAGCAATTACGGCGGGGCCCGGTTTTCGGATAAGGCAGAGGCTTTGCTCCTGATAGAGGTGGATGGCGAGGATGTCACGGTGGAGGCCCAGGGGAAACGGATCGAGGCCTTTTGCAGGGAGCGGGGGGCCTTTCAGGTGGAGCGGGCCAGCACGCCCGAGGAGGCGGATAAACTCTGGCAGGCGAGACGGACGGCCTTTGGCGCTGTTGCCAGTCTGAGACCCAACTGCATTGTGGAAGATGCGACCGTGCCGGTCAAGATGCTCCCCGCGATCATCCGAAAGATCGTTGAGGTTTCAAAGAAATATGACTTGCAGATCGGCGTACTGGCCCACGCGGGGGACGGAAACCTTCATCCCCTGTTCATGACCGATCTTCGCGACAAAGAAGAGATGGCGCGCGTCGACAAGGCGTTGGTGGAACTCGTTGAGGCGGCCATTGGGATGGGCGGGACCCTCTCCGGCGAGCACGGCATCGGCATTGCCAAGGACCGGTTCATGTCCATGGAGTTCAGCCAGACCTCCATCGAATTGATGCGGGGGATCAAGCGGGTCTTTGACCCCAACAATATTCTGAACCCCGGCAGCTTCCTTTAGGGAATACTGTTGATCACACAAAGCCACAAAGCACACAGAGCCAACCAAATGCATTTAACAAGAAGTATCCTTCGTGTCTTTGTGCCTCTGTGTGATAATATTTTTTTAAAATGAGAAAACCACATGATACTCAATGATATTGCGAAAGAGTTTGACCAGTGCATCAAGTGCGGTCTGTGTCTGGCGACCTGTCCGGTCGGGAAGACCCTTTTTCTGGAGAAGTACACGCCGAGGGGAAAGGTCCAGTTGGCCAAGCGATATGCTGCGGGAGATCTGGAGATCAGCAGGCAGTATCGCGATATCTTTGCCAGGTGCCTCCTCTGCGGAGCATGCACCGTGACCTGCCCGAGCGGCGTGGATCAGAAAAAGGTGTTTCTCGCGATGAGGGAGGAGATCGTGAAAAAGCAGGGTCTCCACCCGAATGTCAAGGCTGCGGTGGAATCGCTCTTAGCCAACCATAACATATCGGACGAGGACAATTCTGAACGGGGGGAGTGGCGGGACGACATTCGGGATCTGCCGGACCATCTGTACGAAAAGGAACAGGCGGATATGGTCTATTTCGTGGGCTGTGTGGCCTCCTTTTTCCCCATGGTCCAGTCGATTCCCCGAAACATGGTCCGAATCCTCGAATCGGCCGGGGTGGATTTTGCCGTTTTGGCGGGCGAGGAGTGGTGCTGCGGGTTTCCGCTGATCGGCGCGGGGGCGCCCGGAGAGATGAAGGCCCTGATGGACCACAACCTGGCAAAGGTGAAGGCCCTGGGGGCTAAGGAAGTCGTGTTTTCATGCCCCTCGTGCTATCGAACCTGGAAGGAGCACTACCCGACGGACCTGAGGCTCTCCCATTCCACGCAGTTTATTGAAAGACTGATAAAGGACGGGTCCATTTCGCCGGGGGAACTGAAGGAGACCGTGACCTATCACGACCCCTGTGATCTGGGAAGAAACGCGGGGGTCTTTGATCCACCCCGGGAGATCCTCCGGTCGATTCCCGGCCTGGCCTTTGTGGAACTGGCCAGCAATCGTAACCAGAGCATCTGCTGCGGGGGAGGCGGCAATCTGGAGATGGCGGATGCCGCCCTCTCGGGCCGTGTGGCCCGAAACAAGATCGAGGAGGTCCGGCAGACAGGGGCCGGGACCGTGGTCACGGCCTGCCAGCAGTGCGTCCGGACCATCAAGGGGAAGGTGAGACGGGAGAAGCTCGATCTCCATGTGGTGGACATCACCGATATTGTGGTCAGGTCCATGTCCCGCGGATAAGAGGTTCGCAGTAATTCCCCTCAGGAGGGGAGGGGGGCTTTTTAGGATATCTTCTCACTGACATTTCATGAAGGGGGACCATCATGGCTGAAAACACTGCACGACTGCTGTATGGCGAAAATCCGCTGACGCTGCGATTTCCCGAATCCGTACCCACCCTGGAGATGAAACCGGTTCAGGGGCTTGCGGACCCGGAGGGGGCTGTGTACGCCGCTCTCGCCGATCCGATCGAGAGCCCCCCCCTGGCCGAGAACGCCAGGGGGAGGAAAAACGCCTGCGTGGTCATCTCCGATTTTACCCGGCCGGTTCCCAATAAGGTGATCCTTCCTCCGCTCCTCAAGACCCTTGAAGAGAACGGCATACCCAAAGACAAGATCACCATCCTGATCGCCACGGGGATGCATCGGCCCAACCTGGGGGAAGAGTTGGTCTATCTGGTGGGTCGGGACATTGCGGAGAACTACCCGATTGTCAATCACTACTGCCGCGATGCGGACAACTACCGGAAGATCGACGAGATCGACGGGGCCCCGATCGAGATCAATAACCACTACTTGGATGCGGACCTCAAGATATTGACCGGGCTGATCGAACCCCATTTCTATGCGGGCTATTCCGGTGGCCGGAAGGCCATCCTTCCCGGCATCTCCAGTTACGAGACCATGAAGTTCATGCATTCCTTCAAGATGATCGCTCATCCGAAGGTGACCAACTGTATCATCGAGGGAAATCCGTTTCACGAGTACGGTATCCGGGTGACGGAACGGGTGGGAGCGGATTTTATCCTGAACGTGGTCATCACCCAGGCACGGGAAGTGGCAGGCGTGTTTGCCGGGCATTACGATCATGCCCACTTGGCCGGTTGCGATATGGTCCACCGGCATTCGGTGATCGATCTGGACCAGAGGGTGGATATGGTGATCACATCGGGCGGGGGATTTCCCCTGGACGCCACCTTCTACCAGATCAGCAAGGCCCTGATCTCCGCCAGGGACATACTGAATCGGGGGGGCGCCATTGTGGTGGCCTGTGAATGCCGGGAGGGTCTGGGGAACCCCGAGTTCTGCGAGATCATGCGTTCAGGGTGCGGTTATCAGGAATTTTGCAAGGAATACTCCGACCCGAAGGATTTTGTCATCGATCAATGGTGTTCCCAGAGCATTTTGCAGGCCGTAGACCATGCGGGGCCCATCTATGTCTATTCCCCCGGGATGTCAGGCGACGACTTGAAGGCCATGGGGATGATCAAGATTGACGATCTGCAGGAGACCGTGGACAGGTTGCTGCCGCAACACGAAAAGGTCATGGTGGTGCCCGAAGGACCTTATGTGGTGGGAAGGGTGAGGGATTGAGGATTGGTGATTGGTGATTGAAAAGAGAGATGCTGCGAGGTTAACAGGGGGACGCAGGTAGGTAAGGCTTTGAATGAAATTTTTTTGAGAGCTGTTGAATGGTGATATGCTGTAAAAACAGGGGAGGGCGGAAAGCCATGGCTGTTCGGGGAATGGGACTGCTGATGGGGATGCTGGTCTTGTTCGTCCTCAATCTGCCTACGGCCGGGGCCTCGTGGATGATCGACCCGGGGCGTTTTCATGCCTCGGTGCATGGTCAGACCTCGTGTCAGGATTGCCATGCAGACATCCCTGATAAAGACCTCCATCCCGATCCGCGCCAGGTGACCAAGAGCGCAAGGGATTTCTTCCATGTGGATCATTGTCTGGGCTGTCATGACGGCGTTCTGGACGATCTGGAAGGGGGGATGCACGGGTCCCTGAAGGCCAGGTCCGGCGAGAACTATCAGGACTGCCTCCGCTGTCACAATCCCCACTACCAGGCCCGGGTCGGTGATACCCATGGGGCCGGGTATGATCCTCAGCAACCGGTCTGGAATCAGTGCGGGGCCTGTCATGAGGCCCGGCGAGCCCTGCCGCTCTTTTCGGAAGAAGATGCGGCCTGCATGACCTGTCACCGTTCCATTGCCGCGGATGACCCTGAAGAGATAAAACGGCTCAACGCCCTCTGTCTTCATTGCCATGGCAGCTCTGGTACACCTGCTCAGGCCGTCACAGAGGAATTCGTCCCCCGGATCGATGAGACTTCACATGAGGGCACGCCGCACGCTGAGCTGGCCTGTACCACCTGCCATCTGGATGCTGCCTCCTACACCCATGATGTACAGCAACCCCAGGACTGCGGACAGTGTCATCTCCCTCACCATGAGAAGACGGCCGGGAGTGCTCACATGACCGTCTCGTGCCAGGCATGCCATCTCAAAGGGGTCAAGGCCGTGAGGGATGAGGAGTCCAACTGCATCCTGTGGGAGAAAGAGCGCACCCCGGACGGTAGGTCCATCGTTCATGAGATGGTCCGGTTCGATAGGGAGACCGCCTGTCAGCGATGCCATTTTGCCGGAAATCTGCTGGGGGCCGCATCCATGGCCCTGCCTGCCAAGAGTGTTATCTGCATGCCGTGCCATACGGCCACGATTTCCGTGGGGGATACCATCACCATCGTTTCGCTTCTGATCTTTGTATTGGGCATGGTCCTCTTCTTCTCTCTCTATCTCAGCGGTTCCCTTCCGGGAACCGGCGCGGGAAGTTCCGGGGCCAGGCTTTTCAGGTTGCTGGAGGGTGCTTTCCGGTGTGTCTTTTCTGAGCGGATCATATGGATCATCCGGTCGCTTTTCTGGGATGTCTTGCTTCAGAGGCGCCTGTACCGGGTGTCGCCCGGACGATGGGTGATCCATGCCCTCATCTTTTATGGTTTTGGTTTCCGGTTTTTCTGGGGCCTGGTCGCCCTGTGCGGGTCCCTCTGGAGGCCTGAGTGGCCTGTTGTCTGGCGCCTGGTGAATAAGGACTACCCGTTGACAGGGTTTCTGTATGACCTGACAGGGACCATGATCCTGGTAGGGGTGGGTCTTGCCTTTGCCAGGGGATTGATCAACCGCAGCGGCCGGGCCCTCGGGCTGCCTGAGCAGGACCGGTTGGCCCTTGGCCTGATCGGCGGGATTGTCATTATCGGGTTTATTTTGGAGGGGATGCGGATTGCCCTGAACGGTTATCCGACAGGCTCGGAATACAGCCTGGTCGGTTATGGGGTCGGGCTCCTCTTTTCGTCCCCCCGGGGGCTGGTGGAGGTGTACGGATTTGTATGGTATATTCATGCGGCCCTGACAGGGGCGTTTATAGCGTATATCCCCTTTAGCCGGTTGCTGCACATGATTATGGCGCCGGTGGTCCTGGCCATGAATGCCTGTAAAGGAAGTGAATAAGATAGATTGAGGGATCGAGGAATTCAGGGATTGAGGGATTGAAGGATGGGTATCTGTGAACCATGCGCCATCGGTGTATGAAATTGAGGTCCCTTTAGTCTCTTTCTTCACTTGACATGGGAGCAAACATCATGGATGAGAAGCTAAAACAGGATCTGATACAGATCGTGGGAGAGGCCAACGTCACCGACAACTTGATCGACAGGGTATCGTTTTCCTACGATGCCTCTGAGCACAGCCACCGACCCGAGGGAGGTGTCTGGGCCGAGAGCGCGGAACAGGTGTCGGAGATCATGAAGCTGGCCAACCGGAACAAGATGCCGGTAATCCCCCGGGGCGCGGGGACCGGCCTGTCCGGGATGGCGGTCCCCATTCAAGGGGGGATCGTCCTGGACCTGAACCGCATGAACCGGATTCTAAAGATCAGCATCGAGGACCGTCTGGCAGTAGTCCAGCCCGGCGTGATCTATCTGGATCTGGAAAAGGCCCTGGCCCCCTATGGGTTTTTCTTCCCGCCCGATCCGGCCAGCGGCAAGGTCAGCACCCTGGGGGGCAATGTGGCCACCAACGCCGGGGGTCTCAAGGGGGCCAAATACGGCACCACCCGGGATTATGTCCTGGGTTTGCAGGTCGTCCTTCCGGACGGCCGGATCATGCGGACAGGGTCCAAGGCCATGAAGAGCGTGTCCGGATATGATCTGACGAGGCTCTTTGTGGGGTCTGAAGGGACCCTCGGGATCGTGACGGAGATCACCTTCAAAATCAACCCGAAGCCGACGGCCACCAGCACGGCCCTTGCGACCTTTGACAATCTGGAGGACGCGGGGAACGCCATCAACCAGATCATGCACAGCGGGATTATCCCGAGCGCACTGGAGATATTGGGGAGAGAGACGCTGTCGGCCATCAACCAGAACACCGATCTCAACCTCCCCGAGGTGGATGCTATGCTTCTTGCCGAGACCGATGGTTATACCCGGGAGGAGACCGATTATCAATTGGGCAAGGTGATGGCGATCTTTCACGAAAACAACGCCCACGAGGTCCGTCAGGCCGAGACAGAGAAGGATGTGGAAGACCTCTGGGCCGCCCGGAAGTCGGCCTATGCGGTACTGGCCAGGATCGAGAACAACTTTGTGCTGGAAGACGTGACCGTCCCCATGACCCGGATCACTGCGCTTCTGAACGGGATCCATGCCATTTCCGAAAAGCACCGGATCCGAATCGCCACCTTCGGCCATGCCGGGGACGGCAATCTCCATCCCCAGATCCTCTACAACGGCTATGATCCGGAACAGGTGAGACGAATGGAGGCGGCCAGCGCCGATCTCTTCAAGCTGGCCATCGACCTGGGCGGGACCCTCACCGGCGAGCACGGGATCGGTCTCTCCAAGGCGCCTTTTATGACCCTGGAGCACGATCCGGTCGCCATGGACGTGATGCGTTCGCTCAAAAAGATGTTTGATCCCAATAACATCCTCAACCCCGGCAAGATGGGACTGGAGGTTTAAGATGCCATCCAAGTATGAATTTGAAGAGAAATTCCGGGACCAGGTACTCCGGTGCTCCCGGTGCGGGTTCTGCCAGGCTGTCTGTCCGGTGTTCGGGGCCACGCTTCGCCCGGCCCTCAATGCGCGCGGCAAGATGCTCCTCCTCAAAGAGGTCATGGACGGAAAGATCGATCTCAATGACGAGCTGATCGAGACCCTGTTTCAATGCACCACCTGTGCGAGCTGCTATGAAAACTGCCCCTCCGGCGTCAACGTGCCCGAAATCATCAAGGCGGCCCGAAAAGACATGGTCAAGGCAGGGTCGTGCCACCCGGCCTTCAAGGGGATGAACGAGGTGCTCGACAAGCACACGAATATCTATGCCGAGGACGAACCCGAGGATTTCGAAAGGGAGAAGAACCAGGCGGCCGAAAACGTCTACTTCGTCGGTTGCGTCGGATTGTACCGCGAGGACGAGTCCACCTCCGCCACCCTGGATCTCCTGGACCGTCTCAGGGTCAACTATACCCTCATCGACGAGGTCTGCTGCAGCGGGGTGCTTGAAGACGTGGGTTACCCGATCAAAGACCATCTGGCCCGCAGGAATATCGAGAGGATACTGGCCACGGGGGCCAAGACGGTCATTACCGGCTGCCCCTACTGTTCCCGAACCTTCAACAACAAGCCCCAGTATGCGGAACTGAAGGAGAAGGGGGTCAACGTCGTGCATGTCACCCAGTTTCTCCAGGGATTCGATTTCGGGGTCACCACGGACAAACGGGTCACCTATCACGACCCCTGCGATCTGGGCAGGCACTGCGGGATCTACGAGGAACCGCGAAACACCATCCGGAAGATCGCCCCCAACTTTGTGGAGATGGCGGACAATCGGAAAAACGCCCTCTGCTGCGGGGCCGGCGGCGGGGTGAGGGGGGCCTATGCAAAAAATTCCATTGCCATGGCCCGGCGACGGCTTGACCAGGCAGAGGCGGTGGGGGCCGAGATCATCCTGACCGAATGCAATTCATGCGTCCATAACCTGGCCAACGCCAAGTTGCGAAAACAGAAGTTCAGGATCTACAACACGCCCCAGTTTATCAATGAACTGATGGAAGAGGCTGAATAAGTAGTGGCTGAACGGAAACCCCTGTTCAGCCAAAATTCGAATATCGAAATCGGAAACTCGAAACAAATACGAATATCGAATGCTCGAATGACAAGAACCAACAGATTGAAAACAGGATGTTTCTGTCATTGAGACATTTTTGGTTTTGGTCATTAGTTCGTATTTCGAGATTCGTATTTCGGATTTCCTGAACGATAACCGGATGTTCTTTCATGCACTAAGTATATATAAAAGGAGGAAACGCTATGGAAATGCACGGGTATAACATGCCGGAGGAGCTCCACTACGAGGAAAATCATTTCTGGGTCAAGGAAGAAGGCGATTTGTTGGTCATGGGCATGGATGACTTTGCCCAGGTCATGGCCGGGGAGATCGTCTATGTTCAGCTCCCGGACGACGGCAAGGAGATCAAAAAGGGAAAGAAGTTCGCCAAGATCGAGTCCGGAAAGTGGCTGGGGAAGGTCTTCGGCCCGGTGAATGGTAAAATCGCCGCGGTGAACGAGGAACTGGAGACCAATCCCGGTCTGATCAACGACGACTGTTACGGCAAGGGGTGGATGTACAAGATTCAGCCGGACGACAAAGGGGAGATGCAAACCCTGATCCATGGAAAAGATGCCATCGAGAAGTGGCTGTTGGCGGATATCGAGAAGTATGCAGAGGAGTAGCCAGGGAGCGGGGAGCGTGGAGCAGGGAGTAAGCAGTGAAAGGGGATGAGCAACCAGCAGTAGAAGAAGAAGGTGAGAAGTTAAGAGGGTGAGAGGGGGACTATCAAGGGCTGCGATTAAGAAACAGGCGGTAAGCTGTGAACGGCTCAAAAACGAGTAATCGGCAACAAAGGCCAGGTGTCTGTGGTCAGGAAAAACCCGACGAACTCAATAAACCCAACAAACCCCAAAAATGAGCAACGAGTAACCAGCAACCAGCAACGAGCAACCAGCAACGAGTAACCAGCAACCAGTAACGAGCAACCAGCAACGAGTAACCCGCATGTCC
>JAWOIH010000392.1:0-2944 GCA_046484725.1 Candidatus Desulfacyla sp. | reverse complement strand
TTTCAGTGGAGCAGCGAGGCACGCGGCAAGGCGGCTGTCCACTGCGTTATCATCGGCTTCGGGCTCCAAGAGGTATCCGAGCGGTGGCTGTTCGACTACGATACGCCGAAAAGCGAGCCGCAAGCCATCAGGGCTAAGAACATTAGTCCATATTTGATTGATGCACCGAATATGATTGCTGCAAGTCGTTCAAGCCCACTTTGCCAGGTGAAAAAGCTTGTCAACGGGAGTATCCCTGCCGATGGGGGATATCTGATTTTGGAGCCTTCTGAACGAGATAGCTTGCTGGCAGTGGAGCCTGATGCAATAGCCTGGATCAGGCCTTACGTCGGAGCAGAGGGCTTTATCCATAACCACTTCCGTTACTGTCTGTGGCTGATCGATTGCCCACCTGAACATCTGAGAAAGATGCCGCATGTCTTGAGGCGGGTTCAATCTGTCGCTGCTTTCAGAAAGGCGAGCGCTAAAGCAGCTACCAGAGCAAAAGCAGCTACCCCCACATGTTTCACGGAGATCAGGCAACCACTATCCGGCAACTACATCGCAGTTCCGCGAACCTCTTCGGAAAACAGGCCGTATATACCTATCGGTTTCCTTTCCTCCACCGTGATAGCAGCGAATGATCTTCAACTCGTACCGGATGCCGGACTTTTTGAGTTTGGGATTCTATCAAGTCATATGCACATGGCATGGATGAAAATTACCTCCGGCCGGCTCAAAAGCGATTATCGCTATTCCGCAAAATCGACTTACAACACATTCCCGTGGCCAGAGTCGACCGACGGACAGTGTTCGGCCATTGAAACCGCGGCACAGGGTGTGCTGAACGCCCGCGCAAAATATCCCACCGCCACCCTGGCGGACCTGTACGACCCGCTGGCCATGCCTCCCGATCTTGTCAAGGCACACAAGGCCCTCGATCGCGCCGTGGATATGGCCTACGGAAGGAAGGGGTTTTCATCCGACGCGGAAAGGGTCGCATTCCTTTTTGAACGATATCAGCAGTTGATCGCCCCGCTGATGGCAAAAGAGAAGACCGGGAAAACGAGGAAGAAGAAGTAAGTAACGATCAGCCTTCCATTTGGGCGCACGAGCAATGCCTGTCTTCTTGATGATTAACCCTAAGATTCATCTTTCATATACGCAAGATAACCAGCCATGAGAACTCGAAATTTTGTCGGCCGGCGAGTCGGGGTGGGCCCTCAGCGAGGGAAGAGACAATGGTGGGAGAAGGGCCGTCCACCCATGCCTGTCATTCCCCACATGCCATGCCCATTTCGGTTTCTACATATAAGGGTGGTGGTTCACAGAAGACCTGTTGAACGTACATTGGGCGGAAAACCAACAGAACAAGGATTTATGACGTATATCTTTGATATTCAAATGGAATACTAAAAAAGCCAAAAGGAATCTCAAGAAACACGGCATCTCATTTAATGAAGCAGCAACAGTGTTTTCCGATTCATTGTCAATTACCTATGATGATCCTGACCACTCTTATGGAGACGGGATCTGCGACAAGCCGTCCCGCTTATGGGGGGGATGGCAAGATGCCACTCACACAGAATGTTGATACCGAGTCTGACTCATAATGAGAATTGCTGGATCCCACTTCATGCACTTGACAATCCGTATGTTACACCCTAATATGGTTTGAATTCTGGTCTACCATAATGGAGGTCTGATGTATGGAAACGCTATCCCTCTCCGAGGCAAAAATGAAACTCAGTCAGCTTGTGGATAAGGTCAATACCACGGATCAGGAGATCGTTATTACCAAGAACGGTCGTCCGGCTGCGGTGCTGGTCAGCCCTGACGAATTCGACGGCTGGTCGGAGACGCGGTTTATCCGATCGGATCCGCAGTTCCTGGAGGAGATCAAAAACGGCATAAGGGATCTGGAAAGAAATAAGGCCGGTCTTTATACCCTTGAAGAGCTATTCGAAGAATGAGCCAATCGTCCTCCTATCGACTTCGAGTGCCTGATCCCCTGGTAGCCCTTATTCGAGGCCTCCACCCTGAGATAAAGAGAAGGGTGAAGGGATCCCTGAGAATCATCGCATCGGATCCAGACGTGGGAAAACCGTTAAAGGAGGAATTGGAGGGACTCAGAAGCTTCCGCGTGAAGAGGTTCAGGATCATTTATCGTATCAGCGAAAACAAAGAAATTGAGATTGTTGCGATTGGACCCCGGGACCGAATATATGAAGATACCTACCGAATGATCAAACAGAGAAGGTAATCGCAGAACCGAAACTAACGCGGATACCCGTAACCAAAGCGTTTCGCGCTAGTGCCCGAACGAAAACCCTGGCATTCAAAGCGAGGCGAACTATTATGGTTCGTTCAGTGAGGTGGGCCCGAAGCGCACCATCCGGATCGGCATTCGAGGAACCACCGAGGTCCTGTGGGAGTATTCTTATCAAACCGGAATGGAGGTCATCCATATTGAAGCGTTTTATGAGGCGGGTTGGAGAAACGTCGTCTCCCAGATCAGAGAAAAGGTGGGGAGGGGACCGACGTACATCTCCTTTGACATTGATTGCCTGGACCCGGCCTTTGCTCCGGGCACAGGCACACCTGTTGCCGGCGGCATGACCACCCTGGATGCCCTGCAGGTGCTGAGGGGGTTGCGGGGGCTCAACGTCGTGGACGGGGACGTGGTGGAGGTATCGCCCCCCTACGATGTCAGCGGCGTCACGGCCCTGGCCGGGGCCACGCTCATGTTCGAGATCCTGTGCCTGACAGCCGAGTCACCAATCTGGGGATCCCAGGAACGGAATAAAGCGTCTTTAATGAGTCCAAGTAAAAAGCGTGAGGAAGCATGAACCCACTGGCAATATTCGTGATAAGCCTGGCACTTGTGGTCCCGGATGCGGTTCTTGCCGGTCGGGACAAGGGAAAGGCAGATGCACATACCCTGGCAACATCCGCGCAACGGGGG
>JAWOIH010000303.1:0-7226 GCA_046484725.1 Candidatus Desulfacyla sp. | reverse complement strand
GCGCGCTGTAGGCTTCGCCGAAGAAGCCGTGGGGCCGGAAAACCAGGATAAGCAGAATGATCGAGTAGGCGATCAGGTCCCGCAGGGTCGAGGGGAAGATCATGGCAACGAAAATTTCGAATGATAGGTGGAAGGACTGTGTATCTGAAAGAAGGAACAGACTTGAATCTGGGTCGATAAGATCTCTTCTCCACGAGAATATATCTGTCCCATAAGCAGGCCGATCCTGCAAACAGCGCGTGTAATCCGCGTTTTCCCTCCCCAAGAGGAAAATGTGTCTATGGTTTGATGCTTTTTAATTGGTGGGTGGATGTGGTTTTAATCATGCCAAGAAAAGCTATAATCGATGCACCAGGTGCGATCCATCTCAACATATGAACAACAGACAGTTAATACGACGTTTATCCAGGGGCTTGGACAGACGACTATTCAAGCGCCAAGCGGGTCCCTAAAAGTAACCATTATGACTCCGTTATTCTCCCTGAGCGTCCCTTCGGCTTGTCACTATACCTACGCGACACATTCTCGGACTTATCGAGGAGCCTGAGAAAGGCCCAGGCCGGGGGCGAAAGATCCCTGCGGTTCCGATATCCAATGCCAAATTCGATCAGGGGAGACCCCTCAAGAATCCGGACGATTTTGAGCGTGTCGCTGTTAAGTTCATGCTCTACGGCACTTTGTTCCACGAAACCAACCCCGTAGTCCTCCCGCACAAATTTCTTGAGGAGGGAAATGCTCCCCGACTCCATGGCGATGAGCGGAGTCACCTTGAATTTGCGAAGATATTCTAAGACGACCTCTCTGACTGCAGAACCCTCGCGCCGGATAATCAACGGGATTTCGGATAACTGTGTCACCGAGATTTCCGAGACCGGCAGGTGTGCGCTCTTGGCCGAGGCAATCAGGACTACTTCATCTCTCCAAATGACCTTGATCTTCAAGCGGCTGTTGCTGGGCCTGTGCCGGATAACAGCAAGTTCATTTCTGTGGTCCCCTATGCTTTTAATCATATCCGCGTTAGATCCCTGATCGAGCATTATCCTGATCCCGGGATAGGTTTTCTGAAAAACGTCAATCATGGGCATCAGTCTTTTTAACGGTATTTCCGGGCACCCGATGCGAAGCTCGCCCGACCTGCCCGTGGACACATCCTCCAGAAAGCCCTCCATCTCATAGATCTCCTGGAAGATTCTCTCCGCCCTCTTGAATACAGTCTCCCCTGTGTCTGTGAGCCGGATGGCGTTCCCATCCCGTATGAGAAGCCGAATCCCAACGGTTTCCTCAAGCTGCTTGACCTGCATGGTGACAGCCGGCGGGGTGACCATCAGGGCCTCGGCTGCCTTCGAGACACTTTTCAGTTTCGCAGCCATATAGAACGAACGGAGCTGGTTCATATTCAGGATCACGATCCTGCCTCCTGTAGAGCATTTCAGATTATCTTAATCGCATTTAAATCTATTTGATTTGCCATGTCAAGTTCTCGCGGCTATCATCGACTCATCACGAACTTGAAACAGCCGGAAGGCAACAAAAAGGAGGGACTGATCATGCAACACTTGGCACATGCCTACGAATCGATCGAGCACAGCATTCCGCAGGAGTTCTTTACGCCGATCCGAGATGTGGCCCCCCGGAGACTGAATGGTTTTGCAGCATCCCCTGGCATCATTGAGGGACCCTGCGCAATCATCCGAGATCTGCAAGACCTGCAGGCATTGCCCTGTGGGACAATTGCTGTATTTGAAGCCGCTTTGCCAACGGTGGTGCCTTTCATGCCATCTCTGGGCGGTTTGATCGCAGAGCGAGGAGGCACCCTATCGATCGCTTCAGGGTATGCAAGAGAGTACGGAATTCCCGCTGTGTTTGGCGTCAAGGGACTCATGGATGCCATCCGTGACGGCGATGTCATCCGGGTAGATGGATCAAGGGGTACCGTGGATAGGATCGGCCAATCCGGGCAGGGAGGGAGTTCTCCGAGCTCAAGGCATAACTGATTGGGTTAGACATAATGGTTTTCGATCCAACTCAAGCTTTTCGTGTCAGTGAGATTTCCAAAGCAAATTTAGGCTATTGAAAAGTCCTGACGGGGCAATTTTTGCAGAGGAGAATTGGCCATAATCTCTCAGAAGATGATCGTCGGGCCGTGCACATCTTAGCGGCCTGATACAAAGGCAATCAGCAGGCCCTATTCGTACACAAGTGCGCCTTCTGTGATAGGGGGTAGGCACAGAGGGCCTCTATTGACGTGAGACTATATTGAGCTGTGTTATCTGCCATTTTCTACTCCGATAAATCGTTTAATATTGAATAGATAGATCACATTAGAAGGCTGCCGTGGCGGGGGCATTTCCTCCTCTGGGCCGAACACGTCGGGCCGTGAAACCGTCCTCTCATCTCATCTTTTAGCCTCAGGCGTCGAAAGCATTCGCGGGGAAAAGGGGGGTCGACGGAAGAGCACCCCCCTTCTACGGGGCCGCGTTTTCCTTTAAGAAGTGGGCTATGCTCTCAGGAAGTGTACCACTTACGTCCATGAGTTCTGTCCGGGGAATCCCTCCCCATAGCGCAGATGCCCTTGAAATGACGGGATTCGCTTGAACTGAACGGATAGGAATCCGGTTGTAGGTTTCGGCACTCAAGAAGGCCTTAGCGCCCCAGATAAGACCCACAAAGATCCGATTCATCAGGCCTGGGTAGGTGATGTGCGGATCATGGAACCAATTGAGATGTTGAGAGGGCGTGTGGTGCTCTCGGTTCCAAAGAAGCCAGCCCAGAGAAACCACCTCATGGGCGAGGAGGGACTCCGACCCGAATACGACACCCGGATCAGGTTCGGATGTAAAGCCCCGATCCGGTCCGAAGGTCGTCTGTACCTTCGTTGCGACACTAAGCACCAACCTCAATTTGTTTCTCAACACCTTTGCGTCATTAATCTCCGCTGTCTTTTCAAAAAAACTGGCGGCATCTCTGTGGAGTTCGAGCCGACTGTCATCCCGAAGCCATCCTACTGCGGCTTTTAGCCCGAGGGTGACCCCGGCGAGCGCGTGCCGGCTGACACGGGGAAGGAGAACAATGTGATCGACCCGCTTCAGGATGTTCGGGAAAAACAATTCACCTTTCCAGTGACTCAGGTGTTCTGTGCGATCAGCAAAGAAAGCATCGAAACCCGCCTCTTCAAAGTAATGGACCTCGGCGCCCGATTCCAAGGCGGCATGGTGAAGTCCGTTTCGCAGGAAAACATCGCGGCTCGACCCCTTCTGAACGCCTTTATCCTGGTAGACTGACTGCACACCCGGCTTATCTCCTACGATCACCCGTCCGGCGCCTTTCTCGATAAGAAGGCGCACCATACCCCTCACGGCGAGCGGGGAGGTTGTGGCAGGATATCTGTTTGCAGAGTTAGCGACCGGTTTGATGAAGACGGTATCCCCTCGGGACAGCCAGGTGAAATCTGTTGCCGCTTCCGCTACTCGTCTCACTGCCGCGACAACGGATTCCTCATTGGAACCTTTCGGCACAACGCCAATGGCAACCTGCTCACTTGATCCGGAAAATTCTGGCAGAGATCCTGTCATTTCTTAATCCCCTCAATCGCAGCCGGGATTGAACCCATGTTTCCTCATGATCGTCTGATAGGTCCCATCTTCCTTGATCATTTTCAGCCCACGATTGAAATCATCTACCTTTTGTTTGTAATTCGGTCTGTTTTTGGAAAATGGAACATAGAGCGACATCGTTTCCAAGGGATCACCCAATACTTCCAGAGAATTTACCCTGTCAGGATATTCCCGCTTCAAGTAAAAAAGGATGGTCTGTCGAGATTCGATGATCAGGTCGATTCGCTTATTCAATAACCTGGTTATATTTGTTTTGGCCTCATACGCTTCAATCTTCTGCAAATAGTCGGCCTTTACAAATTTCTCAGGATAGCCATACCCAAACCCGGTCCCTATCTTGCAGGGTTTCAAATCTTCCAGCTTGGAATATTTAATATCATCTTCGGACCTCTTAAAGAAAACAATTTCGGTGGTAGCGACGGGGTCTGAATAGGCAAATTGGATTGCCCTTTCTTTGGTATAGTAGGAAGCCCCAAGACCGTCGTAATCCCCTCTTGCGGCTTCCATCTGCGCCCTCTTCCAGGGCAGCCATACGGTCTCCAACCGATAGCCGACTCGTTTTAAGGCCTCTCTGACAATTTCAACGGTATAGCCCCCCTCTTCCAGGTCTTTTCCATAGTGAGGCGGCCACGAAGTCTCATGGGCAAGGACAATTATCTTGTCATCAGCACAAACTCGACTGCCGAATGGGATCGAGCAAAGGCAAATAATGGCCAATACAAGAACTTCAAATCTATGGAATCTCATACCCTTCACCCCTTTTTTACAAAGTCGCCTCAACTCGCTTCCGAAATGCCAACCATGGCATTGGCCGTTTCCATTCAACATGCCGATACCTTTGGATAACGATAAGATTCTGTCCCGGGCTTGCCTTGGGGCATTTCTTATTCGTTCATTGCGTATTCGCCATCGAGGGCAATCACGTAAGTCTCCCAGACTCTCTGATACTGGGCATGGTCCAGGACGGCTTTGGTGAGCATGATCTCTTTGCAGAAAGGACGTTGTTCGTCCCTGGTGTTGTGGTTGCCGTATATCTGAAGGGCAAAGCCGGCGAAGTCGCGCACCATGAAGTCAAATATCTGGTTGATAATGTCCGGTTCCACATTTTCCAACTTCGCCTGTTCCAGAATAAGCTGCCCATAGACAACAATGGAAAACATCTCGCCCAGTGGCAGCGAGAAAGACGGGTCCATGTCCTGCTGCTTATCAGGACCGGCCTTTTCCAGCAATTCCTTGAAGATCGCGATCTGTTTGATGAAGGCCGCCACATTGGGTAGATCCTTGTTTGCCTTGAAGATCGGCGCATAATCATGGAACCGGATCTTGCCAAGACCCCTGGTCGGCCCCTGGTTGAACAGGAACAGATCATCGTTAAGTGAGAAGTCCGGATCAACAGGTCCATATTCGGCCGGATTAAAAAAGTAGTTGTTCATAAACTTTCGGATAAGCTGAACATTTACGTGAACTGTGCCTTCGAGCTTGGACGGTCCGCGTATATCAGCGGCCCCCATGTGGAAGTAGGTATCCTTTTCAAATCCTCTGGCAGCAATGACATCCCATAGCAGGTTGATGACGTCTTCAGCCTGGAGCGTTACCTTCATCTTGCTTGTGGGATTGTAGAGCAGGTAGCGGCGGTCGTTTTCATCGGCGCCCCTGAAGTAGTCGGTCGCCCTTCGCTGGTATAGCTTCATTGCTACCAGCCGAAGCCATGCGTCCATAAAATTCTTGCGCACGTGCGGCATATCGGTAACGCGCATGCCGTAGAGCATGCGGTTTGCGGCATGCGTGATGGCCTCATAAAAGCAGTGTTCGGCCACCCCGATAGACGCCGGGCCGATGTTGAATTTGCCGATGTTTACGGTATTGAGCGCCGAGTCCCATGCATGAGGGCCGCGAGAGAGGATGTCATCTTCGGTAATGGGGTAATTATGCAGGGCAAAGTTGGAGACGTATTCCTGGTGGGAAATAACATTCTTTTTCAGCTCATACGCCTTGTGGCGGTAGTTGGTGACGAAAAAGGTATAATCATCCGTCCCGTCTTTGATCTTCCCCAGGGTGGATACCATCTCGGCCTCATTTCCGTTGCCGATATAGTACTTCTCGCCGTTGGCAAGCCATGTCCGGTCCCCTCTGGGGGTCAGGGCTGTCTCGGTACCGTAGATATCTGCCCCGTGTGTCCTCTCGGAAAGCCCAAAAGCAAATATCGCCCCCTCCTTCAGAAGTCTGGCCGCCTTCCTTTTGGCCGTCTCGTTCGGGCTCATCCAGATGGGCCCCAGGCCGAGTATCGTCACCTGGAAACAGTACCAGTAGCCCAGGCCATAAAACGCCAGCAACTCGCTGTACTCACTGTTGCGTGCCGTGTCCCAGCGGCAGTCCGGATCTCCGTCCGCATATTCTGTGGGGGTGAGCAGCCTGGCAAAGATCTGTTCCCTCCCGATAAAATCGACGAATTCTCTGTACCAGACCTTTTTGTTGAAATCGTCCAGAAGCCGTGTCTTTCCCATATTCTCGAAGAAATCAATGGTCTTTTGCATGATTATTCGAGAGCCCTTGTCGGCCATAAGGGTTTTGAATTTTTTGGGCTGAATTAAGAAATTCATGAAAAACGATCTCCTTTCCTGGTTTCCCTTTAGGGTCTGTCAGCATAAACCCCACGGAAACATCTGCGGCAATACGAATTCAATGCATTAACAGGAATTGCAAATGATCTTTTTGAGAAATCCAGTTTAGCAAGAATCGCACATGCTCTTTCATTGTCTCTGCCTGAGTTATTTCGACCCCTTTTGAATTTATACCATTTCCAGCTTTTCTTGAAAAAATCGCCACTGAAGATGACAAGGCGCAGGTCAACTATGAGGCTGTGAAGCGATTAACTTACCACATACCACGGGTGGACGCAAATAGAACGGTCGGGATTCTCAAAGAGACCGTTTCGTTGAGGATAAAGCGTTTGAATGAGACCAGGTCGGCCATCGATTTCTGCCTATTATGGGGCATTGCGAGCGTCGTGATAGACCCACAAGACAATATAGGCAAACCTGATAGCCATCTTTGCGCCGCACCGGCGCCTGAACCTTCAGATTCACTGCCATCCCCGGGAAATCCTGGAGCGCTAACGCGCTCCCGCCCGGTGATTCCCTCTGCGACCTCGTCCTTCCTGACCAAGGGCGTCCGCCGCAAGCATGGCATTGACGACTTTTTCAGGCGTGATCATACCTGCTTCGTGATGGATGGATTGACCGGGAGCGCAGGCCTTTTCAGCCGCTTCCATCAGTTTTTGCCGGTCGGCGTTTCCCAGACCGATGTCCGCAAGAGTGGTCGGCAATCCGACGGCCTCGCAGAACGAAAAAACGGTTGCTGATTCGTCCGCCGATGCGTCTGTAAGTTGGAGCCCGGCTAAAACGCCAAAGGCGACCTTTTCGCCGTGGTAGAAAGAATGGGTTTCCGACAATGCGGTGAGCCCATTATGAATGGCATGGGCCGCCGCCAATCCCGCGCTTTCAAACCCTATTCCGCTCAACAGGATATTCGCCTCCACAATGTGATCCAGGGCCGGCGTGACGATATGCCTCTCACTGGCGACTTTAGCGGCCGCACCACAGGTCAGCAGGG
>JAWOIH010000283.1:0-10044 GCA_046484725.1 Candidatus Desulfacyla sp. | reverse complement strand
ATATAAACGCTGATCCCTGGCTTCCATCAATACATCCACCAGCCCCTTCTCCACAATCGGCGCGCCAATCTGAACCGATGCACCCGATATCTCACCGGTTTGCGCATCCATCGTCATCGAGGAGAAAGTAGCGCCTCGCAATCCATCTCTACCAGTTTTGCCACCCAACACTACAATATGATCCCCGTCCTGAACCTGGCGAGGATGCATACCACGTGGTGCTAAGCCGACACAACCACAATACACCAGCGGGTTGGCTGTATACCCTGCGTCATAATAGATCGCCCCATTGATGGTCGGAATCCCCATCTTATTGCCATAATCCTGGATGCCGCTCACCACCCCCGACTTGATCCGGCGTGGGTGCAGCACCCCTTGCGGCAATTCATCCATGCCCATCTCCTGCGGCTCCACGAGGTGGAGACACTCTTTCTTGATGGCGCGCCACACCCGATTGAAGAGGAATCCCATGCTTTCCTTGCATACCGAAAGTGGGGTCAGGTCCAGCGTGCGCACAAAGTGCCGGGCGCGCGCCATGGTTTCCTCTGTTGTCGCCGTCCCCCCCATCAGTTCAACCATGGGCCGTTGCCACACCGGTGAGTAGAAATGCATGTTGAGCATACGCTCCGGCCGCTGGGTGACATCTTCGAGGGCCGAGATGCAGATGGAGGAACTGTTTGTGGCCAATAGCGTGTGGTGGGGGGAGAGCCGGTCCACTTGCCCGAATACCGCACGCTTGATCTCCAAGTCCTCCGGTACGTTCTCGATGACCAAATCGGCTTTGGCAACCGCTTCTTGCATGTCCGTCGTGGACTGTATGCGGCTCAGGAGGCCCTCTTGCTCATCCACCGTGATATCCCGCCTTGCAAGCCGTTGTTCCAATTCAAGGGCATGGCCCTGCGCCGCCCGCTGCAGCGTCTCGGTCGAACGACTGAAAAGCCTGACACGATACCCGTGTGCGGCGCAGTGCAGGGCAATTTGGGCGCCCATCGTGCCGGCGCCTACGACGCCTATGGTCTGAAAATGCCTAATGGCCATTGGGAACAAACCCTTTCTCATATGGAGCCGCGGGACACGGTGTATGCCATGACGCCTGCCTGTTCCTGCGTGGTGGTTACGTCTGGCTGAGGCCCGGGCGGTTTTGGAAGATTGGACGTCAGGACTTCACTGACGGCCGGCAAAAGAGTATAACCTCAAAAACCGCACAACATAGCCCGGTCGCCTCCACCGGCTGGTTACGGCAGGTGCTCCAGGTCTTCAAGATCTTTGTGTCTGCCGCTTGCCCGCTTATTCTTCTTGAGGTCATCGAGGGAAAGGAAGTTGACGGGTATGCCATCAATTTTAAACACTTCTCGTCTCGAGTAGCACTCTGCAAAATCCACACCCGAAGCCCCGGTGATCACTTCTATACTCACCGGTGGAACGCCCATGCGGATAATCCTGTCTGAATCAAGGAACAATTCCTTGGCAACTTTATCATCGGGCATTCCAAACTCACGAATAGCCGCAGCAATTTTCACAGCATTGGCGTCGCTGACTGCAACCCATACGTCCATATCGCCGGTTGCCCGAGGATATCCATGGTAACCCACCGCATAGCCGCCAACCAAGATGTACTCAATCTTGTGAGAATTCAGAAGTCTCAAGAAGTCTTTGAAGTCTGGATGTAGTTCGATCGATGCCATAAACCATCCTTCGCTGCAACTCGATTGCGTTTAGTCGCTCCAGCACATCTTTGGAGAACCAGAATTCCCTTTCATCCTCCATATCATTCAAAGAGGAAACCGAAATCAGTTTCTTGTCAAGTCGGGGAAGTATCACCATAAACTCAACTATCTCCTCCTGGGTCCCGTAACGAGACTGTCCTGCGGTGGCGGGACGCTCTTTTAATCCTGCGGTGGCGGGACGCTCTTTTAAAATTTAGTAACTCCCACATCAAGTGAATAATTGGCGCTTCTTGCGATGGACTCGCCCCTCTCCGCTAAAAAACCGTCGCAGGCTAAACCATATCCTGTTTTTGGGCAAGCGATGCATGGGATATGCCCAATTTCAATTAAATTATTAAAGAGCGTCCCGCTGGCTCCCGCATTGGAATCCTCATGTGAAGGTCTGATTGAATCAGTCCTCCGAAGATGTTCCAGCCTCAATGTTGCCCATTTACCCTGTTTTGTTCAGGATAATACAATCTCTTGATTGGAATATCAAGCCAGACACTAACGATATATTGTGGTTCCCCTGCCAATACCCACAACTCTCATAATTTGTGGCCTGCCAGCAGAGGATCGGCGTTGGCGTTCCAATGCGTTCCCTGCCTTCCCTCAAAATACAAAACCCCGACCTCCGTTGTTTTGGAGAATCGGGGTTCATGGGGGCTTTGGGACCATTTCCACTCCTCTTTGCCTCTCTGGTTAAAAAAAGGACAGCGGAGACTGAATTCTTGGATAATTTCATAGTCCTTCATGCTGGAGATGTCAATCAAAACGGGGGCATCTTCGCATAGACGTTTGTCAAATACGGTCACAGCCGAGGGGATTTTTTTCGGGATAATGCATTTTCTTGATGTTTTTTTTGGAAAGGAGAGTAGCATTCTTGCTGATAAAGTGATACATTTTGTGTTTTATTGTATGAGATTGTCTCTCACAGAGGACACAGGGACACAGAGTATTTTTCTCAGGGGTTGTCCAGGGGCCGGGTGGCCCTTGCCATCTATCGTCGGTGGCATTCACCAGCTCTGACAGAGGGCAACAGGTGACCGGAGACTGTGAATTCTCGTTTGAAACAGGCAAACCGTCATCAACTTCCGGCAATCAATACCGAGCTCCTGCCCAGAGATCGCCTGTACCCGGTCCCGCTGAAAAGGGTTGACACAAAATCGCGTTATTGGATAAAACCCTTTGCAAACACATTGAGCGAGGTGAACGTCATCTACTATACAGGGGAACGATCCGGTTTAATCAAGGGCATCGGCCTGGGGCTGATCCATATCTATTATGGACAGGGCGTCGGCAAGACCACCCGGGCCGTGGGCCTGGCCATACGGGCGGCCGGGGTGGGCCTGCGGGTCAACTTCATCCAGTTCATGAAGTCGGGCAACTCTTCGGAAATATTAATATTTGCAAATATCCCCAATATCCGCTACCAGTGTCCGGGAAGACACCCCTTCATCCTCTCCAAGGGTCCGGAACCCGTGCACTACCAGCATGCCGCAGAGGCGCTCCGATATGCACGGGAGGCCATCGAGGATGGGACCCAGGTGCTCATCTGCGATGAGATCCTCAATACCCTCATCTTCCACCTGTTGAAAGAGGAACAGATAGAGGACCTGATTCAGCGATGCAAAGGAAGGATCGAACTGGTCATGACCGGCGCCAACGCCCCCCCGTCCCTGATCGAACTGGCTGATTATGTGACCGAATACAAGCAGATCAAACACCCCTATTACAAGGGGGCAAGGGCTCGAAAGGGGATTGAGTATTAGCGCCTCATCACTGAAAAGCCCGTCACAAAAAACAAGACACCCAGAAATTTTTTGGCAGTTGTTTTCTCTGTGACTCTGTGTGCTCTGTGTGAGACATTTCCGGTCGGGGCTATGCCCCTTTAGATCTTCTGTACCGCCAGTAAGGAGATGAGGCTGAAAAATGCGCCCGCCACAAATGGGATCCGGTAATCCACCATCCAGAGGAGGCCGCCGACGGCCGGTAGGAAAACGGCGGCAATGTGGTTGATGGTAAACCCCACGGCCATGCTCGGGGCAATATCTTTGGGGTCCGCCACCTTCTGGAAATAGGTCCGAATGGCAATGGCAAAATTGAAAAAGATGTGGTCCAGGATGTAGAGGGCAGCTGCGACCCATGGCGAATCCACCACCGCATAGGCCAGAAAGATAAACACCAGGGCCCCATATTCCAGAGACAGGACCTTTCTTTCGCCGAATCGAATGATGCAGATCCCGATAAATGGGCTCAGGAAATAATTGACGAGATTGTTGACCACGAAGAGGATGGTCACCCCCTGAACCGTATAGTGGAATTTTTCGACCAGCAGAAAGACGGCAAAGGCCATGAAGATCTGCCGTCTGGCCCCGGCCATGAAGGTAAGAAAATAGAAGAGCCAGTATCGCCTTCGAAATATCATCTTTTTGTGTTGCGGAATAATATTTTGATCCGTGGGGTTTTGGCTGAACGCCCACATGGCGGCAGCGGTGATGATCCCTCCGATGATCAGATAGGACTCCGTAAAATCGAACAGGCCGGCAACCAGGTAGATAAAGATGCCGGTCCCGATGCTGGATGCCGCGGCGATGCTCCTGAGTTTCCCGAAGACCCAGGGCGAGGTCCGGGTGTCAAAGTACTGGAGCGTCAACGACTGGTTGGTGGTCTCGTAATAGTGAAACCCGAAACTCATGATGAGGGTGGTCGTCATGAGCCCGGCATAGGAAGGGAACAGGCCTGTAAGGCCCAGACCAACCCCGAGGAAAAGAATCGACAGGGCTGAAAGGCGGTGCTCTTTGATGATCAGCATCACAAAGACCGCCAGGAGGGTGAGGAATCCGGGGATCTCCCGCACCGACTGAATAACCCCCACCTGACTCCCGGTAAGTCCGACCTGTTCAACCGCAAAATTGTTGAACAGGGTCATCCAGGCCTGCAGCCCTACGGTAGAGCTGATGGTCAATACCATCAGGAAGCGGAACATCGGTTTCTGGGGGGTCTGAATGCGCATCCAACAGGGCCTCTCTGAACGCCTGAATGTGATGAATAGACTGCGGGTTACAGGGGAGTCAAGACCTGGACCTCAACCCGCTCCCCGGCCTCGATCGCACGGACCCCTTCCGGCACCCGGATCAGGGCATCGGCCCGAGCCTGGGACTGAAGACGGCTTTTCAACCGCTGAGGCGCAACCCACCACTCCCCATCCCGTTTCTCGAGAGTGGCGTGAAGGAACTGGGTCCAGTCAATGTCTCCCCTCACGATTTCGGCCAGACGGACCTGTTTCATCTGAAATGGATGGGGGGATCTCCCTCCCATCTGAAGTATCCCGGGGAGGGCAATCTGAAGAAAGGCCATCTCATTGGAAGGGGGCCCGCCGGGCAGACAGAACACCGCCTTCTCTTCGATCATCCCGAAGGCCACCGCCTTGCCGGGCCCGATACGGACACGATGGAACATCACCCTGCACCCCATCTCTTCCAGGACCCGGACCGTCAGATCCCGCTCGCTCTTCCACGCCCCGCCGCTGGTCAGGAGGACGTCGGCCCATGAGAGCATGGCGGAAAATGCCTCACGGATCGTGTCCGGATGGTCCCTGACCACGGCCGTCTTTCCCTCCATCCTGAAATGCCGCAGCCAGGAATAGAGCGTCACCAGGTTGCTGGCATAAAGCTGGCCCGACTTGAGGACGCGGCCCGGGGCCACCACCTCATCTCCGGTCGCAACAACGCCTACCCGGGGCATCGGGACAACACGGACCCGGTGCAACCCTCCGGCGACCAGAAGGCCTGTCAACCCAGGGGTAAGGACCTCCCCTTTGACCGCCAGGCGATTGCCGCGAGCCACATCCGTCCCCCGAAAAAGCACATTGCGTCCGGCCGGGGCGTTTCGGTAACAGAGGACATGGCCGTCCTCCTCACGGGCATACTCCACCGAGACCACCGCATCGGCCCCTGCCGGGAGCCGGGCCCCGGTCAGGACCTTTATGGCAACCCCCGGCTCGATCGCCCGATCCCTCACGTCTCCGGCTGCCGAGGTCCCGGCCACCCTGAGCCTCACCGGACGGGCGTCGGAGGCCCCTTCGACCTCCTTTGAGATAACGGCATACCCATCCCTGAGGGATGAGGCGGCAGAAGGACAGTCAACGGTCGCAAAGAGATCCTCTGCCGCGACCCGACCGCAGGCCTCCTCCACCGGCAGGGTCACCGGCGACACCTGCTTCAGGGCGCCGTGGGTTATGGACAGGGCCTCTTTCAGTCCGATGTCGTATTTCTCCCCGGCCTGATGGTTATCCGTCATGGTCTGATTCCTTTACTGGATACTGGATACTCGATACTGGTTGAGACCCTCTTTCCCACACTCCACTTCCATCTCGTTCCCACGCATTTCAGGGAGGCTCAGAGTCCTGGCGCCTGACGGGCTTCCGCCGGGTTTTCTTGATGTTAGATCATTTTGGTCCATTTTTCTTCCGTCCGGACCCGTATCCTCGATGTTTGCCCCTTCCCAAAACAGAAAAAATGCGTCATAAGAGGGCATGACTATAGGGAAAGCGATGCCACAAATCAAGGCCTGGTTTTCCCGATCTTCTCATTCAAGATACATATGGAAACAACACCCTACAAATGGCGGGCATTGATCACCGTTGCCATGGGAACCATGATGGCCACCATGGATGCCAGCATCATCACCATCGCCTTCCCTGTGCTCACCGAGGTATTTGAAAAAGACCTCGCCGTGGTCATGTGGGTCGCTGTGGCCTATATCCTGGTCAGCAGCAGCCTCATGCTCATCGTGGGCAAGATCAGCGATCTCATCGGACGCAAGCGGATCTATGCGGCCGGCATGGTCATTTTCACTCTGGGCCTGGGGGCCTGTGCCGCAGCCCGGAGCATCGAACACCTGATCCTGTTCAGGGCGCTTCAGGCAGTGGGCGCCGCCATGTCCATATCGTGCGGCACGGCCATTGTCACAGAGGCCTTTCCTGCAACGGAAACCGGCAAGGGGCTGGGCCTCTTGAGCATGTCCGTTTCCATCGGCTTTATCCTGGGTCCTATCCTCGGGGGGGTTCTTCTGAACTGGCTGGACTGGCGGTCCATTTTCTACGTTCGGGTTCCGGCGGGAACGGCTGTGGTCATTATGGCCCTGATGCTGCTGAAGAAAGACAGCGTCCGTCTCGGCAAGGCCAGACTGGATCTGGCCGGCACCATTTCCTCGTCCGCCGGCCTCTTCTGCCTTATCTTCGGAATCAGCCAGGTTAAGGAATACGGGCCGACCGCGCCTCGGGTCCTCCTCTTCATGGGCGCGGCTCTCCTCATCCTGATCCTCTTCATCCGGATCGAACGTCGCGCAGCCGACCCGATCATAGACCTGTCTCTATTTAAAAACCGTGTCTTTCTGTTTGCCGCTGCGAGCCTCTTCCTCTTCTTTGTGGCGGCGCCCCCCTACGTTATGCTCATGCCCTTTTACCTGATGGAAGGGATCGGGTTCACTGCCATGGAAACAGGGCTCCTGCTAACCGTCGTCTCCATGGTCACCATCGTCAGCAGCCCCCTCAGCGGCGCCCTGTCGGACCGTATCGGAAAGGTGTGGCTTTCGGCATTCGGGGCCGCTGCAACAGCGGCCGCCTTTTTCCTGATGTTGGGATTTGACCTTCAGACAGAGACGACGGCGATCATTCCCGTCCTGATTCTACTGGGAATCGGGGTAGGGAGCTTTCAACCCCCCAACAACAGCACCATCATGGGCGCGGTCGCCAGGGAGCGGCTCGGGTCCGCCTCGGCCCTGATTGCCACTCAGAGACAGGTAGGAATCTCCCTGGGTATGGCCCTGGCCGGGGCGATCTTTTCTGAAAGACGCATGATCCATTTCAGCAGGCTCAGCCAGGAGGGGGGCGCGGGGGCGGATGCCCTCAGGCAATCCATCCCCCCTGCCTTCCATGATGCGCTCCTCATGTCGGTCATCCTCGGGGCAGGGGCCATGATCCTTACCCTCCTGTCTATCAGAACAAAGAACAGGACCCGGACGACCTCTGCCAGAAAGCCTTGACGTCAAGGGGCCTGGGTCACAAGGCCCCTTCCAGATCCTCGAAGACATCTTCCATCCGGTAAAGAGCCTGGTCCAGTTCATTCAGACGCCTGGCCAGAAGATGTTCCCTCGCAACCTCTTTCAGTTGCATCATCTTTTCCACATAGGGTGAAATTGCATCCTTGAGGTCAGAAGGCGTATCGGGATTCTCGGCAACGGTCTCCAGGGTATCGGCCATCTCATAAATGGAGACGCCCTTTTCCACCAGCTCCGTGTAGGACCTCTGCGTCAACAGTTTTGCGATATTGGGGAAGCGTTTTTCAAAACGCTTCTCGTAAAAAGGGATGAGACGGATATCGATCTGCATATATTTGCTCATAGGGCCATACCTTTCTGGTAACCGTTCACGGGTTCAAATCCAATGGCATTGACTTAACAACCCCTCGATGCATCCTTAACGTCACCCCGGCTTTCGCCGGAATGGCCCCCTGTCGTTTTCTCTGAGAAAATCAGGCTTAACCTAACGACATTCGGTTAAAATCTGTAATTGCCTGAAGTCAGGGTACGACTTCGTCCGTCCAATCATGGTTATATTTTCTGTATCTCGTCCATCCGGATCTGCAACGGCTCCACCTCCTTTTCCCTTCCCAATTGCCTGAGCCTTTCCTTCAGCTTATCGATCTCTTCCTGGAGTCTTGGCACCAGGTCTTTCTGCACCTTGTCCCGAAACTCAGCCCCCGATCGTTTCATCTCATCCAACAATTGATCCAGGTCTTTTTGCAGATTCTTTATATCTTCGTTTTCAGGGACTTCCTTCAGCTCTTCCGAAAACTTTTTGAACCGTTTTTTCAGGTCGCCCATGGCGCCTGACACGTCATCTTCCATCTTTTCAAGAAGGGCTGAAACCCTTGTGTCGCCCTTCACCACGGCCCCATCTTCAAGGGGGCGCCCCTCCCCTTTCACCCTGATCATCTCAATGACCTTCCCTCTGGGATCGGAGGGATCTTTGACAATAAAAAATCGTGAGCTTTCAGTAACCACCGCCTTGAAACGATTGTTGATCTCCACATCCACAAGATAGGTCCCGGTTCTTTCATAAAGAATATCCGTCACCTTGCCGATCTCATTTTGTTCAAAGAGGACCCGTTCTTCCGCCTTCAAACCATTAATCTGATCAAAACGGATCTTCACGTTGAGATCACTGCTGAACCATCCCAAGCAGACCAAACAAACTGACGGCAATATCAACATATTCCTAAACATAACCGACTCCTTCACAACTTCGATAAAATAGCCAAAAAAACCTGAGTCGATGGCCCCATCCCCGACTCACACCCTTTCGCAGGGACGCCGGCACGGTTGATCAAGTGGTCCAGCGCTGAATATTTCCATATGAGAAGCAGAAAAATATTGACAGACTCCGTCTTGATTGTCAATCCGGATCTACGTTCGTCACGCCAACAGCCTCGGGAAGGCCCTGCCAATGCCACCGGCCTTTCGACCGGTTCACTCCCGGCGTAGCGGCATTTCCCATAAGGATCTCCGAGGTATTCCGAATCGTAACGGAATTACATGAAATGGCGCCTTTTGAGGGAAAAGGTCGCACAAAGTCATCCGGCCGGGATCGCCGGCCGGGGCCATAAAAAAAGGCCCGCTTCTTGCTTAAAAACAAATTGGCACAGCCCGGTCTGCGGGATGTCCGTTTCCAATTGCTCAAAGACCGCTCCAAACAGTCATCCCCCGGGTCTCTTCGGAACGTGGCGCCAAGGAAACATATCTTTTTTTGTGAAAGGGAGGACTTTTTCTATGTCGAACTTTGTCGGAAAATTGACGCTGAAACACAAACTGATTGCCCCCAACATTTTATATCTGATCCTGCTGGGCATCGTAATCGCGGTGTATTTCAGTTTCAGCTCGCTGATCGGGGATCTTTCAAATAAACAAACCGAGCTCAACCAGTTGTCTGCAAAGGTTCAGAACGCCGCGCTCATGACAAAGGGCTATCTCAGTAATGATGTTCCTTTTTCAAACATAGAAAAGACATACGGCGACCTCCTGACCGCGACGCAGGGATCCGGAATGGATCTGGGCCTTTCATCTGCGATCTTTGCTCACGCGAACCCAGTTTCCCATGGAAACCTTGGGCGATTTTGCATATAATGCGAAATAAACCAATAAACGGCTGCCCGCCTGGTGGTTCACGGGCAGATCCGGGGACAGAGTCGATCGGGGTTGACGCCTTTCACTATGGACACCCTTACCTACCTCATCTTTATTCTCTCTTACGCCCTCATCGCGTCCCGCCGGCTTT
>JAWOIH010000266.1:0-3737 GCA_046484725.1 Candidatus Desulfacyla sp. | reverse complement strand
GAGAACGGTTCGGCTATGGCATTGATCAATGCCGACACCTACCGCCATTTCGGGCGACTGGGTTCCGGCGCCGTAATGGGGGCTAAAAACCTCAAAGCCATTGTGATCATTGGGGACGGCAATTTTGCACTTCCTGATGGAAAAGCCTATGCAAAGGTCTTTCAGGAGGTATACACCCAGGTGACCGCTACGGAAATGATGCACAAATACCACAACCTGGGGACCCCGGCCAACGTGGTGTTGTTAAATAAGCTTAAGGCCATGCCGTACCGGAATCTCCAGAAAACCTCGGACGAGAGCATCGACGAGATGACCGGAGAGCAGTTCGCGGATAAAACCCTGCTTCGGAATATGGCCTGTGCCGGTTGCCCGGTGGGCTGTATCCATGTGGGTTATGTGCGGGAAAAGTTCATGGAACCCAACCAGTATCTCTACCGCCAGGTCTCTTATGACCACGAGCCCAACTTTGCGGTGGGTTCCTTTCTGGGTGTCACAGACCCCTTCAGGATCCTTTCCCTCATCGATGTGACGGAAAAGAACGGACTCGACGTCATATCCGCGGGCGTTGCAATGGCCTGGGCCACGGAGGCCTTTGAAAAAGGTTTGATTTCGGAAAAAGAGACGCTTGTTCCGCTTAAATTCGGGGATGCCAAGACCTATGCCCTCGCCCTGAATTACATTGGCACAGCGGAAAATGCTTTTTACCGCTTGCTCGGCCAGGGTACTCTAAAAGCAGCGGAACAATATGGTGGTCAGGAGTTTGCCTGTGTGCTCGGCCAGGAGATGGCGGGATACGCCACGGGTGAGGTCTTCTTTATCTCACAGGCCCTTGGGTTTCGCCACTCCCACCTGGATTCAGGCGGATACGCTTACGATCAAAAGCACGATGACAAGGACGTGAGCAAAGCCGTCGAGTTCCTCGTACAGGATGAGCAGGAACGTGTCTTGCTCACATCGATGGTGTCCTGTCTTTTTGCCCGGGAGGTTTACAAAGTTGCTTTATTGAATGATTGTCTCGCTTCTCTTGGCTACCAAAATCTCGCAGGGGACTTGAAGGCTATCAGTGAACGCATTCAAAGGATGCGCTGGCAGATCCGCCTGGCTACGGGCTTTGATCCCCATGCAGTGACCATTCCCAAACGGTTTACACAAGTGGTTACGTGGAAGGGGCCAATAGATCGAAATTATTTGAGTGAATTGAAAAAAGCATATTCAAAACGTATTCTCGATCTGGGGAAACAGGATGAGCAATAAATTAAATGAGGGGTCTGGGAGATTTATTTGTTAAATTGCTTCATGGGTAATACTTTTTTTAAAACCGTGTAAACTCGTGATCAAAGGAATCTTCCTATCCTGTTTCTCCGCGCAGCGTCGTGGTTTTTGAGAGTCGGTAACGAAATTCGAGGAGGTTATTATGTCAAAGATTGTAAAAGTACTTGGAAGAGAGATTCTGGATTCACGAGGCAATCCCACGGTTGAAGTCGAAGTTACCCTTGAGGATGGTGCCTTTGGCCGTGCAGCGGTGCCTTCCGGCGCGTCCACCGGCGTGCATGAAGCGCTGGAAATGCGAGACGGGGATAAAACCCGCTACGGCGGAAAGGGTACGCTGAAAGCCGTAGAGCATGTAAACAGTGAAATTGGCGCCGCCGTTATCGGCATGAATGGCATGGACCAGGGCGCCGTTGACCGGGCGATGCTGGCGCTGGACGGTACGCCCAATAAGAGCAAGCTGGGGGCGAATGCGATCCTGGGAGTTAGTTTGGCAGTTGCGCGCGCCGCGGCTGACTCGGTGGGCCTGCCGCTCTACCGTTATCTTGGCGGCGTGTCAGCCAGGGTCTTACCAGTGCCCATGTTCAACATTTTGAACGGGGGTGTACATGCCAACTGGCAGGGCACCGACTTCCAGGAGTTTATGATCGCTCCGGTTGGTGCACCTAATTTCCGTGAGGCGTTGCGATGGGGCAGCGAGGTCTACCAGGCTTTAAAGGGCGTCATGAAAAGCAGCGGCTATGCTACCGGCGTGGGCGATGAGGGAGGCTTTGCCCCAGCGCTTAAAACCAACGCCGAAGCAGTGGAGATGATCCTCAAAGCCACCGAAAAGGCTGGCTACAAGCCTGGAGAACACATTGTGATTGCCCTCGATCCGGCGACCAGCGGCTTCTACGAAGATGGGCTTTACAACCTGCGCACTGAAGGCCGCAAAATCACCTCTGCCGAGCTGGTCGCGGTGTGGGCAGATTGGGTTAGGAAGTACCCTATTTCGGTTCTGGAAGATGGTCTGGCAGAGGATGACTGGGACGGCTGGAAGTTGCTCAACCAGACCTTGGGCCGCCAAATCGAACTGGTAGGCGACGATTTGTTCGTCACCAATGTCGAACGCATCGCTCGCGGTATCGCCGAGAATTCCGCCAACGCCGTGCTGATCAAGCTCAACCAGATCGGCTCATTGACCGAGACAATTGCCGCCATCGAAATGGCGCGCAAAGCCGGATGGGGCGCGATGGTTTCGCACCGCTCTGGCGAGACGGTGGACAGCTTCATTGCCGACCTCACCGTAGCGATGGCCACCGGTCATCTCAAAACCGGCGCCCCCTGTCGCGGCGAGCGGGTGGAAAAATACAACCAGCTCATGCGTATCGAAGAAGAGTTAGGCGAAGACGCAGTGTACTCAGGGCACAAAGCTTTCGTCCGTTAAGCGGGGTGCGGACCTCTTACCGTCCAGACTGAGTTCGTGCCCTTCCTTATATCCTGGAACAAGGTATTTAAGGAACTCACCGGTGATGCAAGCCTGGCGTATGCTTCGGATTTCGTTACGCCGTAAAAGACGACCAATTCATCAGGTTCTCCTATCGATACCATCATATTTCCAATGCCGGCCTTAAAGTCCCTAACAAAAGCATCGATTCCAATTTCTTTTTTATCGGCTATTCATTTGTTCGATGAGTGGAGATTCCTAATCTCCACTCCTTTTAAACGTTAATTCAAAAAAAGTAAGAAATAAGAAAAGATCGAAAATCAGCAAGACAATCTATTAGAAATTTGATCATAGAAGACGTATCGACCCGCAATTTACTGGAAAATGGAGGATAAACGTATGCTAACTTGGTTAAATCATAGATTTATGATTTTGCAGAGGGAACCGGCATGATAGACGCAGCGGACTCCCCATGAAAAGGAAAGCTGAAGAAGGTACCGTGCATGTTACCCTATCGCTGAAGGGGGCTGGCGCCTGATTGACGATGTCACTGGTGAAAAAATGGCTTGATTTTGTTCCGGTACGCTAATTTTTTACGAAATGCAATAAAGCCAAACCCCCTAAACGATATCACATGAATTTTGAAGTTTTGATATTTCCATTTCATTCTTTCGAAGTTTTACTAAAAGCGATAGGTAGCCATGACTCCACAGAAAATCTGGCTTTCACTGCCTTCCTGATCCACCACGGGGCTGTCTTTTGCATCCCCTATGAGTTGTTTCAATCCCAGAATCCCCGTTATTCCCCAGTTTTCCCAGGGCGCATAAACCAGGTTCGCCATCGCGCCGAAATCCTTGATGCCGCTTTCGGCTTCGTAAAAGGGTAACCCGCTGGTCCCGACGTTACGGGGATTCACACTGAAATAGGTCTCCATGTAGTCATCGTCTGCATAGGTCGTGAACAGCGATATACCCAGCTTCACCCCTTCCTCTATCGGCATGGTATATCCACCCTCAAGGGTGACCAGCAGTCCTTCATGTGC
>JAWOIH010000164.1:0-25035 GCA_046484725.1 Candidatus Desulfacyla sp. | reverse complement strand
ATTCGGCGTTGAACGCCTTGGGCCTAATGCCTTGCGCCTATAAACTATAAAAGCGAGATTTTTGCAACCATGAATGGATATTTCAAGGCCCTTCGGGTCCCTTTTCTTGCGGGTTCCATTATCCCGGTCATCGTGGGCGCCGCATTGGCCGTGACCATAAACAGCTTCTCCATCCGGCTCTTTCTCATATGCGTCGCAGGAATTGCCGCGCTCCACCTGGGCGCCAATCTCATCAATGATTATTTCGACCACAGGGGAAGCGATCCGGTGAATGTGCGCATCACCCCTTTCAGCGGCGGGAGTCGTGCAATCCAAGAAGGCAATATCTCCCCCGCGGTTGTCCTCGCCATGGCCCTGTTTTGTTTTGCCGTCGGTGTCGGCGTGGGCATCTGGCTGGCCTGGTCGGGCCGGCCGATGGTCGTTCTTATCGGACTTCTGGGTCTCGGGGCCGCATGGGCCTATTCGGCCCCGCCTTTCCAACTCATGTCACGGGGCTGGGGGGAGGTGGCAATCTTTTTTGCCTTTGGGCCGCTGGTCACCTTAGGGACCTATTATGTCATGTCCGGGTCGCTCGGTTGGCAGGCCTTTGCCATCGGTGCGCCTCAGGGATTTTTCATCGCAGCCGTTATCTGGATCAATCAGTTCCCCGACTACGAGGCGGATCGTAAAGCGGATAAAAGGAACCTGGTCGTGAGATTAGGCCCGGCCCTTTCCAGGTACCTTTATTGCGCCATCATGCTGATGGGCTTCATCTGTGTCCTCTTTCTGGTTCAGGGGGTGGGTTTTTCCCGGCTGATTCTGATCTGTTTTTTTGCGTTCCCCCTGGCATTCAAGGCCATGCGGATTCTGTGGCGTGAATACCTGTCGCATACAGGGATCGTACCTGCTCAGGCACTGACGATTCAGACCCTGATCGCCCACGGACTCCTTCTTACCATCGGCATCATTTTGGGTCACTACATTCAGGGAATATGATGGATTTTCGTAAGCGTTCACAATTGTTGAACCGGTGGGGTTGGGTGTCGGCTTTCGGGTTCCAGTCGTCAGGACCGACACCGATGCACGACGGTTTTGGCCATTAATTCCAACCCACGCCAAACCGTGATAGAATTTCTGAGACGCTATTATGGCGTAGACAGTAGAGAATATGCCACCTAAGCAGATCCACCAACGGCCGGAGAAAATAATCCCCGAACTCTCCTCTTTTACGGTGATGATCTCGCGGGGCCTGGGCAAGGTCCGGAGTTTCAGCTTCTCCTCTCGTTTTCTGTTATGGGCTTCCATTATTTTTACCCTTTATATTATTGTTTCGGCTGTTGGGATTTACCTCTATTTGGGTGAACTTAGGAAGGAGACGGTTCAGTCCGATCGGGTTAAGCAGCTGGCGTATGAAACCCAAGAGACGCGGCGGGCCTTGTATCAGGCCAGACAACGACTGAAGCTTCTGGAAGATACCATCTACAACATGCAGGGAACTGGGCAAAAAGAGATTGGAACCCCAAAATCCGAGGTCTCACATCCGGGCCGCGAGGAATCCGTATCCGAGGCAGAGGCCCGGAACAGTTCCGCTGAGGAGTCATCTTTTGAGCCTCTTGTCACGATCCAAGGACTGACGACGAAAAGGAGCGGTGAGAGATTATCTGTGAATTTCAGGCTGGACAGGATAAAGCCCGACGGAAGCCAGCTCTCCGGGCATCTCTTTATCATTGCCGCCAACACAGCATCTGACCCGCCACGCTTCTGGACCCGCCCCAGGACGGATCTCAAGGATGGCATCCCTGTCGATTATAAGCGCGGACAGGCCTTCAAGGTGAGGAATTACAGGGTCATTCGGGAAAACCTTATCATTGATTCGGCAGCCGTAACCCCCCTGCTATTAAGCATCCTGGCCTACGACGTCACCGGGGAACTCATCCTGGACCAGGCGTTTGCAATTGAAGAGGCGCAGTGATTGGGTTGTGAGTTGTAAGGAAGGCGAAAGGCGTAAGGGACAGAGTTCAGAAAAGGCACACTCAAGCAACGGATAACCCGCGGCTGCTTATTCGCCATCGGCTTGTCAGTTTGTCATCCAGTATCCGGCATCCGCCCACGCTGTGCTGGGCCCTTCACCGGGGGACATCATGGCTCTTCAATGTATTCAAGGGCAAGGATATCGTCCCACGGGTCCGCCTTTGTGACTCTTACGGAGATCTCCTGGCCCTGGCGCAGGATAACCCCATTCTTTCGTTTCAGATCCACAATCATGAGGAAGTCCGTCAACGCTACACGGTATTTGGTTTTCAGCTCATCAAGGACCAGTGCCTTCAGCTTTCTGCCGCGGTTCAGGCTCAGGTATTTCAGGACCCAGTAGCGGAGGCGGTTTCGTTTGATCAACCCGAGCTTCTTTATGATGGGCTCGGCAGATATCCGAATCTCTTCCAGCTTTTTTTCGTCGTAAATCGCCCTGTCTTTTAAAAGGTAGTGATGGAGTTGCCTCTGGTTGACGAGGTCCAGGTATCTTCTTATGGGAGAGGTGGCATGAATATACGCGTCCACCCCTAATCCGCTGTGAGGACCCGGTTCGGTTCGGATATTGAGAGGACTCAATTTTCGGCGTTGCTGGAACACATAATAGAGATACCCCTTTTCATCCAGCGGCAATTTTTCGCTGGGACCCGACTGGCTCCTGAAGAGGATTGGAATCCCGCTTTCCATGCAGAATCTGGCTGCAAGCCAGTTATAAAGGATCATGAATTCTGCAACGATGATGCGGGAGGGTGTTTCCTGTTCCACCAGCTCCAGCGAAAGGGCGCCATTTCCGTTGAACCTCACTTCCAGTTCAGGCAGAGAAAGGTTCAAGGCCCCCTGGTCCATCCTGTTCTGGCGCAGGCGCTGGCTGAGCCGACGCATTTCTTTGAGCGGGACGTCTTGTTCGATTGCCTTATTGACATCCTCATACATGAGGCGTTCCCTCACCCGGATGACCGTGGGCGCAAACCGGTGGCCCAGCAATGCCCCGGATTTGTCGAAGCGGGCCAGGAGGGAAATGGCGTTTCGGTCGTATCCCTGGCGCAGGCTGAGGATATCGCCGGACAGGTCTTCAGGGAACATCGGTATCTGCCTCCTGGGAAGGTATTGAGACGATGCCCTTTCGGCAGCGGCCATGTCCAGGATGCTGTCTGCAGGAATGGCGGATGCCACATCGGCGATATGAACACCCAGGTGCAGTTCGTCGCCGACCCTTTCCAGGCTGACGGCATCGTCGAAATCCTGAGTCAAAGGCCCGTCGATGGTCAGCACAGGGAGGTCTCTGAGGTCTTCGCGTGCTGCCAGATCGAATTCATGGGCCGTCAGGGAGGCGGATGCCGCCAACTGGTCCCGGGTAAACGCCACCTCAAGGTCGGATCGGAGCAGATCCAGATTCTCGTCTTCTTCCCATTCGCCCAGATTGATAAGCAATGACCGTGCCTGCTGGATGTCTGATATGCCGACGTTGGAAAGCAACTCCCTGCCAACCTTGAATTCGGGCGCTTCTTTTCCATGGAGCGCCAGCTGTATGAGTAACCGGACAATGTCGGACCTGAAAGGAGGGTCGTCCACCCTTCTTCCCTGTTGAATCTCCTTCAACCACTGGCTCCACTGCCTGAGCCTTTCGGCCTTTGCCGTCTCTTCAGCCTCCTGTCTGACAATCTCTTCCACTTTTTCTTCCGCATTGGGGAGAAACTGCCCGTTTTTCATTTTGAAATAGAGATGGTTTTCAAACAGTGCCCGTATCACGGCCGAGGAATGGTTCCCCGTGACAGTTTCGCCAAAGACCAGTTGGGCAAGGTAGGTGTGGTCAAAGGTCTCCTTTTCATCCCTGATCAGTTCCCAGAGACCCTCCACGTCGATCTGTTCCTTCAGGCGGATTCTCGTTTCCTCTATTTGTTTGAGCCGTTCCAGCAGGTCGCCTCTTGGCAGCGAGATATCCAGCGTCGGATCGGAAATGAGTATGGTCCTCTTGGGCGACAGGTTGACCTCGCGGTTGAAGGGCGTCAGCAGGTGCAGCCGGCCCCCTTTGTCCTGGAGGCAGATGGCGCAGACAAACCGGCCTTCATCAATATATTCAACTATTTTTCCCTGAGTCATGTAAAACCGATGATGATGGACAATTGACGAATGTGAGTTGAAGATTGAAAATCCTGAACCGCGAACCCGAAACCGGAGATCCGCAACCTGAGGTGGAAATGCCGTATTCCTTTCCGGCATTCGGGTTTACTAACAGGTGGCATGCATTCTGTCAACAGGGCTCTGTCAGATGATCGGCCGATCCGTCATTTTTTGGCGTCAAGATGATTGCGCTTCTGGCACGCGCCTCCCCGGAGCCGATGATCGGCAGGTGTGAGGTCCTGGATGGTTTCGCTTGATTAGGGAAGAGGACGCAATTATTGCTTGAATGGGAGGCTATTCCGTCGTATGTTCTTATCCGGCATTTTCAGTGGGGTTTATTCGGTGGGGCTTGTGCGTCAGACGCTCGCTATTTGAGGCATTTTTAACCTGTTGGGGGAGCTTGCCATGATGACGCCGGACATTGAACAGAAAATCATACTGGGGACTGTCCGAAAAATTGTGCAGGAGACCGTACGGCCCAGGGCCGCTGAAATTGACGAGAGGGCGGAATTCCCATGGGACACGGTCAGGATATTTGCTGAAAACGGGATTTTGACGCCCCTCCTTCCCGAGAAATACGGGGGCATCGGGCTTCCATATCTGACCTTTTCCATGGTCCTCGAAGAAATCGCCAAGGCCTGTGCCTCGTCGGCCCTCATCCTGATTGCCCAGGCCGACGGCATGCTCCCGATCCTCTGCGTGGGGAGTGAATCCCTGAAACAGAGGGTTCTTCCCCCTCTGGCCAACGGAGGTCTTGCCGCATTCGCCGCCACGGAGCCGGGGGCCGGATCGGATATCCTCTCCATGAATACCCGTGCGGTTCGAAAGGGAGATGCCTATATCATCAATGGCCAGAAATGCTTCATCACGAACGGAAGCATCGCTGATGTCTTAACGGTCTACGCATTCACAGACCGTGAGAAAAGGTCAAGAGGGATTACCGCCTTTGCGGTGGAGAAGGGGACGCCGGGCCTCTGCTATGGAAAGAATGAAAACAAGATGGGCATGCGCGGCTGCATGAATTCCCAGTTGTTTTTCGAGGACATGGAGATCCCGGCAGAGAACATCATCGGCGATGAAGGAAAGGGAATCGGCAGTATGATGGCGGCCCTGGATACCAGCAGGCTCTTTTCCGCGTCCCAGGCCGTGGGGTTGGCACAGGGGGCTATGGACGAGGCCGTCGCCTATGCGAGGCAGAGGAGTCAGTTCGGGAGGCCCATCGCTGAAATGCAGGCCATTCAATTCATGATCGCAGATATGGCGGCGGGAACGGATGCGGCACGGCTCCTGACCTACCAGGCGGCCTGTCGCCTGGACGGGAAGGACGGGAAGCTTGGCCCTCAAGCCTGCGCCATGGCCAAATTTTTCGCTTCGGACAATGCCATGAAGGTCACCACCGATGCCGTGCAGGTCATGGGGGGCTACGGGTATATGAAGGACTATCCGGTGGAACGAATGATGCGCGATGCCAAGCTTATTCAGATCTATACGGGCACGAATCAGATCATGCGGCTTGTCACGGCGAGAGAAATATTCCGGAATTAGCCCGGTCGCAGGCGGCGCGGGAACTGAGTATCCGGAACCGTGATGGGGAAAGGCAGGACACAATGATGAAGATGCGCCTGAATGGGATGGGCCTTAGACAGACCTGATGACCAACAGCCCAATTAACGGAGATATCTCTCTTATGCTGAATTTTCAAAGGGTGGCCATAGGGCATTTCGTTAAAGAGCTTGAGAGAAGCTACTTCGAGACCTATGGTTCCATCGAACCTCGCTTCGGAAATGTCATTGCATGGTCAGGCAGACTCGCGCTCGAAAACATCGCCAACTCTGACGCCCTCTACCACAATGTCTCCCATACGATAATGGTGACCCTGGCCGGCCAGGCGATCCTTAAAGGGAAGCAGTTATGCGAAGGAGGCGTCACGCCGACGGACTGGCTCCACACAATGATGGCCTTTTTGTGCCACGACATCGGTTACGTGAAAGGGGTATGCAGAAATGACATCGGCAACCGGTTCGCCACCGGCATTGGAGAAGAGGGGATGGAAATCCCTCCCGGCTCGACCGATGTAGTCCTGACCCCCTACCATGTGGACCGGAGCAAGCTTTTCGTTCGTGAACGTTTCGGGGGTCAGCTACTTCAGGGCCTGAATGAAATCATAGACCCGGAGGTGATTGCATCCTATATCGAGATGACCCGTTTCCCAGTGCCGGACAATGACCCATACGGGGATACAAAAGGGTATGGCGGGATTGTGCGGGCGGCCGACTTCATTGGTCAGTTGGGCGATCCGGACTACCTGCGCAAGACGCCGGCCCTGTTCTATGAGTTTGAAGAACTCGGAAATAATGAAAAGCTGGGTTACAAGAGACCGGGAGACCTGCGCGACAGCTATGCCAAATTCTACTGGAATGTGGTGAGTCCCCTTATCCAGGATGCCCTGCGCTACCTCCGTATTACGCAGGAAGGGAAGGAGTGGATCAACAGCCTCTACGCTCACGTGTTCACGGCAGAGCACACCCGGACGGCATAGGGGGAGACGGTTTGAAACCCGCACGGTATGCCGGTTCTCGCCTTGACACGCCGGGAAAGATCATCTATAGTCCCTTTTTAAAGAGAGATGTTCCCGTGGGACATGTTAACCTTTTTCGATAGGGTGAATCGTTATGGACGCATCTAAAACTCAGCTGACCGTGCTTGACCAGATAGCGCATGCCGACAAGGTAAGGAAAAAGATCATTGACGCGGCAAGCGCCCTGTATGTCAAGAAGGGCTTCAATGCCACCTCGATTCAGGAGATTTCCGAAGCAGCAGGGGTCAGCCTGCCGGTCACCTATCACTATGTCAAGCAGAAATCGGCGATTATGAGGATGATTATGGAAGATGTCTTGAATATCTTCCGTGAGAACCTCCTCAGAATGATCCGCGGGATTGATGATCCCATAGAGAAACTGACCATTGCCGCGAGTCTCTATTTCAAGGTGGTCGACCAGCAGAGGGAGAAGGCCCTCCTGATTTATCAGAAGTCCAACTCTCTTGACAGGGCCTCCAAGGCCCGCATCATGGAATTGGAGGTGGAAGTCAGCAAGATTTTTGGTGAAATGATCCAGGAGGGGATAGATTTCGGCGTTTTCAAAAAGGTGGATGTGGATCTGGCGGCCTATAATATCATCATTGCCGCTCATATGTGGATACTGAAGCATTGGCACTTTAAGAGACGTCTCAGCCTCGATAAATATATTGACCTCCAATTGTCAAATATCCTCGGTATGCTCAAAATTTAGAAGATCCTCGGGCCGTAAAGGCCTTTTTCTGTCAATAACAAACCCGGGATGTCGCATCCGAATCAAGGGGTTGGAACGTCGCAAGGTTTCCGGAGATACTCAATGAAGACATATACCGTTCATTTTCTTCCAGCTGACATATCCGTTGAAGTAGAGGAAGACACGACCATTGCCGAGGCGGCTCAACGTGTCGATGTGTTTATAAATAACCTTTGTGGAGGCGAGGGGGTGTGCGGCAGGTGCCGCGTTCAGGTCACAAAGGGGCGGGCTGAGGCTGAAGATCATGCAAAGGGCTTTTTTTCTCCGGATGAGATCACGAAGGGATACGTTCTTGCTTGCCAGACCCCGGTCCATGACGACCTGGAGATCGTGATTCCGCCTGAATCGAGGATGGAAGACTCGAAAATCATGATCGGAGGGGCTACAGAGGAAACCGGCAAGACCGAACTCAAGCCTATCGTCAAAAAGATCTACCTTGAGTTGCCGCCCCCCACCAGCGAGGACAATGTCCCTGATATCGAACGGATATCGCGGGAATTGCGGAAACAGTTCGGATGGCACGCATTTGATATCGGTTTGGATTGTCTTCAGAACCTTTCCGACAAGCTGCGGCAGAATGAGTGGAAGATTACCGTAACCCTTGCAAGAAAGGGAGATGGCTACCGCATTCTGAAGATCGATCCCCTTGATACATCTCAGGCCAATTACGGCGTGGCCGTTGACGTGGGTACCACCACGGTCGTGGTCCAATTGGTGGATCTGAATACAGGCAGGCTGATCGGCTCCGAAGGGTGTCACAATCAACAGGCGAGCTACGGTGAGGACGTTATATCAAGAGTGATCTTTGCCTGTGGAAAGGGCGGGCTGGAACCGGTTCAGAAGGCGGTGATCAAGAATATCAATCAGCTCATCAGAAAGGTGTGCAAAGAGAAAAATGTCCCCATCGATGAAATCAACGCCATTGTAGCCGCCGGGAACACCACCATGAGCCATTTCTTGTTGGGCCTTTCTCCCTGTTCCATTCGCTTGGATCCCTATGTGCCGACGGCCGATGAATTTCCCCTGATCCGTGCCGAAGAAATCGGCATCCAGATCAATCCCCGCGGCATCCTTCAAACGATTCCATGTGTTGCCTCTTATGTGGGCGGCGATATTGTGGCCGGCGTTATGTCGTGCGGCATCCCTGAACACGAAGAGGTGAGGGGTCTGATCGATATCGGCACCAATGGCGAGATCGCCGTCGGCAACAAAGACTGGCTGGTGTGCTGTTCTGCCTCGGCAGGTCCGGCCTTTGAGGGAGGGGGCACCCGCTGTGGCATGCGTGCCATAAAAGGGGCTATTGAGAAGGTCGTCATCTCGGAGGGCGGACTCGAATACCAGACCATCGGCGATGCCAGGCCGCGGGGGATCTGCGGATCGGGTCTGATCGACTGCATCTATGAACTTGTCAGAAATGGGATTATCGATCCGGGCGGAAAATTCCATAGAGATCGGAAGGATGATCGTCTCAGGATTGAGGAAAGCATCCCCGAATATGTCATCGCCTTTCCGGATGAAACCGAATCGGGGGCTGCTGTTGTCGTCACAGAGTCGGATATCGACAACCTTATCAAATCAAAAGGCGCAGTTTTTGCCGCCATCAAGTCCCTGACCGACTATATCGGACTCGGATTTGACATGATAGAGACATTTTATGTGGCCGGCGGGTTTGGCAGTTTCCTGGATATTTCCAAGTCCATTGCCATCGGTCTCCTGCCGGATATTCCAAGAGAAAAAATAAAGTTCATCGGGAACAGCTCGCTGACGGGGGCCCGCATGTCCCTCCTTTCAGAATCGGCCATGGAGACATGCATCAATGTATCGAGGTCGATGACAAATATCGAACTCTCAACTTATCAGCCTTTTACAGAGGAGTATATCGCGGCCCTGTTTTTGCCCCATACCAACCGAAAGCTTTTCCCCTCCGTGGCCTACTGACAGGCGGATTGTGCCGGGCAGTACGACGACGGCCTTAGCGCTGCAGCGCGCCATGTTAATGCGGCAACAGAAAAAGGCTGTTACAGGACGAGGATGTACCCGAAGACCGGGCGGGTCTTCTTTTTTTGCTGGTTGCAAGCGGTAGATCTTGACAATTGCATATGTTTTGAGTATATTTTCTTGCTAAGTTTGAAACCGAGGTATTCGAGAGGCGATACCGAGGAATATTTGGTTAAAGTAGTGTTGCATTAGAAAGGAGGAGGAGAGTAATGAAAAAAGGCTATTTGAAGGTGTTTCTGTTTGTGGCAGGGGCCTTGTTGCTGGTCAGTTGCGCTGCCCCACAGGCGGTTCCAACATTCACCCCCCAGAATCTCAACCCGATGATCCAGTCGGGGAACTACGTGCAGAAGGTTGACAATTTCGTGGTCATTGTCGACAAGTCGGGGACCATGGGCAAACCCTATAAGGGAGAGCTGAAGCTGGATATTGCCAAACGATTGGCGGCTCGAATGAATCACACCATTCCGGACCTCAAGATGACAGGAGCGCTCAGGATCTTTGGCAGGACGGCCCTTTTTGACAATGAGCTTACCAAACTCTATTGGGGCCCGGCCCCCTATGAAAAAGGCGCCCTTGACGCAGGGTTGAACAAGATCGGCTTCAGCGTCGGCGAAAGTCCGCTGAATCTGGCCCTCGATGCGACGGCCCAGGACTTTAAATCGGCCCAGGGCGATATCGCGGTGATTATGTTCACCGATGCCGACAAAGATGTCATGGTGTATGACGCCGTTAAAAAGTCCGCGGCAGACTTGAAGGCGCAGTACGGAAACAGGATCTGTTTCTATGCCGTACAGATAGGTGTGGATCCCGACGGTAAGAAGCTTCTTGAGCAGGTCGTGCAGACGGGTCAATGCGGAACCTACGTAACCGGGGAGCAGATTGCCTCCCCCGAGGGGATGGCCGATTTCGTAACAAAGGTCTTTTTGAAAGCGGCCCCGCCGAAACCCGCGCCGGTGGTCGTGGAAAAGGGCGTCGTCATTCTGGATTCTGACGGCGACGGCGTGCCTGACAACCTGGACAAGTGCCCCGGAACTCCCAAAGGCGCCAGGGTGAATAAGGACGGGTGTTGGGTCCTCGAAAATGTGCTGTTCGATTTCGACAAGTACAACATCAAACCGCAATTCAACCACCTGTTGGACGAAGTCGTCGCGGTATTCCAAAATAATCCGGGCCTCAGGGCGCAGATCGCGGGGCATACGGACAGTATTGGTACTGCAGCATACAATAAGAAGTTGTCTTTTAGAAGGGCCAATGCCGTAGTGGGTTATCTGATCAAGAAGGGCATTGCCAAGGATAGGCTTAGCGTCGAGGGATTCGGATTCACCCAACCGGTTGCCTCAAACGACACAAAAGAAGGCCGGGCCTTGAACCGGAGGGTGGAGTTGACGCCGCTCCCATAGCGATGCGGCAGAAAATGCACTGAAGCGTTGCGCGGAATAGGGGTCGGGCCAACCAGGGCCCGGCCCCTATTTCTATTCTGATAACCGTTAACCGGTTCAAAGGTTCAGGGGTTCGGAAAGTTTCTGCCATCATCAGCCCCTCCTTCCGGCCTGCCACCTGACACCCGAAACCTGAAACCGCACAGGTCGAAATGCTGCAAATCGGCGCCCTCAAACTGAAAAACCGGCTGATCATGGCCCCCATGTCGGGGATCACCAACCTGCCGTTCCGTCGCATTGTAAAGCGGTTGGGTGCGGGTCTCGTCACCACTGAAATGATCAGCGCCATGGGTATCGCCAGACACCAGGAAAAAACCTTCAGATATCTCAAGAGCGATCCGGAGGAACGGCCTCTTTCGGTTCAGATATTCGGGGCGGATCCCCGTGTCATGGCTGAGGCAGCCCGGATGGTTGTGGACGCAGGGGCCGATCTGGTGGACATCAACATGGGCTGCCCTGCACGGAAGGTGGTCAAAACGGGTTCGGGCGGCGCCCTTCTTCGTTCGACCCAGCGTGTGAGAGATATTGTGTCGGCCGTCCGCTCGGTCTGTCCTGTTCCCCTGACCGTAAAGACCAGGGCCGGATGGTCGCCGGATGAGCCTATCGCATGCGATATTGCCAGGATCGTTGAGGATTGCGGCGCCGATGCCATTACGATTCACCCCAGATTCGTGACCCAGCGGTTTTCAGGAAGCGCGGATTGGGGCATCATCTCTCAAGTCAAATACAAGACCGGGATTCCGGTCATCGGCAATGGCGATATCTGTTCGGCGCCCCGCGCCCATGAGATGATGCAGCAGACCGGATGCGATGGCGTCATGATCGCAAGGGGCGCACTGGGCAATCCCTGGATCTTCAGGGAGATCCTGGACATGGACAAGGGGTTGGCCCCCCGTCCCCCTGAACCGGGGGAGCGGATGGAGATTATCTTGGCCCATTTCAGCCTGTTGGTGGATTTCATGGGCGAAGAAAGGGCCGCAAAGATCATGCGGGGGCTCCTGCTCTGGTATACAAAGGGCCTTCCCCGAAGCAGCCGGTTTCGGGCCGCCTTTACAGCGATTCATGATTTGGATACCATGATGGCCGCAATGGAGGCCTATTTCTCCTTATTGACGGGATCATCCGGGGCTCCCATATCGTTGACGGATCCCGTGGCATACGCAACCTTTGCAAAGGGACAAGACCGGACATGAAGGTGATACTGGCAAAGACTGCAGGATTCTGCATGGGCGTCCGTCGTGCCATGGAGATCGTCATGGCGGAGGCCAACAAGAAGGAGGGCCCCCTCTTTACCTTCGGACCCCTGATCCACAATCGGCAGGTCCTGAATATACTGGAAGCAAAAGGGGTCAAGGCAACCGATGACGTCAGGGAACTGAGATCGGGCCGGATCATCATAAGGGCCCATGGCATTCCGCCGCGAAAACGCGAGTTGCTTGAAGGGACCGGGCTCAAGGTGATCGATGCCACATGCCCAAAGGTCACCCGGGTGCAGCAGATCATCCGTCATTATTCCAATAAGGGTCACTCGGCGATCATCGTGGGCGACCAGAACCACGCCGAGGTGATCGGTCTGATGGGTTACAGCAAAAGCCCGGCCCACGTGATCCAGGAGGAGGCGGACGTGGCAGGCCTTCCCCCGGTCGACCGGCCTTTTGTGGTTGCCCAGACCACTCAAAACCAAGAGAAGTTTAACGAGATCGTTGATGCCTTGAAAAGGAGATTTCCCGATCTCCTGGTATTTGAAACCATCTGTGATGCAACACAGGAGAGACAGCAGGAGGTGAGGACCTTTAAGGGTCAGGTGGATGCCGTGGTGGTAGTCGGCGGATACCACAGTGCCAATACCCAGCGACTCGCCCGGATATCCGAGGAGGAATCCCTCCCCACCTTTCATGTGGAAACCGAGCAGGATCTGGATAAGGACAAGCTCTCCAGAATGAGTGTCGTCGGCCTGACCGCGGGGGCATCCACCCCCCACTGGATGATAAGGAATGTATTGCAGGAAATCGAGGCGATCCGTGACCGTCAAGAGACCTTCCTGACCCGCTGGGTGAAACAGGTCTTCAGATTTATGGTGTTGAGCAATCTCCTTGTAGCGTCGGGTGCCTTTTCTTTAGCCTATGCCGCCGCCATCATGGAAGGAAGAGACCCTGTTTCACCCTTCCCTGTTTTGGCTTTTCTCTATATCTTCGCCATGCATGTGTTCAATCGCTTTCTGGACAAGGGGGCCAGCGCCTATAATGAACCGGATAGGACGGCCTTTCTGAAAACGCACAAGGTCCTCCTGAATATAACCGGCATGACCGCCCTGGCCATGGCATTGGCGCTTTCTTACAGGGTCGGCGTGATCACCTTCCTGGCCTTGACCGGGCTCAGCGCCCTGGGCATCGTTTACAGCGTCCCCCTGATTCCGGAGCGGATCCGCGACAGGTATCGCTACAGCAAGATCAAGGACATCCCGGGATCCAGGAGCCTCTCCGAGGCCCTTGCCTGGGTAGCGGTGATCAGCCTGCTGCCGGTGCTCGAAACCAGAGGGGTGGACGTGCCCGCCGCCGTTATGACGGGGCTGGTCGTATTCACATGGAGTTATGCCAGGGCCATTTTTTTCAGCCTCTTGCAGGTGCAGGGGGATCTCATGGTGGGCACGGAAACACTGCCGATTATCTTGGGTGAAAGACGCACCCTGGTGCTTCTCAGGATCGTTTTTCTGATAACTGCCTTCGTCCTCCTTGTCAGTCCGGCCCTCGGGATTGCCGGTATGTTCTGCTATATCATCCTCATTCCCCTTTTTACCCTATGGCTTTCGCTCATGGCCTATGAAAGGCAGTGGCTTTGTCCAGGGATCACCCTTGAGGCGCTCGTCGAGATCAACTTTTTGCTTACCGGGCTCCTGGCCCTGGTCTGGCAGAGCTGGCGATGACGGCGGTGAGTGTGATCATCCCCACGTTCAACAGGGCCATGAAGACGGCCCGGGCGGTCGCATCCGTCCTCTACCAGACCTATATGGATTATGAAATCATCGTGGTGGATGACGGATCACACGACCATACGGAAGATCTCCTGAGCCAATTCGGCCGGAGGCTCCGCTATATCGCCCTGCCTTCTAACCGAGGTGTCTCTGTTGCCAGGAACAGGGGGATCAGGGAATCCCAAGCCCCGTGGATCGCGTTTCTCGATTCGGATGACTACTGGTTGCCTCAAAAACTGGAGGTGCAGATGGCTTTTTTCAGGAGCCGTCCCGAGACACTCATCTGCCAGACCCAGGAGATTTGGATCAGAAACGGACGGTATGCCAATCCCAAAAAGCGTCATCTGAAACCGTCGGGAGATGTGTTTGAGCCATCGCTGAGGCTCTGTCTTGTCAGTCCGTCAGCCGTGATGCTCAGACGCTCCCTTATGGAGGAAGTGGGGCTTTTTGATGAAGACCTCCCTGTTTGCGAAGACTATGATCTCTGGCTCAGGATTGCCTGCCGCCATCCGATCTACCTGATCGAGGATCGACTGACTGTCAAAGAGGGGGGACATCCTGATCAACTCTCCTCTCGCTACAGGGGGATGGATCGGTTCAGAATAAAGGCCCTCCTGAAACTTCTGAAGGGTGAGCGCCTCAACAGGGAGCAACGGCAGGCGGTTATGGAAGAACTCTCTTTGAAGTGTCGTATCTATGGGAAGGGCTGCGTCAAGCGGGGGAAACACGACGAGGGAGATGCATATCTCAAGATGGCGCGAAAGGCGTGATGCACAAGGCGCAAGGTACAAGGCGTGAGGGGGGTGGCCAGGTTGGGCTCTTAAGCTGTTGAGATGCAACGTCAGCCATCAGCTCATCGGCTTGCGAGCGTATCAGCCAGTATCTTATAACCAGTCCCGCTGAAGACGCGATTTCCGCTTCGCTACAACAAATAACGAGCAACCGAACCGGTAACGAGCATGGACTTAAACTACCTGGCCGTCGCCGGGGCCTGCGCCTGGGCGATCCTATTCCTCCTGCCGTGGCGCCCGTGGGCCACGTCCGAGGCGTTGGATGCCCCGGCGGATCTGACCGGGGAGGACCTGAGCGATATAACGGTCCTCATACCTGCCAGGAATGAGGCCGGTGTCATCAAGGCAACACTGGCAGGGGTCAAGGCCCAGGGTGGGCATATCCCCGTTATCCTGGTGGATGACCGGTCCACGGACGGGACCGCCGTTGCCGCTGAATCCGCCGGTATGAAAGACCTCCGCATCATTGCGGGTGAACTCCCTCCTGAGGGTTGGAGCGGCAAACTCTGGGCCCTCCAACAGGGATTCCGGCATGTTCATACCAACTTGCTCCTCCTGTTGGATGCAGATATAAGGCTCAAGCCGGGGATCCTTTGGGCCCTGCGAAGGAAGATGGAGGAAGGTGACCTCCAGCTGGTGTCCCTGATGGCGGCCCTGCGCATGGTCGGATTCTGGGAGAGATTGTTGATGCCGGCCTTCATCTATTTCTTTAAGATGCTCTATCCGTTCCGTCTTTCCAATTCCACGTTCCCATGGGTGGCCGCGGCCGCCGGGGGATGCATCCTCCTCAGGACGGGGGCTTTGAGAGAGTCAGGCGGTTTCGGGGCCGTGCGGAATGAATTGATCGATGACTGCGCCCTGGCAAAACAGATCAAAGGCGCCGGCGGCAGGACATGGATCGGGCTTTCCCATTCGGTGGTGAGCCTGAGGGCCTACGAGGACATCAGGGACGTCTGGGATATGGTGGCGAGGACTGCATTTCATCAGCTTCGCTATTCAACGCTTCTCCTCTTATTGTGCACTGTCATGATAATCATCGTATTCTGGCTTCCGGTTGCAGGTATGTTCATCCCATCGATACTGTCGAAGAGTATTTCCGGTTGCGCCCTGGCCGCCATGGTCCTGACCTACCTGCCGACATTGAGGTTTTACAACCTGTCATTCGGGTGGGCGCTCCTCCTTCCGGTAATCGCGACGTTCTATCTTAGCATGACCTGGACATCGGCCATCCGTTTCTGGCAAGGGAAGGGGCTGGAATGGAAGGGCCGATCCTACGGCGCGAGACAGGGTTGAACAGAGGGGATTGAGGAATTCAGGGATTTGGGGTTTCATGCGGGTCATCTGGGGATGGCAGCCTAAATAGTGGCTGAACGGAAACCCCTGTTCAGCCAAAACCCGAATATCGAATTTCTAAATCCGAAAAAAATAGGAATATCGAATGTTCAAATGACAAAAACCAACAGCTTGAAAACAGGATGTTTCTGCCATTGAGGCATTTAGGTTTTTGGTCATTGTTTCGGATTTCCTGAGCGAAAACCTGGTTTTCGTTCAGGCACTAAATAGTAACGAACAGTGGTGAGCTCCGTGTGCGGAGTTGAAAAGGGGTTCTTAAATGAAAACAGGCTCCGTGATTCTGGCCGCCGGGAGGGGAAGCCGCATGAAGGGATATGCCGGCAACAAGACCCTCCTTCCCCTGGTCCCTGGAAAAAGCCCTTATCAAGGTGATATCCCTATGCTTTGTTACATGTTGACGCATCTCCCTCCGGGTCCCAGGGCCGTTATTGTAAACCACGCAAAAGAGGACGTGATAGCAGCCACCAAAGACCTTGGCGTGACCTATTGGGAGCAGCCGGAACTCAACGGGACCGGTGGGGCCTTGCTCGCGGCCATGGATTTTGTGAAGGCGGAAACCCCTGATTGCTTTATCATCACGATGGGGGATGTCCCCTTTGTCAGGACGTCCACTTATATGCGGATGATTGAATGCTTGGAAGATCATAGCCTGGTTGTCCTCGGTTTCAGACCGGGATCACGGAAACAATACGGTGTACTTGAGATAGCGGGCGATCAGGTGATTCGGATCATCGAATGGAAATACTGGCACACCTATCCCGAAGAACGGAAGGAGTCGCTTCGCATCTGCAATTCAGGGATCTATGTCGTTAGAAGAGAGGTTTTGCTTCGTTACCTGCCTGTCCTTGCCTCAAGACCTCACAGGGTGCGAAAGGAGGTGGAGGGCAGGCTGAAAGATGTCAAGGAGTATTTTATCACAGATCTTGTTGAATATATGCATGAGGACGGTCTTTCCACCGGGTATATTGTTGCGGAAGATGAGGAAGAGGTGATGGGCGTAGATGATCTTGATGCACTCGATCGGGCACAGCAAATCTACCGGTCAACCGTTTTGGATCGGTGAACCCGAGCACTTGTTCTTCAAGCCCATTTCCCTGTCCGTTCACGGTCTATTGACAGTTCCTAAGCTCCAGGAGATGAACTGACCGCCTCCACTGCAAATTCACTCAGGGTATCGGGCAGATTGTCAAATACGATCATGAAGGGAATGCTTGAGCCTGACGGAACGTTGAAGTTTTGTCTGGCCATGCCGTCCCGGTTTTTCATGGCCTTCAGAATCTCCTCGACAGACAGGGTTTTCAGCTCCTCCTCTGTAAATGTGTTCCCGGCGTAAGCGTCTCTGCTTTCAATTACTTTCCCCTTGTTGTCAAGGATGCTGCCTTTGATCAGGATGTGACTCCTGGGCTTCGGGTACTGGCTGTGCACCGTCCCGCGAATTACAAAAAATTGTCCGCTTTTGTGCGAATCGACAAAAGAACCCGCAACCGATTCAAGCTGAAGGAGACGGACCCCGGCGTCAGCCGGTTTTTCTTTTTCAGGCGTCTTCAAAAAGGAGAGGTAAGGCTGAAACGACTCAAAGGAGAGGTAGGGCTGAATCAACTCCGGCTTCCAATAGGTCATGGCAGCGGCCCCACCCAGAATCACCAGGAGAATCGCCAGAAGGACAGTACGCAATCCCCCTTTGGAGGGCTTCTTTTTGGAGGTCGTTTTTCCGATGGGCTCAATACCTTCGTTATACGGGACGCTTTCCGGTCCCATCTTTTCTAAATCAGGAACCGGTTCGGAACGCACATCTCCATAGATACTCTCAAGGTCCGCCTCGAAGGCTTTATCCTTTCCTGCAAGGCCACGGGGTTCTTCTTCATCACCGATCAGAATCAGTTGATCGACGGTCTCCGTCTCAGCCTGTGTCGATGGGACAGGGACGTCTTCAACCACATCCTTCTCCCCGTGCACGGATGGGTATGCCATGAAGATGTCTCCGCAGCGCGAGCACCTGACCTTGGATCCGCCTTTTTTTAAGCGTGTCTCCTCAAGATTGAATATGGTGTGGCACTTTTCACATTGGATGAGCATGATTTCCTCCTGCAAAATCCATATCGACCAATCAAAGGTTGGCTGATATCGGTCGCCCCGAACCGGCGAATGTCCGGCTACTCCTTGAGGACGCAAATCTCGGGCAAATTGCGGTATTCTTCATTGCAATCAAGCCCATAGCCTACGAGAAATCCTTCCTTGACCTGAAATCCGCAATAGTCCACCGAAACAGCCTGCTCTCTGCGCTCGGATTTGTCAATGAGGGCGCAGATTTTCAGGGACGCAGCCCCCCGGCCTTCCAGCAGCCCTTTGACGTAGGCCAGGGTCAACCCGCTGTCCACGATATCTTCAATCAGGATGACAGGCCTTCCCAGAATGGGCAACTCCATATCCTTGGTCACCCGGACCATCCCGCTGGACTGCCTTTCTGATCCATAACTGGCCGCCCGCATAAAATCCATCTGGACGGGGATGCGGATGGCCCTCATGAGGTCGGCCATGAAGATGATAGACCCTTTCAGGATCCCGACCAGGATAGGTTCCGTCCCCTGGTAATCGTTCGATATCTGGTCAGCGATTTCCCTGACCCGCCTTTGGATGTCCGCTTCCGGTATCAGAACCTCTCTTTTCAATACGCTCACCTCGCCTTTCCACCGGATGCCCGATTCGCAATGGATCGCAGAAAAATTCTTTTTTCGGTTCCGCTTTTCCTATATATATTTAAATAACCGGTTGTTGTCAAATGTCTGGAATCAAAGGATGGCGCGAATCCATCATTTTTTCTCTCCGGCCTTCCCGTCTGATGGGCCCAAGGGTGTCTATTCGTCCAGAAAGGGCAACCGCTCTCTTTTTCTGTAGGCAAGGGCCTGACACGAGGCGATAAGGGTATGGTTTTCATCGGTCACTCTTATCTCATAGGCGCCCGTCTTGTTGGAGCGATGGATCTCCCTGGATTCGGCCCGGAGTGTTTGTCCGGGTTCGGCCGGATGATGGAAAACCACATTCACATCAAGGGCCACGGCCACCCTTCCGTGGGAATTACAAGAGGCCTGAAACGCCTCATCCATGAGGGAAAAAATGGCCCCTCCATGCACCATGCCGAAGATATTGGCGTCGTCTTCCATGGGAACCATCTCAACGACGGCGCGCCCTTCGGAAACCTCCAGCAGTTGCAGCCCCAGTTTGCGGGCATAGCCCTCGGACTGAACGCGTTCGGCAATTGCGGAAAAAACCTCCTGGCCCATTGTGAACTCCCTGTGTATGCGTTACAGGTCTCCCTGCGGTTTGATTTTAAGTCTTGTCGATGGGTTATTTGAAACTTGCAGGGAAGATCACTCCCCGGGCCTGTGAAGGCATTTTTTTAGCCGCAACCTCCGTTGCTTCGAGTGATGCTCTTTTGGGAAGCCTTCCGGAGTTGCACGGCATTCCGCGATGAGCCGGATTATAAAACGCCGGGCCGAGGCGCTGTTAAGAATCGGTCCGGCGGATGAGCCATCAACCGGTCAGAATCGAGTCGGAACGCTTCTCCTTGGCCGCGGTTTCCGGACCGGCGGCGCCTGCTTCAAAGGGAAAAAAGACCGTAAACGTCGTCCCCCCGGATTCATAGCAGTCACTCGTCTTTGTGCAGAAACGACATTTCGAAATTTTACCGGGGCAGATGTCATTGTCCGTCGGTATATACCGGCATCTAACGGACGTCATATCGAGCTTGAAATGATAACGCTCTGAAAAGATCTTCATGCGCAACAGGTCTGCGCCCTTTCCCCCTGCATTGAAATCAAACTCTCGCTTTGTTGAATAGTTCATGGTCTCCTGGGTTACAAAAAAGCCCTCAAAAATGCGCCTCTGGTTTTCGAGGGTGATCCCGACCCCGTAGTCCCGAACCAGAAGCTCGATCCCATTCCCCTTTTCTCTGCATTCGATCTCGATTTTCCCTTGGTCCGGCGTGTTCTCGATGGCGTTTTTGACAAGGCCGATAACCAATTTTTCGAGGGGAGCATCGGGGATGAAAATGGGGCGGGTGGTTTCGAGACGGGTGTTCAGCTCGATGTTTCGATGGCTGAAACGCGGCCGGGTCGCTCTAAGCGTCTCCGCAATAAATGGACTCAGAAAGATCTCCCTGTAGAGATCCTCCTTCGGACGGAAGATCGCATCAATCCGTTTCCTGATTCTTTCCACAACAGGCCCTTCCCCCACCTCGTCGGCGACAAGGGTCTCCAACTCATCAGAACACTCATCCAACAGCAGCGCGAGGAGATGATGGGCATCGTAATGGCGCTCGCGGATAATATCTTCCGCCTGATACTGGATTTCCAATATGCGGCCCAGGTTTCGGTGGGCTCGATCGATGGTGGGCCGATACTCCTCCGGCGGGAGGCAATCCAGCTTTTTTTCCAGGATGCTCAGGGTCCCGCCGAGAACCGCCAGCGGGGTCCTCAATTCATGGGAAAGATGATTGATGACCTTTCCCTTGGCCCGGTTCAGGCTGGCGACCTCGTTGTACGCCTCCTTTATCTCCTTCGAAACCCGGGCGTTTTCAATAGACAGGGCCACGGTCCCGGATATCATATTCAACAGTTCAATGTCCGTATCGTCAAAGGACCCGCGCTTTTTGTTTATGGCGCACAAGACCCCGATGATGCGGTCGCCGGTTCTCAAGGGAACGTCCATCAGGCTCTTTGTGGAAAATCCGGCCTGCATATCCACGACCTCATAAAAATCAGAGTCCTTGGATACGTCTTTCACGATGATCGGCTGGCCGGTGCGTATAACTTTCCCGCAGACGCCCCTTTCAGCAGGGAAACGGATTTCTTTGAGGAGCTGTTCAGTGGCTTGATCGTCATGGACGGCGGATTTGAAATAGAGTTCATTCTTTTCCTCGTCCAGGAGGATGACGAGCGCGCCTTCAGCATCCGTGAGGACCTTGATCTTGGCGCCAATATAATCCAGCAGGTCATCCAGATCGGGGTGTTTGGGAAGGGCCAGGCTGGTTTCCAGCAAGGCCTCGTTGTTCCGCCTGACCCTCTTTTCTGCGGTGACGTCGCGCAGAAGGACCAGCTCCCCTGACGGGCTTTCTTCATTTTCGGAAAAGAGAGCGGCCCTGAAGACCACATCCAGTATTCGGCCGTCTTTGGTCAGTCTCTGCGTCTCCTGCCGAAGAATAATCCTCTCGCATAACAGTTTTCTGATGTTTTCGCTGGTTTCCTGCTCAAGACCGGGAGGGACATAGGGGATCTTCTTCCCTTTGAGTTCTTCAAGTGTCCACCCGAAGACCTGCGTAAATGCAGGGTTGAGATATGAAACGTGGCCTGCAAGAGAAAATACGACAATCGGATGCGGCACAAAATCGAGAAGGGTCTTATACCGTTTCTCGGATTCCTGAAGTGCTTTCTGGATCTTAAACCTGCCGGTCACATCGCGTGCAATGCCCCGAAAACCGATGACCTTTCCGGTATCGTCGATAATCTGACTTGCAGAGAGTTCAACAATCTTTTGTTGGCCGTTTTTGTCGATGAATTCCCATGTGAGGTCCGATACGGCCCGGCCGGTCTGATAAAGCGCCTTAAACGTCTTAGCCGCGATCGTTGAATACGCCTCGCTCATAAACTTTGAAAAATTCTGAAACTGGATCTCTTCCTTCGGGTACCCTAAGAGCTTGCAGAGGGAATTGTTGAAATAAAGGAAATTCCCTTGAATATCTACCTCATAGACCCCATCTTCAATGTTTTCTATAAAGGCCTGATACCGCTCGCTTGCCACCTTATCGCAGGCCAGCAAGAGATTTTCCGTTATGGCCTTATCGGATGCAACCGCCGTGTTCCTCTCTCTGGTTTCTGTCGAGGCAGCTTCATCCTTTACAGGGGCAGGCGCTTTTACCAAAATCGCATCTCCGGGCGTGGGTCGAACATTTTCCATAAGGTTTCAAAGGGTTATTTTATATAGCATTGCAAAGGGATTGTCATCATAATTTTTGTCCGGGGGCGATACGGATTCCGGCACGTATATTCTGAGAGTCTATCTCTCACAACCCGTAGCCCTAAAAACATTGAAGTCCATATGAACGGGATGGCCAGAGGGAATTGGGATGTGCAGGGGCATGAACACGAACCCCCTTGAATCGTTTGTGCCGATATCCTATAATAGATCGCAACGAAGGCCTATTGACGATGGGGCGTGTCGATCCGGCGCGATGAACATGTGCAAGGTCCTATGGGCTTTTCTTGCCAAGCCGGAACCGTGTAGGACGTGCAATCCATATCGAAAAGAAACTGAGGACCTGAGAAATGCCTAAATCAGGAAAAATCCCGAAAGCCACCATTACCAGACTCTCCATCTACTACAGACAGCTCGAACTCCTGGAATTTGACGGATACCGAGTGGTATCTTCGGAAAAATTGGCCTGGCTGTGTCAGGTCAATTCGGCCCAAGTCAGGAAAGACCTCGGATATTTCGGGGAGTTCGGCATCCGGGGCGTCGGTTATGATGTGATAGATCTTCAGTCCCACATAAAAGAGATTTTAGCCATCAACCGTAACTGGAATCTGGGGATTGTCGGAATCGGGAAACTGGGATCTGCCCTTATCCAACACCACAATTTCTCGGCAAGAGGCTTCAAGTGCGTGGCCGCTTTTGACAACGCTCCGGAAAAGATCGGAAAGAGGCTTCCCTCGGGTCTTAAGGTCAGAAGCATCGAGGAATTGAGAGAGGCCGTCGTGGAACTGGATGTTGAGATCGGCGTCATTACCACGCCTGCCTCTGCCGCCCAGAGAGTGGCGGACTTTTTTTTGGACGCCAATGTGAACGCCATCCTCAATTTTTCCCCCACGAGGATCACTGTTCCTGGATGTTGTTTGGTCGAGAACATCGATTTTACGGTAATGTTAGACGTGCTTGTCTACAAGTTTCATCATGAGGCAAGGGGGGGTGCACGCAGATAGGGGCATGGGGGAATTGCCGTCAGATATCATCCCCTTTGACGCAATTGGACCATATGGCAGAAAACAAAGGCAACATCGTTGAAATTTTCACGGACGGGGCGTGCAGTGGAAACCCCGGGCCAGGCGGTTACGGTGCCCTGCTCAGATATGGGGATGTGACCAAAGAGATCTCCGGATGCGCTTTAAACACCACCAATAACCGGATGGAAATGATGGCCGTCATAGAGGCCCTCCGGCAACTCAAGAGGCCCTGCAAAATCACGCTATGTACCGATTCAACATATGTGATGCGGGGTATGACAGAGTGGGTATCCGGATGGATCCGGCGAAACTGGGTCAATTCTCAGAAAAAACCCGTTGTTAACAGAGATCTGTGGGAGAAGATGTTGGACTTGAGTAAGCCACACCAGATCCGGTGGAAGTGGGTGCGGGGACACAACGGGCATCCGGAAAATGAGCGCTGTGACAGGCTGGCGAGAAATGCATTGGAAAAATGCAGGAACACTTCCGATCACCCTGAAGGCGTGACGCCTGACAGCATCAGAACTCTATAAAAGCCAATTTGTTGCAAGGAGGCGCCCATGAAATGTCCGAAGTGCAGTTTTATAAGCTTTGATTATAACCAGGTCTGCCCGAAATGTGGTCATGACCTCTCTCTCGAGAGGGACCTGATGAGTTTTCCATCCTACAAGCCCAAACCTCTTTCCCTTCTGGGCGTATTGACCGGGGATGGCGAGGTTCCAGAGATGGGCGCACCTATGGGGTCATCCGGGGCATCGGGAATGCACGGAGCCGACACTCAGGAATTGCTGATTTCTCTCGACAGCCTTTCCGACGAGGATCAGGAACCGATCCAGCCTGAGCCGGAACCTTCATCGACAGGGCGTGAAACGGAGATTGGAAAGGGAGCAGAGGCGGCAGATGAAGAATTTGCCATTTCATTGGATGATCTTTCCGATGAGGGAACTGAAATCGTATTGTTTGATCCCGAAACAGAAGCCACAGCGCTTGAAGGTGAAACGGCAGACGAGATCTTCTTTGAAACGGAGATCTCCCTTTCTGAAGATGCGGGACCCAAAAAGGAGGGTTTCTGGGAAAGCGAGGCCTTGGACCCAGGAGCGGCCAACATGCAACTGGATGACGCCTCCAAAAAAGAAGGTGTCGCTTTGAACAAAGGAGATGCCCCTGGCGGAGGGAAAGAAGACGAGCCGGATCTGTTTGAACTGGAGCTTGAACCTCTGGAACTGGATATAGAGATTGAAGAATCCGACAAAAAGACATCTTAGCTTGAAATTGGTCTTGACCTTACAATAATCTTTTGCTATGTTCACCTCTTGAGTTTTTGCCGAGATAGCTCAGTCGGTAGAGCAGGGGACTGAAAATCCCCGTGTCCCTGGTTCAATTCCTGGTCTCGGCACCACAAAAATCAAGGACTTACGGCCACTCGCTGTAAGTCCTTTTTTTGTAGCTGTCCAATTTGGTACGCTCCTGGTACGCTTTTATTCACAAACCATCCCCTTTAGGGACTCAAAAAACCGGCACCCATTTCTGGAAACCGGCCACCGCCCCCCAGGAGGAGAGGGACGCGCATCACGTTAACAAATCCGCTCCATCCCTATGGCAGGCCATCATAAGAAAATTCAGAAATTCACAAGGGGCGATCTGACAAAACCGACAAAAGTCACCTATCATCCTTGGATGCCCCCCTATTCTAATTCGCGGACATGCGCGGGATGCTGCCGATACGGCCTACTCTTGAAAAACTGATATTATTTGGCGCCCACCTTGGGTACGCAATCTCCTCTGAATCAAGGAATTTCTTCCTGATAAATTGACAGGGTGGGGTCTTCCATTCCATCGGGTGGTTCCATACATATGTTCCCAGTGCCCTCTGTCTATTATGGTATGACATGCTGCTCGTCTTTCTCCGTTAGACCGCCCACTTTTTAACGTTCTTTATACTTGTTGTCTCCGACATTGGGAAAGATATTGATATGTATCCCGGTATGATATTCGGAATCGGCGCGCCGTGTCGCCCCAGTTTACGAACAA